>NZ_CP161812.1:3922795-4224549 GCF_040801775.1 Luteolibacter sp. Populi
GCTTCGGCAGCTCGCTCTCCATCCATGCCGCGCCCTTCGCGATGGCGGCCAGGGTTTCCGGCCGCGTGTCGCCGCTGTCGATCAACCCTGAAAGAGCGAGCCCGCTGGCCCCTGCGCGGAAGGCGTGATGCGCGCCGGGCAGCGGTGCGTAGATGTTCAGCCCCTTGGTCCGCGTCGGCCCGCCCCAAGATCCGTTGGAATTCTGGTCGGCGATCAGGAAGTCCACGCCGCGCCGGATCGAGCCGGCGACGGTGACCTCGTTGACCACCGCCTGCGGTGTTTCCTGCGCGGCGAGGGTCGCGACGCTCAGGACGATGGCAGCGAGAATCCTTTGCACGGTGTTACTCGGGGATGATCACCACTTGGCCGGCATCGAGGCCCGCGAGAATCTCCACGCGATCGCCGGAAGCCCGGCCGCGTTGCACGCTACGGGTCTCGCTCTTGCCATCGGCCATCTTCACCTGGACGCTCCATTTGCCTTCATCGGCAGCGCGCAGGGCCTTGGCCGGCAGGGTCACCACGGCGTCGCCCTTGTGGACCACGAAGCGGCACTCGAAATTCATTCCGGGCACCACCTCCAGATCGGCGGGGAACTCCAGCTTCGCATCTTCCGGCCACTCCGGAATGAGATCGATGCGGTACCTTCCATCGGCGGCCGGTACTGCGGCGATCTTGTGGATGATGGCGGTCAGCGCCACGTCTTCGCGACCTCCGGCGGTGACGCTGCCCTTCATCGATGCCCGCAAGCTGCGCGCGATGCCTTCGTCGACGTGAGCTACCAGGCCGAGATCGGCGTTCTTCGGTACCACCGATGCAAAAGGCCGCACGAAGGGTGCCTTGCCGCCCTTCACCAGAGTCTTCGCAAGTTCGCCCAAGGTCCAGCGTCCCTCGTCGAGAGAGCCGTAGTAGAAAGTTCCTTCGCCATCCGCCTTGATCTCGAAGAGCGCGGCATCCTTCTCCAGATCCGCCAGATCCTTCTTCTCGCGCGTTGAGGCGATCCGCGCCGCTTCCAAGTCGAGGCGCGCCGTTTCCAAGCCGCGCGGGAGATTCTTCTCCGCCTTCTCCAGTTCGATCGCCGTGGATTTCGCGGAAGTGGTGAGCGTCTCGAGTTGCCGCGGCAGCTGCACGTCCATGGTCCGCTTGTGGGTCAATTCGGCGTGCTTCAAGGACAGCTCGGACGACTTCACCGCGTACTGCTGACGCTTCAAAATAATCTCCTCGGTCTGTTCCGTGAGATCGTCCGCCTCGTACATCATCTTGAGCTGCTTCAGCTCTTCCTGGGTGGCCTCGAGACGGTGCTTCGATCCTTCGAGATCGTCTGCCGCTTCCTCTTCCTGCGCCTTGCGGTTGATCTTCGTGAAATACTCGAGTTCTTCTGCGGCCACCCGTTGCGCGCGCCGCGCGGCATCGAGGCGGATCGCGGTTTCCTCGCCCAGCTTCACGAAGGCGAGCTCCTGGCTGGCTAAGGTCAGCGCCCGGCTTTCGACGGCGCGCTTCGCGTCCTCCAGCTTGCGGTCGTAGCCCTCGCGGTCGAATTTCACCAGCACATCGCCCTTCTTCACTTCCGTGCCGTGGGGGATGATCTGCTCGATGGTGAAGTCCGGCCAGCTCGTCGGATCGATCGCGATCAAGGTCGGTTTCGCTGGCAGGATCATCGCCTGGAAGCTGCGGTCGATGGCGAAGGGCTTCGGTTCGACGGTAACCTCGGCTGCGGAAGAAACGGCCATACCGGCCGCCAAGAGGAGGAGTGACTTCATACTAGGAATGGGATGTTAGCGATATCACTCGCCGGATTTGCCTTTCCGGGCAAGCCAAAGGAAATGTCGCCGCGGGCGGCGCGCGTTCGGGCTGGCATCGATCTCGTGGCGCACCACCTCGAAGCCTGCACGTGCCAGGTTGCGTTCGATCTGCGGGACCGGCCGCGAGGAGGCGATGCCGAGCAAGCCGCCGGGCTGCAGCGCGCCGTGTACTGCTGCGAGCCAGCGCCGGTCTTCGAAAAGCGAACGCCCGTTGGAGTCGAGCGGCGAGGTGTCGGCGTGGATCAGGACCGCATGCAGCACTTCCTGATACTCGTGGAAGGCGGTCGCGTCGGCCCGCGGCCCGATTTGCACTCGCGGATCGGTGATCGCCGGACTCTCGGGCAGGAATTGGCGATGCCACTCCGGAAGCATGGTCCATGGCTCGCCGATGAGATAGGTCGCCTTCTTCTGCGGCAGGGTCTCCATGACGCCGGCCAGGATTTCCCCCAGGCCCATCCCGGTGATCCAGATCATCGGCTGCCGCGCCGGGCGGAAGGGTTGGCAGGCGATCCGGCCGAGTTCGCGCTCGCTGGCGCGGGTCACCGGGCCGGCGAGCTGCACGCTCCCCTGTTGCAAATATTTCCGGCCGTCGTGTTCGTGCAGGCCGATTACGGTGCCGTCGGGCAGGGTGGCTTCCGCCAGGGTGAGTCGCGGCTTCATGGCTGGGACACTTGTTTTGAGGAGCGGTGGTAGCGACCGCTTCCGCCTCTGGTCATTTGAAAAACAACGACCCCGGCAGCCTGCCGGGGTCGTCAGTTTTGGGATTTTTTAGATTCCTCGGGTGCCTGTTCCAAGCGGAAATGGGCACCCTCGCGAATCAAAGACCAGCCTTCAGCGTGGAGGAGGCCTTGAAACCGACGGACTTGGAGGCCGCGATCTTCATTGCTTCGCCGGTCTTCGGGTTGCGGCCCTGACGAGCGGCGCGCTTCTTCACTTCGAAAGTGCCGAAGCCGATGATCTGGACCTTCTTGTCCTTCTTCACGCCCTTTTCGATGGAGGTGAGGACGGCAGAAAGGGCGTCTTCGGCGGCACGCTTGGTGGCGTCCTTACCGAGGGCTTTCTGAATGGCTTCGACGAGTTCAGCTTTGTTCATGGCGACGACGTAATTGCGGCGCGAGCCCTTATTTGGCAAGCTAAAATAGAGACGCGCAATCCGGCCCCGGTCCTAGGGCGAGGCCCGCTAGCGGCTGCTTGCAGGGTCCATGACAAGTCGATACGAGGGTCATCGTAAATCCCCTGTCAGCCCATTGACCATGTCGGAAACCGCCCATCGCGATAGGATCCTCACCCGTGCGGCGCTCGTTCTCGCGGGCGCTTCCGCCGCCGCGGAACCGTGCTTCCCGCCGGAGGTGTTAGATGCGGCCGAGGCGCGCGGCTACCTCGCGCCCGACGAGGAGGAAGAGATCAAACTACGATACGCGCAGTACTTGGGCGTGCGCACCGCGCTGCTGCAGGTGCTCGCCGCCACGGAGCCCGCCAGCGGCCGCGATTCCAAGGAGTGGGCCCTCCACCTGCCGGCCTTCGCCGCGGCCTTCGGGGCCGCCTGCCTGCTGGTGCGGGGCTCCCTGAGCCTTATTGCACAAGGGGAGCGCTGCCGGCCGCTGCGCAAGAAACTCGATGAAGGCGACTCCCTGCGCGGCATTCCCCGCAAGACCTTCGCGAACATCTACCGGGCCGCCAGCGATCCCTTGCGCCTGAACCGCTTCGCCGCTGCCGCGGACTTCTACTACGAACATCGTAGTAGTATCGCCGCAATGGCGGAAGACCCCGTCTTCGCGCGCTTGCCCGCGCTGCTCGCCGCGGAGGAAGCCTGGCTGGCCAGCGTCCGCCCCGGCATTGTCCGCCGCCACCTCCGCTACCGCTGGTTTTCTTTCAAGCGCCGCCACCATTCGGCATGGAAACAATCGGTGTTCGGCTTCTTCGAGTGGTCCGGCCGCGCCATCGCCGATTTGCGTCAGCCGGGCCTCAAACCGGGCGGTGCGCCGAAACGTGTCAGCGCCGCGCTCCGGGAGGAAACCCTCGCCCTCGTCCGCCCCGGGGATATTTTCGTGACCCGCCACGATGACGCGTTGAGCAATCTTTTCCTCCCCGGCCACTGGCCCCACGCCGCCCTCTACCTGGGCAGTCCGGAGCAGCGCGCGGCGCACGGCGTGAAACTCGCCCCGCCGCTCGAGCGCCGCCTCACCGGCGGAATTTGTTTCCTGGAAGCGAAAAAAGACGGCGTCCTGCTCCGCCTGGCCGAGGACACCCTGGAGGTCGATTCCTTCGTCGTCCTGCGTCCGCCGCTCGATCCCGGCGCCCTGGCCGCGGCCCTGACCCGCGCGATGGACCACACGGACAAGCCCTTCGACTTCTCCTTCGATTTCCGGAAGGCGGACCGCTTGGCCTGCACCGCGCTGGTCTACCGGACCTATCACCGCTGCGGTCCCCTGGTCTTCTCCCTGGTCGAAGTTTCGGCCCGTCCCTGCCTGCCCGCGGAAGAACTTATCTCCCAAGCGCTGGCGCAGGATTTCGCGGTCGTGGCCGCCTGTGGAATCGGAAATGACGCAATCGTTACAGGAACCGATGCGCTACTCGCTCTGCACGCCTCCCGGAGCGCACTTTGAGCCCTTTCGTAACCGACACATTTTCAATGTTTCGCGAAGCTTGTGAAATTTTTCACAAATAGCTCTTGCGCCGTTACAAAACCCTTTGATACAGCCGCCCCGCGCTTTCGGCCCGAAGCGCCATCAGGCATGAACCGTCGCTCCATCTTTTCGACCCTGTTCGCATGGCTCTGCTGTGCGGTGCCGGCTTTCGCCGCGGATGCCACACACGGGGCAGCTCAGACGGGCCACGATCATCTTCCGGCTCATGCCGAAGCGATTTTTGAGCTGGGACCCTTCGTCGTCACGAACTCGATGCTGATGGTCTGGATCGTCGCGGCATCGATCATCCTTGTGGCCCAACTGGCTACCAAGAAGCTCACGCTAGTTCCGTCCGGCCTCCAGAACTTCGTCGAGTGGCTGGTGGAGAGCCTTTACACCTTCCTTGAAGGGATTCTCGGCAAGCACCTGGTCAAGCGCACTTTCTGGTTTTTCGGCACCATCTTCGTGCTGATTCTTTTCACGAATTGGTTCGGCCTGATTCCGGGTGTCGGCACCGTCGGGTGGACCCTCAGCGGTCCCGGCGTGGATCCCCACGATACCTTCCGTCCCTTCCTCCGTGGCGGAAATGCGGATCTTAACATGACGGCGGCTATGGCCTTCACCTTCGCCATCCTCTGGTTCTACTGGGCGATCACCGAGAACGGTCTGAAAGGATTCCTTGCGCACATCTTCGCGCCGAAAGGCAAATTCGGCGGCCTCATGGCGGTTCTGATGTTTGCGGTTTTCGCATTCGTCGGAGTTATCGAAGTCGTCTCGATCCTGTTCCGTCCGGTCGCTCTCTCCTTCCGTCTCTTTGGCAACATTTTCGCCGGAGAGAACATCTTGGAGAACATGATGCTCGTCGTGGGAGACAACAAGTTCCTCGCCTGGCTCCCGCCGCTCCCATTCTACTTCATGGAGCTGCTTGTGGGTCTCATCCAGGCGCTGGTCTTCATGCTTCTCACCGCGGTCTTCCTGAAGCTGATCTGCGACCACGGCGATGATCACGACAAGGATCACGCCCATCACTGAAACCAATCTCCCGGCCCGACCATGGCAATGACCGTGGGGACCGGCGAAACACCAAAACTGAACTACCATGATGACTCCAATCCTTGCTGAAGTTGCCGGCAACATCCACGTGGCCTTCGCCGCCGCCGGTGCTGCAATCGGTATCGGTCTCCTCGGTGCCAAGGCGGCGGAAGCCACCGGCCGCAACCCAGGTGCTGCCGGTAACGTCCTGACCATCTCGATCATTCTTGCAGCGCTTATCGAAGGTATCGTGTTCTTCGCGATCTTCCTTGCGAAGTAAGCCTTCCCGGTGCGGAAGCCCTATCCGGGCTTCCGCATCACCCCTTTTTCCTTCTTCCGATTTCACCCGTCTCTCCAGCATTTCGTCCGATGACTCCGATTCTCGATCTCCTGGCCGCCACTCCTCCCGTCGAAGCTGACGGCGATGTCGTGGGTGAAATTTTCCGCACGTTCAAAATCGACTGGCCGTTTTTCATCAGCCAGTGCGTGTCTTTCCTGATCGTGGCCTTCCTTCTCAAGAAATTCGCCTTCGGACCTGTCCAGGCGATGCTTGAAGAGCGCCGCAACCGAATCGCCGGGGGCGAGTCGAAATTGGCCCAGATCGAGCAGCGCCTCGCGGATTCCGAGATCGAGACGGCTGCCGCCATCGCCAAGGCCAACGAAGATGCGACGCGTCTGATCAACGAAGCCAAGACCAGCGCCGCCGTCCTTTCCGAGCAGAAGGCCCAGGAGGCCATCTCCGCCGCCCAGCAGATCCTGGCCAAGGCCGAAGCTGCCGCCCAAGCCGAGCGCGTCACCCTCAAGGCCGAGCTCAAGCAGGAATTCGGCCGACTTGTCGCCGCCACCACTGCTCAGGTCACCGGCAAGGTCCTGAACCAAGAGGACCAAGTGCGCATCAACCAGGAAGCCCTCGCTTCGGTCGAACGCTGATCTTCTCCCTTTCCTCCGCCTCGTCATGAAAGTTACCAAGACCGCCACCGCCACCGCCCGCCGCATCTTCCGGCTTTGCCAGTCCGGCGGTCGTCTTGACGAGGCCAAGCTTTCCGCGGCCATCCGCCAGTTCGCGCAGGAGCAGCCCCGCGGCTTCCGCGGCGTGCTTCATGCCCTGAAGCGCCTGATCCGCATCGAAGCCGAACGCCGCCGCGTCGTCATCGAAAGCGCCCAGGAACTCGACCAAGCTTCCCGCGACCGCATCGTCGGTGGCATCGCCGTCAAATACGGCGTCGGCCTCTCCTTTGAATTCCGCACGAATCCCGCCCTCCTCGGCGGCCTTAAGATCCGTGTCGGAGACGACGTTTTCGACGGCACCGTGCAGGGCCGCCTCGACCGCCTCGCCAATGCTTTCTGACCTACGGCATCTCCGCCTTTGCTGAACACTTGTAACACCGAAATCTAGCAAACTCTTCCCATGAGCAGCATCCTTCAGGAACTCGAAAAGGAGATCGCCAACGTCACGGCCTCCGTCGAAAAAACCAACGTCGGCGTGGTCCGCGAAGTCGGTGACGGCGTGGCCAAGGTCGAAGGCCTTTCGGACGTGATGCTCAACGAGATGATCTCGTTCCCGGGCGGCGTGATCGGCCTGGCGATGAACCTCGAAGACGGCGAAGTCGGCGTGGTGCTTCTCGGCAGCTACGAGAAGATCACCGCCGGCACCGAGTGCTCGACCACCGGCAAGCTCCTTTCCGTCCCCGTCGGTCACAAGCTGCTCGGTCGCGTCGTGAACGCCCTCGGTCACCCGATCGACGGCAAGGGCGAGATCGTCCCGGATGCCTTCTACCCGATGGAGAAGATCGCGCCCGGCATCATCAAGCGCAAGTCGGTCTCGGTGCCCGTGCAGACCGGCATCATGTCGATCGACGCCATGATCCCCGTCGGCCGCGGCCAGCGCGAGCTGATCATCGGTGACCGTGCCACCGGCAAGACGACGATCGCCGTCGACACCATCATTTCCCAGGCCAAGCAGAACAAGGCCGCGGAGCAGGGCAAGCTGCAGAACCACAAGCCGCTCTATTGCATCTACGTCGCCATCGGCCAGAAGCTCTCGAACGTTGCCCGGATCCAGAAGACCCTGGAAGACGCCGGTGCGATGGAATACACCACCATCGTTTCCGCTTCCGCTTCGGACGCCGCGGCCATGCAGTTCCTGGCGCCATACGCCGGCTGCTCGATCGCCGAGTTCCTGATGGACAAGGGTCAGGACTGCCTGATCGTCTTCGATGACCTTTCCAAGCACGCCGTCGCCTACCGCCAGGTCGCGCTGATCCTGAAGCGCCCTTCCGGCCGCGAAGCCTACCCGGGCGACGTGTTCTACCTCCACTCCCGCCTGCTCGAGCGCTCCGCCCGTCTGACCGAAGCCGCCGGTGGCGGTTCGCTCACCGCGCTGCCGATCATCGAGACCCAGGCCGGTGACGTGTCCGCTTACATCCCGACCAACGTGATCTCGATCACGGACGGCCAGATCTACCTGGAAACCGACCTCTTCTACCAGGGCATCCGCCCCGCCATCTCGGTGGGTCTCTCGGTGTCCCGCGTGGGTTCCGCCGCCCAGACCAAGACCATCAAGTCCGTCGCCGGCACCACCAAGCTCGACCTCGCCCAGTATCGCGAGTTGCAGGCCTTCGCCCAGTTCGGCTCGGACCTCGATGCCTCCACCAAGAAGAAGCTCGATCGCGGTGCCCGCATCGTGGAGCTCTTCAAGCAGAACCAGTATTCCCCGCTCTCGATGGAGCTGGAGTCGGTCTATCTCTTCGCGATGCAGAACGGTTACTTCGATGACGTGAAGGTGAGCGACGTGAAGCGCTTCCAGAACGCGATGGGCGAATACTTCGAGACCCGCAAGACCGAGCTGCTCGACAAGATCCGCAACGAAAAGCCGGACCTCAAGAAGGACGCCGCCGCCGTCGAAGCGGTGAAGACGGCGATCAGCGATTTCAAGACGAGTTGGAAGTAAGATATTAGGATAATTCGGAGATTGGGAAATTAGGTTTCAGATCGCGTCCCGCTCCAGACTTCAGCCACCCAATTATCCCAATTCCCTCAATCTCCTAATCATCTAAAAAATGGCCAATCTTCGCGACATCCGCCGGCGCATCAAGTCGGTCAAGAACACCGCCCAGATCACCCGGGCGATGCAGCTTGTCGCTGCCGCCAAGATGAAGAAGGCGCAGGATCAGGCGCTGGCCGGCCGCGACTACGCGGACCTGCTCAACCAGGTCCTGGTCAATCTCAAGGAGAACACCGGCGAGGAAGCCCATGCCCTCCTGCAGGCCCGCGATGGCGGCAAGGAACTGGTGCTGGTCATCTCGACCGACAAGGGCCTCTGCGGCGCGCTCAATACCAACCTCGGCAAGAAGATCCGCGCCGAGGTCCCGAAGGATGCCGCCTTCGTCACCGTCGGCCGCAAGCTGCGCAACCAGCTCGCCAAGGCCGGTCGCGACATGGTCGCGGATTTCGAGGTCAAGGATCCGGTGCCCTTCGCGGATGCCCGCCCGATCGCGAAGTTCCTGACCAAGGCCTTCCTCGAAGGCGGTTACAGCAAGGTCAGCGTCGCCTTCTCGAACTACATCAACGTGATGCGCCAGGAGCCGACGATCGTGCAGCTCCTGCCGATCTCAACGGCTTCCCTCGGCGAGAAGCAGGACTACGAAGGCATGGGCAATGACGTGAAGGTCAAGGCCACCGACCACTCCGCCGCCCTCGCCAAAGACTACATCTTCGAGCCGAGCAGCAAGGACGTCCTCGATACTCTGCTCCCGCTCTACATCAACTTCCAAGTCTACCAGATGCTGGTCGAGAGCCGCGCCTCCGAGCACTCCGCACGGATGGTCGCCATGAAGGGCGCCACCGACAACGCGAAGAAGTTCATCAAGGAGCTCACGCTTGAATACAACAAGCTCCGCCAGGCCGCCATCACCTCCGAGCTCCTCGAGATCACCACGGCCATGCGGGCCATGCAATGATCCGGGTTCCCCAATCCACCTTCACAATGAAATTCCTCTTCTCCATGTTTCCGGTCGCGATTGCGCTTGTGTGCGCAAGTTGCGGGGGCGGTAACATCGATTATGTCGAGGCATTGGCACCGACCGCGCCCTATCAGGTGGCGGTCGTGAAGGGGTTTGCTTACAAGGTGGAAGAACCGTCCGCGCGCGGAGCGGAGTTGGCCAAGGAGTTCGCTTCCGTCCTTTCCGAAGAGATCCAGAACGTCGGGAAGTTCTCGAAGGTCACGACCTCACCCCAAACCGGGCGCGCCCTGCGTATCGAAGGCGACGTGACCTATCTCGCGGAAGGTAACAGCGCCTTGCGCATCGGCGTTGGCATGGGTGCCGGCAGCGCTCATTTCAGCTGCACCACGCGGTTCATCGACAATTCGACCGGCAAACTGCTCGGCACCTTTGAGGTTGAGCGCAGCAGCAAATCCGGTCTCCGCGGTGTGGCCGACAATTTCCCGATCATCCGCCGTTCCGCCGCGGGTGACATCGCCACAAAGGCTGCCGACTTCGCCGCCGCCCCTTGATCCTTTCCCACGCTCTTCCTTCCGTCCCGACCATGTTCACTTTTTCCAAGATCCTCATCGCAGGCGCCGCCGCCAGCTCGATCCTGCTTTCCAGCTGTGCCTCGATCGTCAGCCGGCCGAGCCGCGATGTTTCGATCCAGTCGAATCCCTCGGGCCTGTCGTTCGCGGTCATCAACAAGGACGGCGAGACGATTCATACCGGGACCACCCCGCAGATCGTCAATCTCTCCGCCCGTGGCGGCTACTTCGTGCCGGCCAAATACACCGTGGAAGTGCGCCGCGCCGGAAAGCTCGTCGGCACCCAGCAGGTGACCGCAGGAATGAACGGCTGGTACGCCGGGAATATCCTGATCGGCGGCCTCATCGGCCTGCTCATCGTCGATCCTCTCACGGGCGCGATGTACCGCATGCCCGCCACGATCACGGTGAATGCCACCACCTTGGCCGCCTCCGCGCCCCGCACTTTGACCGTCGCTAGCATCGATACCCTGACTCTAGAAGAGCGCGCTAGCCTCGTCCGCCTCTAAGACCTGCACCGCCACCGTTAACCGATTCACTGACCACTCCTGCCATGAGCAACCAAGGAACCATCGTCCAGGTCATCGGCGCCGTCGTTGACGCCGACTTCTCGAAAGCCACCGCGCTGCCCGGGATCTACAACGCCCTCGAAGTCGCCTACACGCTGAATGGCGTCGACACCAAGCTGACTCTTGAAGTGCAGCAGCACCTTGGCGACGGTTGGATCCGCGCGGTTGCCATGTCTGCTTCCGACGGCCTCAAGCGCGGCATGGTCCTCAATGACACCGGCAAGGCGATCTCCGTGCCGGTGGGCAAGCAGGTTCTCGGTCGTATCTTCAATGTCACCGGCGACCTGGTGGACGAAAACGTCCCGCTCGAAGACGCGAACTTCCGCTGGCCGATCCACCGCGCCGCGCCTTCCCTGGTGGACCAGTCCGCCGCCACGGAAATCCTTCCGACCGGCATCAAGGTGATCGACCTGATCTGCCCGCTGCTCAAGGGCGGCAAGGGCGGCATGTTCGGTGGCGCCGGCGTCGGCAAGACCGTGGTCATCATGGAGCTCATCAACAACATCGCGAAGGCGCACGGCGGTTTCTCCGTCTTCGCCGGCGTGGGTGAGCGCACCCGCGAGGGCAATGACCTCTACTGGGAAATGATCGAAGGCAAGGTCATCGAGACCGAGAAGGACGAGAAGGGTCACCCGAAGATCGACGACCGGGGCAACCCCGTCCTCGCTCCCGGCTCGAAGGTCGCCCTTTGCTACGGCCAGATGAACGAGCCTCCGGGCGCCCGTCTCCGCGTCGCCCTCTCCGCCCTGACCATGGCCGAGTATTTCCGCGATGAGGAAAACCAGGACGTGCTCCTCTTCGTCGATAACATCTTCCGCTTCTCCCAGGCCGGTTCCGAAGTGTCCGCCCTGCTGGGCCGCACGCCGTCCGCCGTGGGTTACCAGCCGACCCTTTCCGAGGAAATGGCCGGTCTTCAGGAGCGCATCACCTCGACCAACAAGGGTTCGATCACCTCGATCCAGGCGGTGTACGTCCCAGCGGACGACCTTACCGACCCTGCTCCTGCCAATACCTTCGCTCACCTTGACGCGACGGTGGTGCTTGAGCGCTCGCTCGCGGAGCAGGCGCTCTTCCCGGCCGTGGACCCGCTCGCCTCGACCTCGAAGGCGCTCGCCCCGGAAGTCGTCGGTGAGGAGCACTACCGCGTCGCCCGTGGCGTCCAGCAGGTGCTCCAGCGCTACAAGGACCTGCAGGACATCATCGCGATTCTCGGCATGGACGAGCTTTCCGACGAGGACAAGCTGACGGTGTTCCGCGCCCGCAAGATCCAGCGCTTCCTGACCCAGCCCTTCCACGTGGCCGAAATCTTCACGAACGTCCCCGGCGCCCTCTGCTCGATCGAGGAAACCGTCAAGGGCTTCGCCGAGATCCTCGACGGCAAGTGGGACGACGTTTCGGAAGGTAACTTCTACATGAAGGCCGGCATCGACAGCGTCTCGAGAGACTGAGTTTGTTAGTGTTCAGTGTTCAGTTTTCAGGGAAAGGCCCTGGATCCGGACCTGAAAACTGAAAACTCCAAACTGGAAACTTCTTCATGGCTCTTCATTTGGAAATCGTCACCCCGGAGAAGAAAATCTTCTCCAACACCGTCGGCAACGTCTACCTGCCCGGGGCCGATGGCGAGCTTGGCATCCTCGATGGCCACGCTGCCCTGGTGACCGCCCTTCAGCCTGGCGAACTCCGCTACGAGAAGAACGGCCAAACCATCAGCCTGGCGATCGGCACCGGCTTCGCCGAAGTCACCGAGCACCGCGTCAATGTCCTCACCGACCTTGCCGCGGACGAGGACGCGATTGACGAAGCCAAGGTCGAGGCCGCCATGAAGCGCGCCGAGGACCAGCTCGCCGGCATCAGCCACGACCACGATGCCGAGGAGGTCGCGCACCTTCAGGCGATCATCGCCAAGTCGATGGCCCAGCTCCGCCTCAAGCGGCGGAACCGGAACTGAGGTCAAGCAGTCGCTCGAATCTTCCAAGCCCGCCCGACGACCGTCGCGGCGGGCTTTTTCTTACTCCACCGCCGCGGGCAGGTCTCCCTCGGTGCCGGCGATCCTCATCCGGTCGCGGAGCACCATCTGACCCACTCAGTCTCGCGCCAGGCCTGCCCAAGGAGGGGGCGCGTCTCGCGCCCCCCGTTTTTCTGTGCTCACATCCACGTGGCAGGAGCCTCGTGAAGAAGAAAAGCTCCCTCTTGAGGCTTCGCCTTGCCGGGATTGTTCCTTATGTATCTTCGCACATTTACGAAGTGGTCCGCATCCCGGATCAAGCGGTCGAAATAGTCTCTTTGCCAAATTGGTGGCTTGCCCAATTTGTGAGCGGTAAACGATTTCCACGAGTGGATCAGCCGATCCACTGCTTGATCATGGTGCAGGGTCACCAGTGTGTGCACGTGATTGGGCATGAGGAGGACGGACCGCATCCCTTCAAAGTGCTGGAGGGCGTCCATTACGATCCGTGCGTTGGATGGATCGGCGAGCAGGCAAGAGCCGTATCCTTGATCCAGCCATCGGTCGATTTTAGCCGAGAAGAGCCGGTGGTATTCCATCTCGGTAAGATGGTTCCACGGCTTTGGATGTTCATCGCACCATTGATCCCGCTCCTGTTTGAGAGCTTTCAGTTTTTCCGTCGGAAGGGAATCCGCGAGGCGGAATGTGATAAAGTAGGTGGCACCACTCTGTTGCCAGTGAGGGAACCGATCGCCGGTTACGCGGATATCCCCGAACGGATCGAAGAATTTCACGGCCGGAGGATGAGGTCCTATTGTTCGTAGACAAGGAGGGGATGCGTCTCGCGCCCCTTTTTTATCTGCCAAAGGCATTGGGGCGCGAGACGCACCCCCTCCTTGTGCGCACAAAAAAACCGGGGAGCCCGTAAAGGCTCCCCGGCTTTGAATGATCGTTGATCAGCTCAAGCCCGGCTCAGTTGCCACCGCCGCGTGGTTGCGGAGCGCGCATGACCGGGTTCAGGTCCACACCCCAAGGGGTCTGGTCACCCACGTCGCCGAGGGTCTTGCCACTGTTGGTGGAGACCTTCTTGTTGTCCTCGCGGATCTGCATCGGCGTGGCGCTGTTGTCGAGACGCAGGACGACGGCCTTACCGGCGTATGGCTCCGGATCGAAGGTCCAGTCAGGCTGGAACTTGTAGGACGGGGTCACGATCACCGGGCGGCTTGGCTCGCCGCTCGAGCTCTGACCCTGGGTCTGGCTCGCCATGATGTAGCTGAATCCGACTTCACCGGCTTCCAATGCCTTGGCTGGGACGCTGAAATTGTCGTCAGCCTTCTTGGGCGATTGCAGGGTCTTGCACCAGAATGGCTTCTCGGACTTGCCGCCGCCGCCAGCGAGCATCTGGCGGAAGTAGTCGTTCGAGAAGTTACCACCGAAGGTCAGTTCGGTGCCGGTTGCATCCTTCACATCTTGTGCGGTCTCATTGTCGGGGAAGTTGCCGTATTCGTTGTCGAATTCGAACAGCATCATGCCGACTTGCTTGATGTTATTGAGTGCTTCCGTGCGGTCCGCAGCCTTGCGCTGCTTCAGGATGACGGGAGCGGAGAGGCCCGCGAGGGCCGCGATGATCACGATCACGACGAGCAGCTCCACCAAGGTGAAACCGCCGGCGCGACGATAGTTGGCTTTCATGTTTTGGTTTTCTCTTACTGTTTTATGAATGGGGCCGCTAAGGACCCCGGTTTGGTATGAATCCCCCGCCACCCGGAGGTGATGGAGGATCAGTCCAAAATAGGTCGCGAGGGCAGCGGCGCAAGGAGAAAGAAGTCCCGCGGGATCAATGATTAAGGGGATCGCAACTACGCAAAGATACGCACGGGCGCCTCGCTCGTTTCGCGGCGGTGGAAGGGTCGCGCCTTCCGCCGCCGCCCGCGGGCCAACGCCGCTTTTCCCGTCACCTGCCAGCGCGCGGCTGCGGAGCGCGCAGCACCTGGCTCATGCCTGTAGTCCAAGGGGCGCTGTCGGCGGATTCGCCGAGTGTCTTGATGGGCGGGCCGGCGGGTAGCTTTTTGTCATGCTCGCGGATCTGCATGGGCGTTGCGCTGTTGTCCAGGCGCAGGACTATCGCCATCCCCTGATAGGGCTCGGGATCGAAGGTCCAGTCGGGCTCGAAATTGTAGGAAGGAGTCACGATCACCGGGCGGCTCGGCTCGCCGCTCGAGCTCTGACCCTGGGTCTGGCTCGCCATGATGTAGCTGTAGCCAACTTCGCCGGCCGCTAGCGCCTTCTCGGGAGTGGAGAAGTCTTCGTCGGGCTTCGTCGGAGACTGGGCGGTCCTGCACCAGAAGTATTCCTCCCGCACGCCAGCGCTGCTCACCAAGAGCTGGCGGAAATAGTCGTTCGAAAAAGTGCCGCTGAGGACCAAATCGGTCCCCGTCGCTTTTTTCACGTCCACAGCCGTTTCGTCGTCGGGGAAGTTGCCATACTTGTTGTCGAACTCGAACAACATCGCGCCGATCTGCTTCAGGTTGCTGAGCGCTTTCGTGCGGTCGGAGGCCTTCTTCTGCTTCACGACCATGGGAACAGCGACTGCGACAGCCGCGATGAGTAGGATCATCACAAGCAGCTTTTTAAAGGCGAAGCCATTGAGACGGTGGAGAGCGTTATTCATATTGAGCCTTTTTCGATGAGGTTCCGCTCGCTTGATGGGCCTTTGCCCCGTCTTATTTCCCGCCCCGCGGCTGCGGAGCGCGGAGATATGGGGTGATGTCCTTGCCCCATGGGGTGTTGTCTCCCGTGTCACCGAGGGTCTTTCCGCTGTGGGTCGAGACCCTCCAGCTGTCCTCGCGGATCAGCATTGGCGTGGCGCTGTTGTCGAGCCGAAGGATCACCGCCTTTCCTCCATATGGCTCGGGATCGAAGGTCCAGTCCGGCTGGAAATTGTAGGACGGCGTCATGATCACCGGGCGGCTGGGCTCGTCCTTGGAACGCTGGCCCGTAGTACGGCTGACCATGATGTAGCTGTAGCCGACTTCACCGGGTTCCAAGGCCTTCGCCGGCGTGGAGAAGTTGTCGTCCGCATTTTTTGGCGATTGGGCGGTCTTACACCAGAACGGCTTTTCGGACTTGCCGCCAGCACCCGCCAGCATCTGGCGGAAGTAGTCGTTTGAGAATTGGCCGGTGAGCTTGAAATCGGTCTTGGTCCTGCGCTTCACCTCCTCTGCCGTTTCATCGTCGGGGAACTTCCCGTATTCATTGTCGAACTCGAACAACATCATGCCCATTTGCTTGATGTTGCTGAGGGCTTTCGTGCGGTCCGCGGCCTTCTTTTGCTTCAGAATCGTGGGAGCGCAAAGGGCCGCAAGTGCGGCGAGAATCAGGATCACTACAAGCCACTCCAGCCGAGTGAAACCTTTGGGGCGGCGGTAGGAGGGTTTCATGTTTCGGGCTCTTGAGGCGAAAAATGTCCGTGTCTATCGGCGGGAATGCTCGCAAGTCACTTGCCGCCGCCACGCGGCTGCGGAGCACGCAGCACTGGGGGGCATGCCTATACCCCAAGGAGCGCTGTCGGCGGCGAGCCAGCGGGTCGCTTTTTGTCATACTCGCGGATCTGCCCCAAGCGTTGGGAAATGAAGTGTGGGGCTATCTCCGGCTGCGCCCTCGGTTGTGCGGACCACCTTTTTGAGCCCTGCGGGGACTAGCGCCTCCCCTTCCCGGGCGGGCGAGGTCGCTTTTGAGGAGCGGGGCGGGAGGGCGGGGGGGCCTTGAGCAGGGAGGACGAAGGGGCTTTCTTGACGCGGAGCTTCTCGGTGCCGACCTGGAAGCCATCCAGCTCCTTCACGGCATTCAAGGCCTCGATGTGGCCGGGCATGTCGGCGAAGCCGAAGCCCTTCGAGAGCCCGGTGGCCTTGTCCATCACGAGGTCAAAGGAGCGGACCTTGCCGTGCTTTTCGATGACCTTGCGCATCTCGGCTTCCGTGATGCTGCGGTCGATGTTCCGGACGAGAATGATCATGGTTGGGGGAAATCACTAATCATCAATCTTCCAATCATCAATCGAAGTGTTTGGAAGAATGGGGCGCAGGCGGTTAGCGGGCGGCAATTGCCCGCTCGGCCGAGGCACGCTTGCGACCTTCTCTTCACTACAGTCTGATTGATGATTAGAGGATTAGTGATTAGTGATTTCCCCATTACCGGAACGCTTTACTCCACCCCGGGAATCCACCACCTTCCCCGCCCTTTCCGCCTCAACGACCCATGACTGCAGCCGAGATCCGCCAGAGCTTCCTCGATTTCTTCCGTGAGAAGCAGCACACCATCGTGCCGTCCGCCTCGCTGCTGCCGCAGTCGCCGGGGCTGCTGTTCACGAATGCGGGGATGAATCCCTTCGTGCCCTATTTCCTGGGGGTGGAGAAGGCGCCCTACGATCCCCCGCGGGCGGCGGACACGCAGAAGTGCATCCGCGCGGGCGGCAAGCACAACGACCTGGAGGACGTCGGCTACGATACCTACCACCACACCTTCTTCGAGATGCTGGGGAACTGGTCCTTCGGCAATTACTTCAAGAAGGAAGCGATCACCTGGGCTTGGGAGCTGGTGGTGGAGCGCTGGGGATTGCCGGCGCACCGCCTCTACGCGTCGGTCTACAATCCCAAGCCGGGTGATCCCGGCGAGTTCGACCAGGAAGCTTACGACATTTGGGCCGGGCTCTTCCTCTCGAAGGGTTGCGATCCGAAGGACCAGATCGTGAACGGCAACCGCAAGGACAACTTCTGGCAGATGGGCGATACCGGCCCTTGCGGTCCATGCTCGGAGCTGCACGTGGACCTGACGCCGGAAGGAAACCCGAAAACGGGCCGCAATCTGGTGAACAACGATTCGGATCTCTGCATCGAGATCTGGAACCTGGTCTTCATCCAATACAACGCGGAGGCGGACGGGACCTTCCGCGAGCTACCTTCGAAGCACGTCGACACCGGCATGGGCTTCGAGCGGGCGTGCTCGATCATCCAGGGGACGAAGGGGTTTACCGACTTCTCGCAGAAGCCTAGTAATTACGCGACGGATGTGTTCCAGCCGATCTTCCGCAAGCTGGAAGAGCTGAGCGGGCAGACCTACGTGAACATCTATCCGGAACTCGGCGCGGACCGCACGTGCTTCTCGGAGGAGATGAAGACGGCGATCGCCTTCCGGGTGATCGCGGACCACTTGCGCACGCTGTCGTTCTCGATCGCGGACGGGATCATGCCGGGAAACAACGGCCGGAACTACGTCCTGCGGCGGATTCTGCGGCGTGCGGTGAAATACGGAAGGCAGCTCGGGTTCTCGGGGGACAAGCCGTTCTTCGGCGCGCTGGTGGAAACGCTGGTGGCGGAGATGGGCGGGGTGTTCCCGGAGCTGAAGAATCGCGAGGATACGGTGCGGAAGACGCTGGAGCAGGAGGAGGCGAGCTTTAATGCTACACTAGATCGGGGCCTGAAACGCTTCGAGGACGCGGTTGCTCCAACGGCCCCGGACAAAACGAATGCGACAGCTAAAACCCTGTTCGGCACATTTCCGGGCTGGATTGCATTTGAGCTGGAGGATACCTACGGCTTCCCTGTCGATTTGACGGAGTTGCTTTGCGTCGAGCGGGGACTTGCGCTCGATAAGGAAGAATACGAGACGAGCAAGAGGGAGCAGCAGGACCGTTCTCGCGCAGCTCAGAAAACAACAATCGTCCGCGCGCTCGACATCTCCAGCGAGGTCCTCACCGAGTTTGTTGGCTTCGATTCCGATGCGGCTGACGCTACCGTTCTTGAAGTCCATCCGCGGGAGAACTCCATTTTCATCATTACCGACGCCACTCCTTTCTACGCCGAAATGGGCGGCCAAACGGGAGATACGGGAAGTCTAGTATTCGATGGCGAAGAGT
The DNA here is from genome assembly GCF_040801775.1 of Luteolibacter sp. Populi. Classification (GTDB taxonomy): domain Bacteria; phylum Verrucomicrobiota; class Verrucomicrobiia; order Verrucomicrobiales; family Akkermansiaceae; genus Haloferula. Next base: position 3,941,213 of record NZ_CP161812.1, read on the forward strand.
TTCCTGTTACCAACGTCCAGCAGATCGGCAAGGCACGGGCGCATGTGATTCCGGCGTCCGAAATCGAGCATCTGCCTTATTCTATTACTCCGGGGGACAAGGTGACGCTGAAGCTGGACACGACACGCCGGCGTCCGGTGGAGGCGCACCACACAGCGACGCACCTTTTGCATTGGGCGCTTCACGAAGTCGTCTCGAAGGATGCGGCGCAGCAGGGTTCGTCGGTGGACGAGAACCGCCTGCGCTTCGACTTCAACAGCGGGGCGGTGACGGCGGAGCAGATCGCGGAGATGGAGGAGAAGGTGAACGCCTGCATCACCGAGAACGATGCGGTGTCCTGGAAGGAAGTGCCGCACGCTTCGATCAAGGGGCGGCCGGACATCATGCAGTTCTTCGGCGACAAGTATGGCGAGCTGGTGCGGGTGGTGCAGATCGGTGGCGGTCGCGGCGACCTGACCGGCTACTCGATGGAGCTGTGTGGCGGCACGCACGTGCGCAACACGGCCGAGATCGGGCTTTTCAAGATCAAGAGTGAGGGTGCGATCGCGTCCGGCGTGCGCCGGATCGAGGCGGTCTGCGGCGCGAGCACGCTGGCCTTCCTGAAGGAGTCGGCGGAGCAGATCGAGGCGGAGACCCGGGCGGCGGAGGCGAAGCTGCACACGGCGAACGAGAAGCTGGCGGCGATCGGCGAGGCCGGTGTGCCGGGGGCGGATGCGCCTCTGCCCGATGTGGAGTCTTACTACGCGGCGGGAGATGTGCGGGCGATCAACGACGCTTTCAAGGCGGCGCGGGTGGCACTGGAATCGACCAAGGAAGCGGCGATCGAGTCGGAGAAGCGCTTTAAGAAATTGCAGGCCGGAGCGGCGGCGAAGCAGGCGGATGCGGCGTTGACGGAGTTGATCGCGGCGGGCGGACCGATCGTGGCCAGTTTCGAGGCGGATGCTTCCCTGCTGCAGGAGCTGCTGAACGGGATGAAGAAGCAGGGCTTCACGGGCGCGGGTTTCGTGATCGTGGACGATGGCGAGAAGCTGCACCTCGGGGCGTATTGCGGGGATGCCGCCCAGGCTGCCGGGCATAAGGCCGGGGACATTTTGCGGGACCTCGCGGCGATTGCCGGGGGCAAGGGTGGTGGGAAGCCGGATCAGGCCCGGGGGGCAGCGCCGGAGCGCGGGAGGATTGAGGAGGTTTTGGCGGGGGCGAGGGGAAGATTGGGGTGATTGGGCCTTCTGGGGATGGTGGGGGGAAGGTAGGGTGAGTTGGAGGGTCTTCGGTGTGCGAGGACGCTCACGTTCGCGGCTCTGGAGAGCCGCGCTACATCCTGACGGTCGCTTCGTGCCACAAGCTGGAAGCGGGATCTATCGGTGCCTCACGGTGGCGAGCTGCCTGCCGAAGGCTGTGGCAAGCCTCAGCAGTCCAAGGTCCTGTGCCGTTGTCCGCTCACTCGAGGGGAACTTGGACTTGGAGTTGTGCTTGTTCGGGTGCCGGACCCGTAATGAACCCGATCTCGTCGGACGTGATGGCTTTGCCCTGTTTTTTTGCCCGCTGGCAGAGGTCCTCGTTCAACCGGTTGAGCGCCTCCTTCATGCGGATGGAGGAAGCCTTGGCGCGGACGGTGGCGCGCGGGCAGAAGCAGGCGACGCTCGATCCGTCCCGGAGCAGCGTGCGGGTGTACATGCCGTCGATCTTAACGGTGGCGGCGTCCTTCCCCTTGAGCTCGGGGAAATATTTCCGGCCCTGTTCTTCCGGGGTCCGGCCTTCCGCGAGGGCCTTGTCGATCGTCACCATTTGCTCTTGAGAGGCGATGGTGCCCTCGGGCACGAAGGCCATCCGGAAGAAGAGTATTTCCTCACGAGGGCTCGAGGCCGTAAGGGAGGTAGTGTGGGTGCAGGAGCAGAACGCGACGGCTGCGGCAGAGACAAGGAGGGGTTTCCACATAATATGAGATAAAATGTGGTGGCGAGGAGGGAGGCAAGCGGAAATGCCGCCAAGGTTAGAGGGGTTGCTCTCGTGCTTCACGGCAACGAGCCGCCTGCCGAAGGCTGTGGCAAGCCTCAGCAGTCCCAGGTTGCGGGCTTGGTGGGTGGCTTCGTCCGCCTTCAGGCCAATGCCGTTAAGGACCTGTTAGATCACCGCGCGAAATTACGGCTCGTACTACGGAAACGTTTGTTTTGATTGGGCGGATGCACGACGCACCGCATCCCCGTTTTCCCTTCCACGGCAGCTTTCCCCGCGCCTTTGCCGCCTTGCTCGACCCGCCTGCCTGCGACAGCCTCTTCGAGCGCCGCGGGCCTCGCGGCGGCCCGGATCCCAAGCTCAGCCCCTGGCAATGGCTGATGACCCGGACCTATCACCAGCTTGCACCGGCAGGCAGCTTCTCCACGCACGTGAAAGAAATCACCGGCATCCGCATCTCCGGCAGCGCGCTGAGCCAGCGCGGCAAAGCCATCGGCTGGGAATTGCTCCACGAGGCGCTGCACCTGGCGCTGCGTCCCCTGGCCGATCCGGCCTTGCATCCCGGGGCCTTCCACCGCGGCCTGCGGCTGCTGGCCATCGACGGCACCACCTTCAACCTGCGCAACACCCCTGCCATCGCGGAGCGTGCCGTCAAGGTGCCCTGCGGCAAGGGCAACGGCCAGCCGGCCTTCGCCCGCATGCTGGCGGTGGTGCTTGTCGAACTCGGCATGTACCAGCCCCTGGCTGCCGCACCCGGCTGGCAGGGCGAAGGCGAAGCCACGCTGGCCCGGCGGATCCTCCAGGAACGGGAGCTGCCGGAAAAGAGCCTCTTGCTCGGCGACCGCCTCTACGGCACGCCCTCGTTGCTGTGGCATTTCAAGCCCGCCCTGGAGAAGGGTGGCGGAGCCTTCCTGATGCGGGTGAAGTCCAACCTCAAGGCCACCGTCAAGGAGCACCTGTCCGACGGCTCGCGGCGCATCGTGGTGAAGGTGACCGATCCCGCGACCCGCCGTGTCGCGTGCACCCTGGAGCTGCGCGAGATCCTCGCCACCGTGACGGTGGCGGGCGGCGGCAAGCCGCTGCAACTCCGGCTCTGGACCAGCCTCATGGACGAAACGCTCCATCCCGCCGCGGAACTGGTGGAGCTCTATGCCGCGCGCTGGCAGCACGAATTGTTTTTCCGCGAACTCAAGGTGAAGCTCCACGGGCGCGGCGACCTGCTCGACGCGCAGACCCCTGAAACCGCGGCGCAGGAAGTGCTCGCGCTGCTGATGGCCGCGGCGGTGCTGGCGCTGCAACGCGCGGCGGTGGCGGAAGCGGCGGGCGTGGAGGTCCCGCGGATCAGCTTCGCGGTGGTGCGCGACTACACCGCGGCGATGTGCAAGCTGCTGGAACTCGGCAACGACCTGATGGAATTGCCGAAGCGGGCGATCTGGGTGGCACGCGCGCTCAAGCAACTGGCGGAAGTGGCGCTGATACCGTGGCGCAAGCCGCGGAGCTGCCAGAGGGCGCTGCGGCAACCGGTCAAGGACTGGCCGAAGATGAAACAGCCGAGCTCGTTGCCGCTGCTCAAGAGCATCACGATCAACCCGGCGAGTCCTTAACGGCATTGGCCTGAAGGCGGGACTACTTACCCTTGATGGCGGGCGGTTGGGGACCCTGCCCGGGCCGAGGCGCACTACTGGTCGGGCAAGTCCTGCCACTCCTTGGGGAGGCGGACGGGTTTGCCTTCGGGCATCTGGACGAGGGCGAGGGCCTGGCGGCAGGTGATGAGGAGGGCGTCGTCGCTTTCCCGGCGGACTTCGAAGGCACACCAGAAGCGGGCACGCTGCATTTCGGCGAGGTGGCCGTGGAGGAGGAGGACATCGCCGAGGGTGGCGGGGCGGCGGTAGTCGATCTCGGTGCGGACGACGACGGGGAAGAGCTTGGTGTGGGCCATCGACTTGAGGTCCATGCCCATCTTGGCGGCCAGGCGGGTGCGGCAAGTCTCGATCATCCGCAGGTAGGCGAGGTTGTGGACCACGCCGCCGATGTCGGTGTCGAAGAACATGACTTCTTCCCGGGTGCTGGATTCGAAAGGCATGGGAGAAGGGGAAATCATCAATCACCAATCTTTCAATCATCAATCGAAGTGGCTTGCGGCGGGGGAGGAGATTGGATGGGGGCGGTTCGTTACTGGCCGGCTCCGTCGTATTCCTTGGATATTGGCGTTGCAGTAATTCCGGCTCGCAGGTGGGCGTATAAATTGCTACGATGAAGCGGATGAGATGGCAGGCGGCATTCGCGCTGATGGCATTGGTGGCGGTGGTGCGGGCGGACTTCGTGCCGCCGGCCGAGGGCCCCGTGCCTTTCCGCCGGGACCGGCTGCCGGTGGATGTGGATACGATGGGGACGCTGTCGCGGCAGGTGCTGGCGATGAGCGGGGCGAAGTTGCCGCCGGGTGCGGCGGGGTCGCGGGCGGTGGCGCAGATCGCGGCGCTGGCCCTGGCGCTGGATCCGGCGAACCGGCAGGCGCGTGAACTCATCGAGACGATTCAGGCGGGCGGGCGCCCGGAGCGGGTGGCGGGCAAGGAGCTGGAGCGCACGCTGAGCCGGGCGCGGCAGGTGCTGGGCTGGCTGGAGCTGCCCGAGGCGGGTCCGGACGGGCAGGCGCTGGCGGCTTGTCTGGGCGATCTTCTGGCGGTGGCGGATCCGGAGCATCCGGGTTCGATGGACCGTCTGGCAGCCGGCGAGCAGGGCGCGTGGAAGGATTGGATCGCGCCGGAGGAGGCCTTCGGGAAGAAGCCCGAGCCTTCCCACGACGACCCGGCCGATCCGGACGGCAAGGGCAAGCCGAAGCCGGCGGTCGCGACAATCGCGCTGCCGGAGGTGAACGCGACGATGCCGGTCTGGGTCACTGACAAGCTGGCGGAGAAGATCGTGCTGGAAGTGGTGCAGGTGCACCTGAGCGCGACGCCGGCAGAGGAGGGCGAGGGTCTGACGCTGGGCTTCTCCTCGAAGCCGGCCGCGGACGCGAATGCGGACTCCGCGAAGGAGGTGGAGGCTTTCCTGACCCGCCGCCACGGCAGCAACGGACCGATCACCGCAGTGGTGTCCTTCGACAAGACCAAGACTTTCATCGAGCCGCTGAACGGTGGTTCGCTTTCCGGCACCGCGGCGCTGCTGGGAGACGGGGCTCTGAGCGGCAAGCCGCCGACCGCCAGCGCGCTGGCGGTGGTGGGCAAGGGTGGCAAGCTGGAGATGCCGCCGCACCTGTGGCAGACGCTGCGCGCGCTGGCGGAGGGAAATACCAGCGGCCGACTGATCCTGCCGGCCTCGGCGGCGGACCACCTGACCGGCTTGCTGGTGCTCGACCAAGCGGCTTTTTTCATGCGCTACGAGGTGCTGCTGGCGGAGACGGTGGACGAGCTCTGCGACCTGGGATCCGCGACCGTAAAGCCGGAGACGGCGGATGCCTTCGCGCGCTTCGCGGAGATCCACAAGGTCGGCGCAGCCAAGCCGGTCGGCTCCTTCGTGGCGCACCCGGCGACCCAGGCGCGGCTGCGGGAACTCGTCGCGGTGATGCCCCAGCACGCTTCCGCACGCCTGCTGGCGCTGCAGGGTTCCACCACCCGCCCGCGCTTCCTGGCGCGGCCGCTGCTGGCGCGGGAGATCCGTGATGCGCTGCTGCCGATCGGCGAGCTCGAGAGCGTCACGACGGACAAGCTGATCCCGAAGCGCCTCACCGAGATCCACGAACTGTGCCGCGCCAAACTCGACACGATGGGCAGCATCATCGACATCCGCGACCGTGACCTGCACAAGTCGGCGGTGGCGGTGGCGGACAGCGTGCGGACGCTGGCCCGGCTGATGGACAAGAGCGACGACTACGACGGTTACTCGCACCTCTCGAAGCAGATCGCCACGCACAAGGAGACTTGGCGCGAATATGTCACCGTGCTCACCACCCTGACCCAGACGGCGGGGGATCAAGCCGAATTCACGGTCCCGAAGGTCACGTCCGTCCGATAAAAGATTTTCACCGGCAATTCCGCCATGGGGAGGATTTCCTTGCCATAAGGGATTACCCGCGCCCTGTTTCACCCGCAGTCACCCCCTTTCATCCCAACCCATGCAACAAGGCATTCAACGCCTGTTGGCACTGGCGGCCGTTTTCGCGGTCGCGTTCAGTGCCGTCTATCTGATCCGCAACGGGAGCGACGGGATTACCCGGCTCTTCGACCCGCGCGGCGGCTCCGGGCAGGAGCACCGGCCGGAGCATGCGACGATGCCTGACCGGCCGGCCATGCCACTGGGCGAGGTCGAGCTGCTGGCGCTGCTGGACACGCAGCAGACGAAGCTTCTGAAAGCGGTGGTGCCATCCGTGGTCAGCATCGATACGGCGGGGATCCGCAGCGAGCGCCTGCTGGACGGCTTCGGCCGCGAGCGCGGGGTGCGGCGGGTGCCGACGCAGGGCCAGGGCTCGGGGGTGATCGTGAGCGAGGAAGGCCACGTGCTGACGAACCGGCACGTGATCGAAGGGCAGCGGCAGATCCAGATCACGCTCAACGACGGGAAGGCCTACGGGGCCACCCTGATCGGACAGGACCCGCTGCTCGATGTGGCGGTGCTGAAGATCGATGCGCCGGGCGAGAAGTTCCGGCCTCTGAAATTCGGCGATTCCACGCAGGTGGGTCTGGCGCAATCGGTTTTCGCGATAGGCAATCCCTTCGGGCTCGGCGAGACGGTCACCAAGGGGATCATCTCGGCGGTGGAGCGGACGCTGTCCGACACCCAGCGCGATCTTTTCCAGACGGACGCGGCGATCAACCCGGGCAACTCCGGCGGCCCGCTGATCAACATCCAAGGCGAGATCATCGGGATCAACTCGTCGATCTACACGCCGGACAAGGCGAATCCGGGCTTCCAAGGGGTGGGCTTTTCGATCCCGTCGAACGATGTGAAGGACGCGCTCTTCGCGATCCTGGAGCGGGGCCGGCCGATCCGCGGATATCTGGGCCTGAAGATGGTCGAGACCCGCGCGGGCGTGCAGGTGATCTCGGTCGCCCCGGGCGGTCCGGCGGAGGCTGCCGGCCTGAAGCCGGACGATGTGGTGCAGAGCTACGATGGCGAGTCGATCCGCACCATCAACCAACTGGTGACGTTGGTGCAGCGGACCCGGATCGGGCGGAAGGTGCCCCTGATCGTGGACCGCGACGGCAAGGCGGTGCCGCTGGAGGCAACCATCACCGAGAGCCTGCCGGAAACCGGGACCACGACGACCCCGAGCAAGATGCGGGAGCCCGCCGAGGTGCTTCAGGCGATCGGGGTGATTGTCAACGACCTGAGCCCTCAGGACCGCAAGGCCGGGCTTTCCGGGGTGGTGGTGGCCGGAGTCCAGCCCGGAGGCCTGGCTGCCGGACAACTGCAAGCGGGCGACCTGATCACGGCGGTGAACCGGATCGACATCCGGAATTCGTATGAATTCTACCTGCACTTGTCCGCTTCCGCAGGCGTGCAGCCGACGAGTATCCGCTACATGCGCGAGGGAAAGTATGGGCGAGCGGATCTGCCGGCGGTGCCGCGGAAGGAAGAAGAGTGAGGGAAAAGTGCCGAGTGATCAGTGAGCGGTGATCAGTGAAAAGGCAGATGCGGGGTGGATGCCTTCGTAGCGGGACGATCAGGTCGTTCCGCTGTGAGGGCGGCATGAAAACAAATCCGCGGTGGGGGTTCGCTTTCGGGATAAAGCGGTTGCCGCCCGGACGTTGAAAGGGCATCCGTGTTCTGTCGTGTCTTCCTGTCTGCCTGCGGGACTGATGCGCGAGTTCCTTCCTTCCTGCCTGCCAATCTGCCATGCGCGACGAGTCCAGCTTTCCCCTCGCCTTCGTGATCGGTGCCCTCGTGCTCGCGGGCGGGGTGACCTTTCTCTACATGAAGCGCCCGGCACCGCAGGAATTCGCGCCGGTGCCGGCCGGCGAGACGGGTGCCCCGCCGAGTGCAGGTCCTGCGCCCGCGCAGCCGCCGATGCCGGCGACGCAGAAGGAATCCGTGGCCGACGGGCCGCAGGATCCGGAAGCGGCGCTGGCGAATGCCGGGGTGGGCATGGCGACGGCGAATCCCGCCGAACTGGTGGCAAAGATCGGCGCGGCGCTGGAGGCCGGCGATTTCAATGCGCTGGGCAAGCTGATCGGCAAGGACGCGCTGGATGAGGCGACGCGCAAGCGGCTGGCCGCGATGGCGGCCGATCGGAAGGTGAAGCTGCGGCATCCGGATGCGGTGCAGGAAGTGGGCGAGCTGGAACTCGGCAGCCGGGGCCGCTGGGCGTTGTGGCTGGACGGCGCGGAGTCGGGCCGTGACCGGATTTTCTTCGACCTGAAGCGGAGTGCCGACAAATGGTCGGTGCAATCGATGACGCTGCCGCCGGGTGAAGGCCAGCCGGTGCCGAAGGCGGTGCTGATCGACTCGCTGGGGATCGCGGATGCCTTCCTGCAGGCGACACTGCACCAGCAATTCGAGCTGGCGAAGGAGTTCGTGGATACCTCGACGGTGTCCGACGCGAAGATCGCGGGGCTGTGCATCCTCTTCGAGGAAGGGAACTACCGGCTGCGTCCGGAGAAGCCGCTGCGGGCGATGTTCCAGAAGCCGGACACAGCGGGCTACCTGGCCCGGGTGGTGACGGCGGAAGGGGCGGATGCGGCGGAGTTTTCCTTGGCGCTGACGCAGCCGCAGGCCGCGGGGCATTGGCGGGTTTCCGACATCAACCTGGATCAATTGCTGGCCGACTACGCCTCGCGCGTGGCCGGCGGGGATGTCTACTACTCCCCGCTGCTGAAGAACCCGAAGGGCGGCGACACGCTGGTGCTCTACTTCGGCTTCAACGAGGACATCCTGGCACCGCGGACGGAGCGGCAGCTTGAGATCGTGGCGCAGATCCTGAAGACGGATGTGGGCAAGCAGCTGACGATCTCGGGCCATACCGACGCGCTGGGGACGGAGGAATACAACCGGAAGCTGTCCGCCCGGCGCGCGGGGATCGTGAAGGATTTCCTGGTGAAGACCGGGGTGCGGGAGGACCAGATCATCACGGTGGCCAGCGGCCAATCGGAACCGCGGCGGCCGAATTTCACGGAGAGCGGTGGGGATAATCCGGACGGGCGGCGGGCGAATCGACGGTCGGAGATTTATTTGGATTTCGATTGAGGGGACGTGGCGCTACTTATCGCCGAAAGGTCGGGCGGCATTGATCGGTTAGAAGGAGCGCTGCCATGCGAATTCCTTCTCCTCCTCTTGCTACCTGTCTCGCTGCGGCGGGGATGATCGGCCTGGCGCTGTGGCTGGACCGGCCGCCAGTGGAGCTGCCGGTGGAGGCGCTGACCGGTTTCCAGGATGCGGATGCGCCCTTGTTCTTGCCGGCGGATGCGAAGTTGCGGGCGCATGGGTTCCCGGCTTGGCAGCTGGCGCAGGTGCCGGAGGCCCGGCGCTTCGAGGCTCCGCTGGGGTCGGAGCAGGGCGCGCTGACTTTCCGCGATGCGGAGGGCAATCTGAACGGGATCGGCGGGGCGAACAGCGATCTGGGCGATCCGGTGTTCGCGGTGGCGGACGGGCTGGCGGTTTTCGCCGGGGAGGTCTCCCCGGAGCAGGGGAAGACGGTGGTCCTGGCGCACCGGACGGTGGACGGGCGCATGCTGCAATCGGAGTATGCCGGTCTCCAGCGAATGGATGTGGCGGCGGGAGATCTGGTGCCGCGGGGGAAGGCGATCGGGACGGTGGGCACGGCGAACGGGCATCACGCCGCGCGCTTGGATTTCGCGATGCGGGAGGGCGATGGCTTGAGGCCGGGCGCTGTGCCGATCGAGCTGCCGCAGGAGGCGGTGGCGGGGGATTTGGCGCCTGCGCCGCTGGGCGTCGCGGTAGGGGCGAAGTAGCCCTCAAGACGGGCGGGAAAGAGACTGCCAGGGAACCGCGGCAAGCACGGACAAACTGCCGTTGCTCCGATCAAGGCCTGGCGGGGTTCGCCTGCCGAACCTCCACGGCCCCTGGCAGCACGCGGAGCAAACAATCCGGCGGCGGATGTGGCAAGTGGTTTGATTGCGGGGTGGCTCACACCACCAGCATGCAGTCCCCGTAGCTGTAGAAGCGGTATCTTTCCCGCACGGCCTCGCGGTAGGCTTCCATGACGAGTTCCTTCCCGGCGAAGGCGCTGACGAGCATGATCAGGGTGCTCTCCGGCAGGTGGAAATTCGTGAGCAGGCCGCCGATGACGCGGAAGTCGTAGGGCGGGTAGATGAAGATATCGGTCGCGCCACTTTGGGCTTCCTCCTCCAGACGTTTGCCGCCTGCCGACGGCTGCTTGGCGAGGTGCTCCAGCACGCGGGTGACGGTGGTGCCGACGGCGATGACCCGGCTGGCGGTGTTGATGCGGCGGGCGGTGGCCTGGCCGAGGACGAAGCGCTCGGAGTGCATGACGTGCTCCTCCGGGGTATCGACCTGGACGGGGCGGAAGGTGCCGACGCCGACGTGCAGGGTCAGGAAATCATGGGGAATTCCGGCGAGCATTTCCGGGGTGAAGTGCAGGCCGGCGGTGGGCGCGGCGATGGCTCCTTCCTGGCGGGCGAAGACGGTCTGGTAGCGCTCGCGGTCGGCGAGTTCGTCCTCGCGCTTCATGTAGTGCGGGAGGGCGAGGTGGCCATGGCGTTCGAGATCGACGGGGGCGGCCCAAGCGATCAGGCGGTCGCCGTTCCCGAAGACTTCGGCGACGGTGCCGGTGATGCCGCCGACGATGACGGTGTGGCCGATGCGCATCTTCCTGCCGGGGCGGACCAGGGCGCGCCATTCGAGGGGGAGAGGCGGTCGAGGCAGAGCAGCTCGATCTTGCCATCGTCCGAGAAGACGCGGGCGGGGATGACGCGGGTGTCATTGAGGACGAGCAGGTCCTCGGGCCGCAGGTAGGCGGGAAAATCCCGGAACATTTTGTGTTCGATCCGGCCGGTGTCACGGTGGACGACCATCATGCGGGAGGCGGCGCGCTCCTCCAAGGGCCGGGAAGCGATCAGCTCTTCCGGCAGCTCGTAGTGGAAATCGCGCGTGCGCAGGCCCATGTCCGGGGAGTAGCGGGGTGCGCGCGGCGCGGCAAGCGCGGTTGGTTCGGGATCGCGCCTAAGGGCTGGCCCCCGGCAGGCGTCCGATGAAGCGATCCGCTTCCTGATAGGATAGCAGGAGATTGATCTCCGAAGTCACCGTGCGCAGGCGCAGGCGTTGCTTCCAAGGGATGCTCAGGCGAAGCTGTCCGGGATTCTTGCTGGGGAGCTTGTCGAAGGTGCTCATCGTGCGGGCCGTCAGGACCAGCCACGGCGAGAAGAAGCCATTGCCGTGTTCGGCGCGCTCGAGTTCCGTCCAGGCGACGCGGCGGGTTTGGAGTTCACCGTTGAACGCCCGGATGAGCGTATCGGTCAGCCGGTATTCCAGCAGCAGATGCTCGGCCGAGACGATGATCATCCCGTCGAGCTTGGCGCAGCCGGCGTAGAGGCCGGAGATCTCGAAGGGGAGACGGTAGGTTTCCATCGGGATAGCATTGGGATGGTCGCCGAGTTCCGCGGAGGGTGGAAGCAAACATTTCGAAGCGCCTTGCCGAATCCCTGCGTGAGCGGGATTGACTCCCGGCCGGGGAGTTCTACTGCTCGTGCCATGATAGCTCCGCGGTTCGGCTGGGTGGCGATTTCGGCTGCAATTTCAAGCGCTGCGGCCAGCGACGTCGCCTTCCTGCCCGATGGCAAGTACCTGGTGCGCTGCGAGGGAGAAGTGCTCAAGGTCAAGGATACCGACGACGATTTTCCCGAAAGCGAACTCAAGCTGCCGGACGAGTTGCGGACCGGCGTAGCCGCGCTGGCATGCACGACGGAGGGCCTGCTCGCTGTGGCGGGCAAGTCCGGCGCGATGACTTGGAATCCCGCATCCAAGGAATGGAAGCCGCTATGGCATGCCCCGGACAGTCAGGGGATCTGCGACATGGCCTGCGATCCGAAATCAGGCGGTATTGTCTTCCTGACCGTGGCCGAGGGTGAGCGGCCCGATGACAAGCCGGTGTGGCATTTCCTTCCAAAGGGGGCTGCGGAGGCGGGCAAGGTCTTCAACCGCCGCGCGCCGGGGCCGGTCGCTCCATCCTTCGACGTGGAAGGGAACCTCTATTTCATCTGCTACGGCGATGTGTGGAAGGGAGGCTTCGATCGCGGGGATTCTCCGGAAAACGCCGTGATCCTCCGTGGAAAGCGGATGTGGCCGATTGCGGATCTGGAGACCGGAAGCTCCAATCGCGACGGCGCACTTGCGGAGGGGGTGGTGGCCCTCGGCGGGCGGCTGCTGGTGCACCTCGATTACTCCCACAGTAGCGGTGGCATGGTCCGGGTGCCGAATGTGGATCCTTACAAGGAAGGTCTACCGATCAAGTGGGAGGAACTGTTAGGTGATGGTGGCTCCGCTCCGCTCGCGCTCGCACCGGATGGCAAGATGGCAGCGGCCTATGTCTCGCAGGACAAGCGCTGGTGGGTTTTTCGCGAGCCGGATAACGAGCCCGAGCCCCTGTCGATAGACGGGCATGCCAAATGATCTGAGGCGATCCTGATGCTCCGCAGCCTCCATCTCCGCGGTTACCGCTCGCTCCGGGATTTCCGCCTGAAGCCCGGGCGGGTGACGGTCGTGACCGGCGAGAATGGTGTGGGCAAATCGAATTTCTACCGGGCGCTGGCGATGATGCAGCGGATGGCGGAGGGACGGCTTGCGGAAGCGATCGCGCAGGAAGGCGGGATGCCGAGCCTGATGTGGGCGGGGGCGCGGATGAAGAAGGAGACGCGCCGCGTGTCTTGGGAAATTGAGCACGACGACTTCAGCTTCGCGATCGAGTGCGGGCTGATCCCGGTGGTCCCGCATCCCGATCCGCTTCTCCCGACGGCCTTCAAGACCGATCCGGACATGAAGGTGGAGACGCTGCGTTTCGGCGGTCCGAAGGGCCGGATCGTGGCGAAGCGGCGCGGACCTTCCGTGGAACTGCGGACGATGGATGGCGGGATGGAGACGGTGCCGCTGCCCCTCCATGCGCCGGAGTCGATGCTGGCGGAGGTGCGGGATGGGACCGCCTATCCGGCGCTGACGGCGACGCGGGAGATCCTGCTGCGCTGGCGCTTCTACCACCAATTCCGCAGCGATGCGGACTCGCCGATGCGACGGCCACAGGTGGGCTTCCACTCGCCGGTGCTGGCGCACGATGGCTCGAACCTGGCGGCCACCCTTCAGAGCATCAATGAAGCCGACCAGCGCGGCAGCATCGACGAAGCCGTGGAGTCCGCTTTCCCCGGAACGAACTGGCGGGCGGTGGACGACAACCTGCGCTTCCAGCTCCAGATCGGACGCCCGGGCCTCAACCGCTGGCTCGATGCGGCTGAACTCTCGGACGGCACCCTGCGCTTCTTCTGCCTTTGCGCCGCGCTGCTCACGCCCAAACCGCCGCCGCTGCTGGTCCTGAACGAGCCGGAGACGAGCCTGCATCCCGGGGTGCTGGAGCCGCTCGCCGCGCTGATCGCGAAGGTGCCGCCGGAGACGCAGATCATCGTGGTCACGCACGCGCAGGCGCTTGCCAAGGCGATCGCCGACCGGGTCGAGGCGAAGACCGTGGAGCTGGTCCGCTACGAGGACCAGACCCGCCGGGCGGGCGAGGACAGCGGCAAGCGGGTGTGGACCTTCGACGAATGAATAAATGACCCCATGCGGGTCTGGTGCCATCCGCGTATCGGAGGGAGCGGCCGGTTTTGTTACAAGAGACATCCATGCGAGTGGAATCTGTAAAAACGCGGGGCTGGCGCACGGAGTGTCAGTCAGTTACCGTGCCGATGCTGTGAATCACCCTTCCCTTCCCATCCTGATGCTGCTCGCCATGCCCGCGGCGGCGGTGCACATCCGCGTCTACAATCCGGCGGTGCATGACCGCTTTACCGTCTATTCCGCGACGCCGGTCATGAATCCCGGCTTCCTCTACGACCCCCTCAAATTCACCGGAGTCGGCTTCCACTCCACGGAAGGCCACAAGCAATTCGCGCTGGTCTCGCCGCGGCATTTCCTCTGCGCGGATCACCACAAGCCGAGCGTGCTGCCCGGCCATGTCATCAGGTTCGTGGCGACGGATGGGACCGTGCTCTCGCGCGCCATCACGGGCATGATCACCATCGAGGCTGACAACACGGGTCTCTCCGACCTGACCTTGGGAACCTTCGCCTCGGACCTGCCGGCGAATGTGAAGCCGCTGCCCTATCTCAATCTCGCGGAGGAGGAAGACTATGCGGGCAGGGAGCTCATCGTCTTCGGCTATGGCTTGAATCCGGGAACGATCGTGTGTGCGGGACGGGGGGTAGCCGGCAGTACCCTCGACCTCGATCTCGACGGGCCGGCCGAGATTTCCGGGGACACCCGGGTCTTGAAGTTCGTGTATTCCGGGGCCGGCGGAAGTCCGGACGATGCCCGTTTCATCGGAGGCGATTCCGGTAGCCCAAGCTTCGTCATGGAAGGCGGGCAACCTGCCCTGACAGGGGTCCATCTCGGGGTCGAACCGAGCGGGGTCGACTTCAATAACTACGACACCTTCGTGCCGCACTACGTGCCGAAGCTGGACCTCCAGCTGGCCGCCTCCGGCTACCGGATGCGCCCGGTGATCTTCACGCCGGTCACGCTCACTTATTCCGCGAGTCCGGCTCCGGCGGTATTCGAGGCCGGGGAGGCGGCTTCCGCGAGTATCACCGTGGAGAACACCGGTGCCGTGGAGACGGGCAATCTGGCCGCGACCCTGACCTTTCCCACCGCCCTCGCACCGGCCAGCGTGACGGCGAGCGGCTGCGTGGTGGAATCTGTGGCCGCGGGCGTCTGGCAGGTGCGCAAGGCGCTGGTCGCCGCCAGCGAGGAGATCGTGGTGACCGCGGCATGGACCGACGTGCCGAATACCGCGGCGATCACCGCCAGCATCGCGGTGCAATCCGATACCAGCACGCCATCGGTGAATCCACTGAGCATTCCGGTGGCGGTGGGCTACGCCGTCTGGTCGGAGGATCTGGTGGAGGGGGGTCAGACGGATGACCCGGATGGCGACGGGTGGAACAACTTGCTGGAGTATGCCTTGGGCAGCCCGCCGGAATCGGGGAGCTTCAGCTTGCCCGGCGGCGGGTCCTTGCGACCTACGATGACTTTTCAGGGAGGAACGGTCGCGCTCTCTTACCCCGAGCGGGAGAATGCAACGCTACTAGGTCTTTCGTACCAAGTGGAGATGAGCACCGATCTGGAGACCGAGCCGTGGGCGACGACGTTGCCGGTCGGGACGGTATCTTCCACCCAGCCCTTCGTTCCGGCACTGTCGGGATTCGTGAAGCGCACGCTGATGTGGCCGCAGGAAGCGCCGGAGAAGTTCGCGCGGGTGAAGGTGGAGCTGGCGGAGTGAAGAAGCGCGGCTCTCCGGAGCCGCGAGTGGGAGCGGGTGGAATGAACGCTCCCGCTATTATGAAGGTAGACGATTGAGAAGAACGGCAGTCTTCGATGTCCGGGGACGTGAACAGTCGCGGCTCTGGAGAGCCGCGCTACTTCAGGGCCGGATCTCCACCCGGTCGCCGAGTTCGGTCAGCGAGAAGAGCTTGGTGGCATTCCCATAGGGCACGCGGATGCAGCCGTGCGAGGCGGGATAGCCGGGGACGACGCCCTGGTGGAAGCCGAAGTCCCCGCAGCTGAAGCGCTGGAAGAAGGGCATGCTCGCGTCATACAAGGTGGACGTCCACTGCTTGTACTTGTTGGTGATCGCGTAGGTGCCGGTGGGTGTCGAGAAGCCGGATTTCCCGGTGGAGATCTTGGTGCTGTAGAGTTCCAAGCCGGAGGAATCGAAGATCCATGCCTTCTGGTCGGAGAGATCCACCAGGATCCGGCGCTGCTCGACTTCAGGGTCCTTGCCGAGCAGGACGCGCATCATCTTCACGTCACTCTTCCGCGCGGCGAGGTTGATCGGCCACATGCGGCTGGGCTTGGTCCAGACTTCGGTCTTGGCCCCGGCGGCGAGGAGCTCGCGGACGCTTTCCGCATTGCCGGAATCGACCGCCAGCATGATCGGCGTGATGTTCCGATCGTGGCGCAGGAGCCAGCGCATGGTTCCGCCGCGGATCTGGCGGATGAAGCTCTCCGAGGCTGGCTGGCGCACGGGCGCATTCGGATCTGCCCCGGCCATCAGGAGCTGCTTGGCGATGCCCGCGTGGCCGAGGGCGACAGCGAGCTGGAGCGGAGGTTGGCCTTCCGCAACCGGGGCTACCGGCGAGGCACCATATTCCAGCAGCAACCCGGCGGTGCGATTGTCGCCATTGCGGATTGCGACGCCGAGCGGGGTATCGACGAAGGGTGCGGGGAGCGGTCCGGGCGGCCCGCCGTGGGCCATCAGCAGGCTGATCTGATTCGCGGCCCCGCGGCGGCAGGCTTCATAGAAAAGCTGCCTGCCATCGGCACCGTAGGAGAGGAAGAGGTGGAGGAAGTCGGTGCGGTCGTCGGCCAGCGCGGCCTCGGCAGGGCGGCGGCCGCGGGGATCGCGGGTCTCCGGGGAGACGCCCAGAGCCATCAAGAGGCGGCAGACTTCGAGATCGCTGGCACCGTAGGCCTTCCACAGCGCGGCAGCCCATGAGCCATCGAGCGGGCGAGCGCCGACTTCCACGAGCAGCTTGGCCAGCGGCAGATCGCGGGCGTCGAGGGCGCCTTGAAGCGGGACTTTTCCTTGGCTATCGCGGAGATTCGGATCGGCACCGGCGAGGACCAGCGGCTTGGCGAGGTCCCGCCAATCCTTGCGCAGGGCAGCCACCAGCGAGGACTCGCCGGGACCGTTCACGGCGGCCGCATCCGCGCCGAGCTTGAGCAGCTCCGCCATCAGATCACGGCGGCCGGATTCGATCGCGACGTGGAGCAGCGGATTGCCCGCGGCGTCCTTCTGGTGCGGATCGGCACCGCCCTGCATCAGGCGCTGGACGAAGGACAGGCGGCCATGGCGGATCGCCCATGGCAGCACCTGGTCGCCATCGGGCGTCTTGCCCTCCGGCGGGGCCTTGGCATTGAGAAGGCGGTCGGTGATGGCGGTCTCGCCCTTGTACACGGCCAGCGAGACCGGGGTGACCCCGGCCGGATTCGTCGCCGAGAGGTCGGCCCCGTTCTCGATCAGGCCCCAGGCGATCGCCAGATTCCCGCGGTCGAGCGCGATGTGGAGCGGGCTATTGCCCCCGGCATCGCGCTGGCCGGTGTAAACGTGGGCCTGCAGCAGCAGCCGGGAAAGATCGGCATCGCCGGCCTGGACCGCCGCCAGCAGCGAGGCGGCGGAAGCTTCCACGCCGCGCTTTTCCAAGGCCCGCATCGCTTCCCGCTGGGGATTGTGGCACGCGGGGACCGCCAGCAGCAAAAGTGCTGCAAGGGTACAGTGGATCGCGGGACGACGGGAAGTCACTACGGCGCGGTCATAGCATATCGCCGCGCGGGAGACAAGTTCCGCGGGGCTATCTGTTAGCTTTTTCGAGGGCCTTGACGTATTTTCCCGGATTCTTGTTAAACTTCTTCAGGCAGGGCTTGCAGCAAAACTCGAAGGTTTGGCCCATGTAAACGGTGGTCACCCGCTCGTCCATGTCGTCGAGTCCATCACCGGTGACGAGGCAGGTTTTGAGCGGGTAGGCCTGGGGTTTCGGCTCCTTCTTGGCGACCTTTTTGGATTTCGCCTTGGTGTCGGCGACCTCCACCGGTGCGGCGGGTTTGGTGGCGCAAGACGCGAAGGCGAAGACGGCGGCAAGCAGGAGCGCGGGTTTCATATCGGGTGGATGGATTGAAGGGAATCAGGGCAGTTTTGCCAGATACTTCGAGGGGTTCTTCTCGAATTTCGCGACGCAGGGCTTGCAGCAGAATTTCACCTCCTGGTCGCCGTAGACCTTGGTGACGGGGGTGCCCATCGAGCCGAGCTTGTTATCGCCGACGATGCAGGTGTCGGCGGTGTAGCGTTTGGTGGTGGCGCTGCTGCCGCTGCTGGCACAGGAGGCGAGGATGGCGGTGAGGAAGAGGACGAGTGTCGTTTTCATGATGGTCGATTGCTTGTTCGTGTTCTTAGAAGCGGAAGCCGAAGCCGGCCCCGAGGCCGTGCTCGGAGTGATATTGGCTGATGAGGGAGAATTGCTTGGTGAGGATGTATTCCGCGCCGAGGGTCCACTCCCAATCGCTGCCGGTGTCGTACTGGACATCCGCGAAGACTCCGAGGCGGTCGGTGATCTGGAGGGATTTCCCGAGGCCGAGGCGCAGGTCGCCCTCGCTATCGAGCTGGGCGGAGCTTTCGATCAGATAGGGCAGGCGGTACTCGATGCCGGCGAAGGCGCGGTCCTCCTCGTCCTCCATGTCGGTGAAGCGATAGCCGAGGACGGTGGAGAAGTTCGGATTGAAGTAGCGCTTCCAGCCGGCCTCGATCTCGTACTCGGTTTCGTCTTCGTCGCCGTAGCCGACATCCCACGCGCCGAAGAAGTCGTTGCGGGAATTCATGAGCGTCACCATGCCTTCGCTCATGTGGCTTTGCAGCGAGCCGTCGACAAAAGCGTAGAAGGGATCGTGGGCGTGCTCGCCGAGGTGGGTCTGGTGGCCCGGGGCTTGGTCCTCGTAAGAGAAGACGCGGGCCATGCCGGCGTGCATGTGGTAGAGCAGGTGGCAGTGGAAGAGCCAATCGCCGGTCTCGTCCGCCTCGAATTCGATCGTGCGCTTGGCCATCGGCGGGACATCGATGGTGTGCTTGAGCGGGGCATCCCTCCCCTGCCCTTCCAGCACGCGGAAGAAGTGGCCGTGGAGGTGGATGGGGTGATGCATCATGGTGTCGTTCACCATCTCCAGGCGCAGTACTTCGCCGCGCTTGATCTTGATCACGCCGTCTTCCGCCATGGTCTTGCCATTGAAGGACCAGACGTAGCGCTCCATGTCGCCGGTGAGGCGCAGGGGGATCGTACGGCGGGGGTGGGAGACGGCGAAGGCGGTGCTGTGGCGGGCGCGCAATTGCGAGTAGGGGGAAAGCGGGCGCTCGTTGTCCGGCTTGTTCATCGCGCCGTGATCCATGCCTTTCATGTCCATGCCGCCGTGCTCCATGCCCTTCATGGACATCGCGGAGTGGTCCATGCCCTTCATGTCCATGCCATCCATCTCGTCCAGACCTGCCGTCATGAAGTCCATGCGGTAGAGATCGGGACGCGGGATCTCCGGCGCGGGGTGGACTTCACCGCTGCCTAACAGCACGGAGGCGTGGCCGGAGCCATCCTGTGCGGTGGCCCGGACTTCCCATTGGCCGGACGGCGGCACCCTGACGATGACATCGTAGGTCTCCGCCATGCCGACCAGCAGGCGCTTGATGGAAAGCGGCCGGACGGCGGGGCCATCCGCGGCGACGATGGTCATGGGACCGGTCGCCGATTCGAGATAGAAGTAGGTCGAGGCGGCGGCATTGATAAAACGCAGGCGCACGCGCTCGCCGGGTTTGGCGGGAACCTGGATCGAGCGCTTGCCGTTCGCGAGGAAGGCGTCGTAGGCCACGTCCGAGATGTCCATGGCGGGCATGCGGGTGCGCTCGCGCTCCCAAAAATCCTTCAGCGCTCCGGCCCGCGCCGCGCCGGTGAGGGTCTGCATGCTGCCTTTCCGCAGTGCATACCAATCGCTGCCGCGCATCAGCGTGCGCATGACCTCGTGCGGGCTCTCGGTGGTCCAATCGGAGAGGACGACGACTTGCTCGCGCGCGGCCTTCACCGGCTCGCCGCCCTTCGGCTCGATGACGATCGAGCCGTAGACGCCGCGCTGCTCCTGCAAGCCGGTGTGGCTGTGATACCAGTAGGTGCCGGACTGGCGCAGCGGGAATTCGTAGGTGGCGGTGGTGCCGGCCGCGACCGGCGGGGTGGTGATGTGCGGCACGCCGTCCTGCGAATTCGGCACCAGCAGGCCGTGCCAGTGAATCGAGGTCTCCTCGTTCTTGAGGCGATTGTGAACGCGGATGCGCGCGGTATCGCCTTCGCGGAAACGCAGCGTGGGTCCGGGGATGCCGCCATTGATGGTGAGCGCGCGGATGGCCTTCACCTCCCCGCCCGGAGACCAGGATTGTTCGGCGACTTCGAGGTCGTATTCGACGACGCGGGCCTGGATGACCGGGGACGATACGAACAGCAGCAGGAGAGCGAGGAAGCGATTTTTCACGAGAGTGGATGATTCGGTCAAGCCAGCTTCAGCTTCCGCAGGCGCAGCGCATTCGTGATGACCGAGACGGAAGAAAGGGACATGGCGGCACCGGCGATCATGGGACTCAGGAGCGTGCCGGTGACGGGGTAGAGAATCCCCGCGGCGATCGGGATTCCCGCGATATTGTAGATGAAGGCGAAGAAGAGATTCTGGCGGATGTTCCGCATCACCGCCTTGCTCGCGGCGATGGCCTTCGCGATGCCGGAGAGATCGCCTTTCACGAGGGTCAGGCTGGCGCTCTCGATGGCGACATCGGTGCCGGTGCCCATTGCGATCCCGACATCGGCTTCGGCAAGCGCGGGAGCGTCATTGACACCATCGCCGGCCATGGCAACGCGGCGACCCTGCGCCTTGAGTTTCCGGACGAGCTCGATCTTGTCCTGCGGGGAGAGCCCGGCGTGAATCTCATCGATCCCGAGTTCCCGGCCGATGGCACGTGCGGTGAATTCATTGTCGCCGGTGGCCATGACGAGGCGGATGCCAAGCTTGTGGAGGGCCGCGACCGCTGCCGGGGTCGATTCCTTGATCGGATCGGAGATGGCATAGATGGCGACGGCCTCCTTCCCGGCGGCGATCCAGACCATGGTCCGGACTTCCTGCTGGTAGGTGTCCGCGGCCTTCGCAAGAGCGTCGGGGACGACTACTCCCTGCGCTTGCAGGAAGCCGAGCTTGCCGGCGAGCCATACCTGCCCCGCGATGGTGCCGGAGACTCCGCCCCCGGTGATGGATTCGAAGCCGCTCAGCAGCGGTTGCGGGGAGGTCGATTCGCCCGCGTGGGCAACGATGGCCTTGGCCAAGGGATGCTCGCTATTGCCCTCCAAAGCGGCCGCGGACGAACGGACCCCGGACTCATCGCGGCCCGTCGCGACGGTGAAGCCGGTCACCACCGGCTTACCCGCGGTCAGGGTCCCGGTCTTGTCCATCACGAGCGTATCGATTTTCTCGGTGGTCTCGATCGCTCCGGCGTCCTTCACCAGGATTCCCTCCTGCGCGGCGCGGCCAACCCCGACCATGATCGAGACCGGAGTCGCGAGCCCGAGGGCACAGGGACAGGCGATGATCAGGACGGCCACGGCATTGATGAGTCCGAGCGCCATGGCAGGCTCCGGGCCCCAGACCGACCATACGATGAAGGTGATGATGGCCGCGGCCACCACGGCGGGAACGAAGTAGCCCGCCACGGTGTCCGCCACCTTCTGGATCGGGGCGCGGCTGCGCTGGGCATCCCCCACCATGCGGATGATCTGCGCGAGCAGGGTATCCGCCCCGACCCGGGCCGCGGTCATCACGAAGGCACCGGTCTGGTTAATGGTGGCACCGGTCACCACATCGCCCGCTTCCTTTTTCACCGCCAGCGGTTCGCCGGTGATCATAGATTCGTCCACATGGCTCGAACCTTCCCCGATCATGCCATCGACCGGAATTCGTTCGCCGGGTCTCACCCTCAGACGATCCCCGACTTGCAAGCGGTCGATTCCCACTTGTTCCTCGCTGCCGTCCGCCTTGATGCGGGTGGCGGTCTTGGCCGCGAGGCCGAGCAATGCCTGGATGGCTTGTCCGGTGCGGCTGCGCGCCTTTGCCTCCAGCAGCTGGCCGAGCAGCACGAGCACGGTGATCACGGCGGCAGCCTCGAAGTAGAGGCCCACCTCGCCGTGATGCCGGAATGAAGCGGGGAAGATGCCGGGCAAGAGCACGGCGGCGGCACTGTAGAAGTAGGCCGCCCCGACACCCATGGCGATCAGGGTGAACATGTTAAGGTTCCACCCTTTCAACGAACGCCAGCCCTTCGCGAAGAAGATGCCGCCGGCCCAGAACACGACCGGCGTGGCGAGCAGGAACTCGATCCACTTCGAGGTGGTCTCCGGGACGATACCCTGCAGCGAGACGCCCGGGATCATCGGTAGCATCGCGAGGAGAAAGACCGGCAGGGTCAGCGCCAGCCCGATCCAGAACTTCCGCGACAGGTCCCGGATCTCACGGCGGGCGTGCTCGTCTCCGGCGCTGGATGCGGCCATCGGCTCGAGCGGCATGCCGCACTTCGGACAATCTCCCGGGTGGTCCTGCTGAACCTCCGGATGCATGGGGCAGGTATAGACCGCGGGGGCGAAGATGTCGGGGGGCACTTGCTCCAAGGGCATGCCGCACTTCGGGCAATCTCCCGGCTGGTCCGAGATGACATCCGGACACATGGGACAGATGAATTGCCCCGGCTTGGCGGAGGTTTCGTGATGGGCGTGATGCTCTCCTCCGCAGCAGGAAGGCTTAACGCCCTGGGCAGGAGTGCAGCAGGAAGCCTTCGCTTCCGGCGCGGGATGATCGTGGCAAGAGTGCATGGTAGGTGGCTGCTGCAGTTTAGGCCAAGCGGCGCTTGTAGAGGGCGATCAGCTCTTCCATGCGGCGGTCAAGCTGGGTGGCATCGGCGGCGGCCTCGGTCACGCAATGGCGGACGTGGTCTTCCAAGAGCTTCGATTCCAGACCGCGCAAGGCGGCGTGGATGGCGGAGATGGTGTGAAGAATGTCCGGGCATTCCCGGTTCTCCGTGATCATCCGGCCAATCCCCTGGACCTGACCGGCGATGCGGTTCACCCGCCCGAGAAGGGGCGCGCTTTCGTGGCAACTGCGTTCCATGAATATACCAATAGGGGGTATTGGTATATTCGCAAATGCTTTTTTCGAAGTAGCGCGGCTCTCCGAGCCGCGATTGCTCATGCTCACCCCCCAAGGAGAATCGAACGACTTTCCTTCGATTTTACCCTGTCCCGTTCGCGGCTCTGGAGAGCGGCGCTACTTCTTCGCCTTCTTCACGGTCTCGAAGGAGTCCGTGACACGCTCGACCTTCTTCGGCTCGAAGCCCGACTTCTTGATGAACTCGGTGATCTCCTCGTCCTTGATGGTGGAGCCTTTCTTCTCCTCCAGGATGACGAGCTTCCGATCGAGGTCGACATGGACGTTCGAGACGGACGGGTGCTTCTTGAAGTGCGCGACGAGGCCTTGGGCGCAGAAGGAGCAGACCATGCCGTCGACGGTGGTCTTGACGGTCATGACGCGCGCGGTGGCGGCTTGGGCGGAGCTGGAAACGAAGAGCCAGGCCCCGATGATGCTGAGGATGATGGAATGGTTCATTGGAGTGATTTGTTAGAAATGGATCATGAAGTTCACCACTGGATCGCCATCGAGCGAGCAGCCGAGTTCGAGGAAATAGGGTCCCTTGAAGAAGCGGACCTTCGGGATGATATCGAGGTCGTCCTCCATGCCGCTCACATGTTCGAGCTGGAGGATGAGCCAGGTGTTGAGGTGCTCGAAATCCGCCTTGTACGGGGCGACGCCGAAGGACAGGCTGGTGACGCCGCGCGAGACGTCCTCGGAGCCGATCAGCTTCGTCTCGAAGGCGGTGTAGATGCGGCGTGTTTCGTAGTCGGCGCGGAAGAAGCCGAGGCCCGCGGGCGTGGCGGAGTCGCCATCCTGCTTGGCCACGCCGGCACCGAGGCCGACGTAGATATTCGCCTGGGCCTCCGGCATGTTCCAGCGCTTGAGCAGCCAGTTGTGCTGGAGGCCGGTGTAGAGATCGTCGTCGCGCTCGTCCTCGAAGCGCATGGCGTGGAAGCCGAAGGCGGCTTGCGAGGAATACGAGTGGTAGGCTTCGAGATTCTGGACGGCATCGGTGGAGCCGAGCATGATCTGCCAGGCACCTTCAAAGGAAACGGGATGGGCGGCGGCACCGAGGGTGCCGAGCAAAAGCATCGCAATGGATTTCATGGGTCATGGGAACACGTGTGGGAAACGAAGGATCGATTTCCGCGCGACGGTTCTCCCTTGAATGAATCGGGGGTCCGCACACGGCTATCGGGCGGCGGCATGCAAGATGCCGCGCCGCGTTTCTCACAGGGTCCTGCTGACCAGGAGGGCACGCCGCTGCGAGGGCGGCGCATGCCAGGGGATGGACGGCACCCACTCCGGGCGCAGGTCCAAATCCGACTCCAGCACGACCGGCATCCAGAAACCGGCGGCTTCTGTGGAAAGCGTCAGGTCCTGATGCGGCGGCAGGACCACATCGGGAGTTTCCCGCGGCTCCTGCGTCGGGCAGGCGCAGGCATCGTGCTTCTTTTCTTTCCCGCCGCCGGAACAGCAGCAGGACTCCTCCGCCACGATCGTCTTCGCCGCCGCACAACAGCACAGCGGGCTGGCGACCAGAAGGGCCAGCAGGCAGGTGAAGATGGAAGCGAAGCGAGACACCGTATCTAAGAGGCGGAAGGCCTCAAGGCATTCCATCAATAGCGGGCGGGCGAGAGGAATCAAGCGCGCAGGAGCAGGAAATTACTAATTACTAAGCACTAATTTCTAAACGAGTCAGTGGGGGGATCGGCAAGCGTTGTGCGGAGGAATGCCTTTGATTCGACGTTCGATGTTGGGCGTTCGATGTTCGATGTTCTTTTTTTTAACCCCTTCCATCCTCTTGACTCGCCCCGCTGACACCCGCACCTTCCCGCCTCACGATTATGGCCGAACCGCAAACCGCCGACCTCTTGACGCTGGATACGGACGCTCTGAAGAGCCGTCTGACCCAGCTCGGGAGGTATCTTTGACGTACCGACCCTGCAACGGGAAATCGGCTCCCTCGAGGCCGCCATGGGCGACCCGAATTTCTGGAACAATCAGGAGAAGGCCCGCGCGACCAATACGCGGATCTCCTCGATGAAGAAGAAGATGAGCTCCTTCGAGAAGCTCAACGGCCGCTATGCCGACCTGATGGCGGGCATCGAGCTGGCGAAGGAATTCGACGACAACGATGCCGCCGCGGAAGCGGTCAAGGCCGCGGACGAGCTCGACAAGGACATCCGCTCCTTCGAACTGCTGACCCTGCTCGACCGGCCGAACGACGCCTCCTCCTGCTTCATCGTGATCCAGGCCGGCGCGGGCGGCACCGAAGCCTGCGATTGGGCCCAGATGCTCCTGCGCA
Organism: Luteolibacter sp. Populi; assembly: GCF_040801775.1. GTDB lineage: Bacteria > Verrucomicrobiota > Verrucomicrobiia > Verrucomicrobiales > Akkermansiaceae > Haloferula. Next base: position 3,966,390 of record NZ_CP161812.1, read on the forward strand.
TGTACACCCGCTGGGCGGAACGCCAGGGCTTCACCTGCGAGACGCTCGACTGGGAAGACGGCGATCAAGCCGGGCTGCGCAGCGCCACGGTCAAGGTCACCGGCGAGTACGCCTACGGCTACCTGAAGAACGAGCGCGGCGTCCACCGCCTGGTGCGGATCTCGCCCTTCGACTCCGCGGGCAAGCGCCACACTTCCTTCGCTTCGATGGATGCGACGCCGGAGATCAACGACGAGATCAAGATCGAGATCAACGAGAAGGACTGGGAAATCACCACCATGCGCTCCGGCGGCAAGGGCGGCCAGAACGTGAACAAGGTCGAGACTGGCGTGCTGCTACGCCACTTCCCGACCGGCATCCTGATCCGCTCCACCAACGCGCGCTCTCAGGGCGCGAACAAGGAACTGGCTTTCGAAATCCTCCGCGCGAAACTCTTCCAGATCGAGGAAGACAAGCGCCGCGCCGAGTCCGATCGGGCCTATGGCGAGAAGGGCGACGTCGCCTGGGGCAACCAGATCCGCTCCTATGTCTTCCAACCCTATCAGAAGGTGCTGGACCTCCGGACCGGCGAGGAAAGCGGCAACATCCAGGACGTGATGGACGGCGACATCGGCAACTTCATCGAGGCCAAGTTGCGCGGCAAGGTGCGGGTCAAGGGCGGTAGCAACGACGACGACGATTAAGGACCTGAAAGGCAAGAGGACCGGGGATGAATGGGATGGGTAGGATTTAAGACATCCCTTCCACCTGCCATCATCCGCAGGTCCACGTCTTTCTGCCTTTATCCCATTCATCCTCTCCATCCCGGTCCATTTTCACCGGCGCTGCACAAGCTTCAGCGGTCGCGACTATCCGGCCCCGGACAATGCCCGGGAAGCTTTGGTGAATGAAGGTTGCAGGGTGTTAGACGGCGTGCTTTGATGGGAGCGCAAATCCCTACAGTCGCCATGTTAAAAGAATTCAGAGACTTCATCCTCAAGGGCAACATGCTCGATCTGGCCGTGGCGGTCATCATCGCCGCAGCCTTCGGCAAAGTGATCACCGAGTTTACCGCGGTGCTCATCAAAACCATCACCGCCTTCACGCCTTCCACGGAGGTGGGGGCAGTCTATATCGGCAAGGTGGATATCGGACCCTTGATCAATTCATTGATCAGCCTGCTGATCGTCGGCTTCGCTCTCTTCATTGTCGTGAAGGCTTACACGACCGCCAAAAAGCGTTTCGAAGCCCCGGCCGCTGCGGCAGCCGCCGCGACTCCGGAAGATGTGAAGCTGCTTACGGAAATCCGCGACCTGCTCAAAGCACAACAGGGAAAGGCTTGATCCTTTCCGCCGGTCCGGTGGAGTGCCCTGCATGCCGCCGGACCCGGTGCCCTTGCCTTTCGACGTGCGTGAAGCGCTGCCCTTCCTGGAGGGCGAGGGCTGGCGCGACTCCGCGCGACGCGGTCTGGAGGACCTTCTCGGTCTCACCCGGGTGCGGGTGATTTTCCGCGAGGCTGCCGAGACGGATGCCGAGCCGTTTGCGGCGGCCCTCCGTGGCTTCGGACTGACGGCGGCCGGGCGGGACTTCGCGGAAGCGATCCCGGCAAGCGGCCCGGTGGTGGTGATGGCGAATCATCCCTTCGGCGGGGCGGATGCGCTGGCGCTCGGCACCCTCTGCGCGGCGCGGCGGCCGGACACGCTGATGCTGGCCAATGAAATGGCTGCGCGGGTTCCCGGCCCGGGCAAGCTCATGATCCCGCTCTCGATCCTCGGCGGCGAGGGCTCGGCGCGGAAGAATGCCCCATCGCTGCGGCGCACCCTGGAGCATCTGCGGCACGGCGGCCTGCTCGCGGTTTTCCCCTCCGGCGAGGTCGCGAGCTGGCGGGGCAGTGCGGTCGAGGAGGGCTCTTGGTCACCGCACGTGGCCGCGCTGGCGCTCAAAAGCGGGGCGGAATTGGTAACCGTGAAATTCTCCGGCAAGGCCCCGTGGTGGTTTCATCTGGCGGGCGGCATCCATCCGCTGGTCCGCACCGCCCTCCTGCCGCGCGTGCTGCTGTGCACGCGGGGGGAAACGGTTCACTGCCGCGCTGCCAGGGTGGCGCGCGGCGATCTGGCGGGCATGGGCGCGCAGGAGGCGGCGGCGCTTTTGAGAAGGAAGACCCTAGCGATGGAATAGCGGCTTCGCGATTTGTCGCCGCCCTCCTCATCTCCTTCATGTGACGAGAATGTCGACCAAGGAGGATCGATCGGGAGCGCCCATTGTGGCGTCCTACGGCGGATTCCCGGCAGCATGCTCTCCATCGATCCCGCCGATGAACTACATTGTTTCTTCGATTCGGAGAATGGGGCGATCGGAGCCATGCTCGAAAGTGATTCAGCCATGAACCCGACTTTCCAACCTGTGAGCGGCCCGGCCGACCGGGCCGAAGTACACGCCGAGATCGCGAACCTCCAGCGCCGCGGCCCTCTCGCCGCGCAAGGGAAGCTCGACGTCTTCCTCGCCGCCGCGTGGGAGATTCCCGCGATCCTCCACGAAATCGGCCGGCTCCGCGAGATTACCTTCCGCGCCGTCGGCGAGGGCACCGGCAAGGAGATCGATCTCGACCGCTTCGACGCCAGCTACCTGCAGCTCTTCCTCTGGGACCGCGAGGCCGGCTGCGTCGTCGGCGGCTACCGGCTTGGCTGCACCGACGTGCTGCTCGCCGCCGGCGGTCCGGACGCGCTCTACACTTCCACCCTGTTCCAATTCGAGCAGCCCTTCCTGGACTACCTGAGGCCGGCGCTCGAACTCGGGCGCTCCTTCGTGATCCCGGAGTACCAGCGATCGATCCACCCGCTCGGCCTGCTGTGGCGCGGGATCGGGCGCTTCGTGGCGGAGCGTCCGCGATACGCGCGGCTCTTCGGGCCGGTGAGCATTTCCTCCGACTACACGGCGACCTCGATGGACCTGATCGTCCGCTTCCTGCGCGACCGCCGCCAGGATCCGGCGATCTCGCGTTGGATCCGGCCTCTCCACCCCTACGGCGGCCTGCCGGAAGGCGCGGACATCAGCCCCTGCCTGCAATCGATCGAGGAAGTTTCCGCCGCCGTAGCCGCCGCCGAGCCCGATCACAAGGGAGTGCCGGTGCTACTGCGCCAGTACCTGAAGCTGAATGCCACCCTGCTGGAATTCAACGTGGACCCGGACTTCTCCGACGTGCTGGACGCGCTGGTGCTGGTCGATCTCCGCCAGGCCCCCGCGACCGTGCTCGCCCGCTACATGGGCGAGGCCGGCTACCAATCCTTCATGCGGGCCGCGATGCCGCAAGTGGCGTAAGGCTTCGCGAAGTTCCAAGTAAGAAGGATCAAGTTCCAAGGAACAGCCCTTTGAACTTCTGTTTTTGCCTTTTTGGCACTTGGTCCTTTTTACTTGGAACTTTTACTCCCGCCGCGACGTTCATGGGCCAGCCATGAAGCCCTTGCTTGCCCTGCTACTCACGTTGGTTTCCGCGCTTGCGGAGCCCGCTGCGACCAAGGGCGTCGATGTCACGCTGCTCTCGGAAAGCGCCGCCATCGCGCCGGGTAAGAAATTCACGGTCGGGCTGAAGATCCACCATCACCCGGGCTTCCACACCTACTGGCGGAATCCCGGGATCGCCGGCGTGCCGGTGAAGATCGACTGGCAATTGCCCGAAGGCTTCGCCGCCGGGCCGATCCAGTGGCCCTACCCGGAGAAGAGCATGATGGCGATTCATCCGGTCCACGGCTTCGAGCGGGACGTGCTGCTGATGGTGGAGATCACCCCGCCTGCCAGCGTTTCCGCCTCGCGGGTGGACCTGAAGGCCGCCGCCTCTTGGATGGCCTGTGCGGACGGCTGCTATCCGGGGAAGAAAGACCTGTCGCTCACCCTGCCGATCGCCTCCGAAACCACGCCGGACCCTGTGGCGGCAGAAGCTTTTGCCACAGCGCGGGCCGAGCTCCCCCAGCCGCTGGAGCACTGGAAAGTGGAAGTGCTGTCGGAGGTGGACGCGCCGGAAATCCGCCTGCGCCTGACGCCGGCGGACGACCTGGCCCAAGTCCTCGCGGAGCCCTATTTCTTTTCCTGCGACGGCCAGATTTCATCGGCACCCGGGCAAAAGGTCGAAATCAAGGACGGTAAGATCCTTGAGATTATCGCCCCGCGGGCACCCTACGGCCCGAAGGGGAAGAAGGCACTGCCGGGAGTCCTGATTTCCAAGACGCCGCTATGGAAGGACGGTCCCCTCCGCGCCGCGATCCAAAGCGGCGGGACCATCGAAGCAACCGCAGCAGCAGCGGAATGCGAGTGCGGGAAGTGATCCCGGGAGTCCGGACAAGGTCCAAAAAAGCCGCGCAGCGGCCCTGGAGTGCGGAGACTTGTCCTGCCCGTTACCCACAACTTTTCATTTTAAAGACTCGCCACGCCTGCGCGAGGGTCCGCAGCTTTGCGAGGCCCCGCCACAGCACTTCGGGGCCGGGTTCCCCGTCGCTCTTCCTGCCAAGGAATCCGCCCAGCCTCGCGATCATCCGCACCGCTTCGCCGGTCGCCGGCGGCCGTTCCGGCGGCGGCCCGCCGCCCGCCGCGTGCACCGGGAGCACCTCCCATTCGTCGCGCTCCAGCCAGCCTTCCACCGGGAGCCCCGGGCTGATCCGCGCCTGCCAAACCAGGGACAGCAGGTGCACCGCTACGACCATGTCCAGCGCGATGAAGGCCTTGAGCTTCTCCGCCGCGCGCACCTGCCGGCTTTCCACCCGGCAGCCGGTCTTGAGCACGCGGTGGAAGTCCTCGATCCGCCAGCGCAGGGCATACCAGCCGACCAGCCGCGCGGCGTCGCCGGCGTCCGCGACGGGTTCGGTCGTCAGCAACTGCCAGCACACCGGCTCCACGCCCGGCGGCGGGTCGATCTCCCGGACTTCCAGCGCCCACAGTTCCAAGCTTTCCGACAGCCCGAGGTATTTCTTCTTGTGGGCGGGCACCGCCAGACGGACCCGCCCGGCCCGCACCGCGAGGGTGGCCTTGCGCGCCTTGAGCCCTTGCTTTCCCCGCGGCAGGTCGACCACGAGGGTGGCCGTCACCGGCAGCGCGGCGGGGGTCTGCCACAACGGCGTGCCGCCGTCCTCAAGCTTGCGGTCGTGCTGGCTGCGCACCAGCAATCCGGCTCCGCCGCCGCGTTGCGCGCGGGTTTGCTGGCAGGCGGCGAGCAGTTCGTAGATGTCGGCCTCGCGGTCGGCGACCGACAGCACCGCGCGCGTGCCGCCGAGGTCTTCCCACAGCCGCTGCGCCTCGTGCCAGCCGCCGACCCAGCGGTGGCTTTCCTTTTCTTCCAAGGGCTGGCGGTTGCGCTTGCCGGCGGGCTCGCCGGCACCGCGGGGTTGCCGGGCGTAGACAAGGGCCGAGGCGAGGCCGTGGACCGCGCCGTCCGTGCCGACCACGAGCTGGCCGTGGACGAAAAGGCCGGGGGAGCGATCCTTGCCATGGCCGGCGGTGGGGCCCAGGCCTTCCTTGCTACGATGGTTGTCGTAATTGAGCGCGGTGGTGTCCTGCAAGACCAGCAGCGCGGTTCCCTCGTCCCCAGCCCGCAGCCGATCCAGCATCGCGGCGCGGTGGGCGGCGAGGATCGCCCCGCAGTTGACCTCGGGCTGGTCGAAGAGCCGGTAGCAGGCCTTGGTGCCGGACCAGTCGCCGCAAGCGGCGGGAACCGGGGCGGTGGGATTTCGTGCGAAGTCGGAGGCCACACGCACAAAGCGTCGGCTGCGGCGAGGGTCGCCGCAATCCAAGGTTGCAAATTCGGTTCCAGCCCAGGAGAGGGCGGCTTGCGGGTCGGGAGGATTGAGGTCGGAAGAATCGAGGTCCATCCGCGAAGCTGATGTAAACAGTCGTTTAGTACCAGCGCGATTTAAGTACCGACCTCGAAAAGTTGTGGGTAACGGGCAGGACTTGTCACCGCCTTTCTTAGCGAGACTTGTCGAGCGTCCGAAGCACGGGGTGTGAAGCCGCCCGATTGCGTGTCGCCCGTGTTTCAAGCGAAGGGTGGATCGCCGGTGCTTCGTCCTCGGCAAGCCTGCGGATAGAAAAGCGGTGACGAGTCTCCGCACTCCAAGGCGGCTACGCCGCTACAAGCCATCGCCCCAACAAAAATCCCCGCCCGCCACAAGGCGGGACAGGGATTGGAAAAATCCTTCGGGATCCGCGGCTTGCTTACTTCGCCTTCACCTTCAGCACGCCCTGCATGAGCGCGAAGTGGCCGGGGAAGGTGCAGAGGTAGGGATAGTCGCCCGCTTCAGCCGGGGCCGTGAAGGTGATCGTCTGCGACTCGCCGCCGCCCAGCACCTTGGTGTGGGCCACGATCAGCTTCTTGGACTCCTCATCGACCGGGATGTAGTCGTTCGCAGCCGCCGTCATCGCTTTGGTGGCGAAAGGCGGGATCGGGGTTCCGGCCTTCAGGATCACCACGTTGTGGCCCATCGCGACCTTCTGGAGCTGGCCGATATGCTTGAAGCTCAGGGTCACCTTTTCACCCGCGGTAACTTCGAGGGTCTTGGTGTTGAACTGCATCTGGTCGTTGCCCGTCAGTTCCAGCTTCTTCTCCTGGGCCAGGAGAGGCGAGACGAGGCAAGCGGCGGTAAGGGTCAGAATCAGTTTCTTCATTGGAATCGCTGTGGTACGCCCGGAAAGTGACGGATCTTTCAGCCCGGAGCAACAGTGCAAACGGTGGCTTTTTTTCCAATCGCCTTCTTCTGGAGACCCCGCCGCCCCCTCAAATACGGATTCCGGCAGATCCGGCGACCACCACCATTAAAACGAAAACCAGCGGCGAAACCAGCAATTGGAACAAACAGAAGAATCCGATCCAGAATCCAAGCCGCCGCGGCGAGCGACCGGCGATCCGGTGACTCGCCGGCGTGAGGATCGAATCAATCCACCCGAAAACCACGGCCAGCAGCACGACGGCAGCGCCCGCGATCCATGTGCGCATGCTCAAGGCGGGGCAGTGGAGGGGTGTGCGGGAGTCCCGCAGCACGGCCATCAGTGCCGCGGCTCCGAATCCCGGCGAAAGCCAAGCCAGGATGCGCAGCAAACCGAACTGCGGAAGCGTCCGCCTGTGATGATTCGGAGGAGTCATCATGAACTCGGGACCCGGGTTCCGGGACTAGCTGTTAGTGCCTCCGAAAAGGTCGTGAAAGGGAAAACGCGGAGCCGCGATGGAATTTCCCGGCGGCTGGGCAAACTCCCGCCACTTCGACGGAAAGTCTTCATACTGACCGGTTTTGCACTCGCCAAGAATGCCTTTTATGACTAGCTTCAGGGAGTTTTAAAAACATCCCGGCCGCTTTTGGCATGGGGCTTGCTCAACTGTCTCTGACCAATCCGCCGCACCATGAAGAAAATCGAAGCGATCATCAAACCATTCAAGTTGGAGGAAGTGAAGGAAGCCTTGGCCGAAGTCGGCGTGCAGGGCATGACTGTCACGGAAGTTAAAGGTTTCGGCCGCCAAAAAGGTCACACGGAGATCTATCGCGGCTCCGAATACACGGTGGATTTCCTGCCAAAAGTGAAGATCGAGATCGTTGTGGATGACGCGCAGGCGGGCTCCGTGGCGGAGGCCATCGTCAAGAGCGCGAACACCGGCAAGATCGGTGACGGCAAGGTCTTCATCTCGACCATCGAGGAAGCGATCCGCATCCGCACCGGCGAAACCGGTTCGTCCGCGGTCGCCGTGAACTGAGAATCTTTTTTCGTCTCTATCACCCGGCTTCCCCCCAAGGGGAGCCGGGTTTTTTGTTTTTTATGTGGCTGGGTAAAAATCTTGCCGTCCATGAGCCGTCAGTCCTCGCTTCCCATCATGAAAATCCATCACCCGCTCATCACCGCCTGCCTAATGGCGAGTGCCTCCTTTGCCGCGGATGTAAAGCGCTCTGACCTCATCGGCTCTTGGCAGCCCAGCTTCGTCGAGGGAAAGGAAAAGGAGGATCCGACCAAGCACGTTATGCATTTCCAAGCGGATGGAAACGTCCGCATGGCAGGCCAGACCGCCTTGTGCTCCTGGTACTACGCGAAGACTGAAGACGGCCTGCAGCTTCTCCTGGTCGACGATGGCGGCGGCGATTCCTTCATGACCATGGTGGTAGATATCGTGGACGGAGAAATGACCTGGACGCCCTTCCGTCGTGGGGAACGCACGGAACCGCTGAAGCCCGGCAGCAAGGTTGCCTACCGCTTCAAGAAGCTCGTAAAATAGGGTCGCGGCCCGCTGGTCACGGCAGCGTTAAGACCGCAGTCGCCGCCGCCGCCAGATCCGCGCGTTCCTCCAAGGTCCGGCGGATCACCTCTTCACTCCGCGCGACCTTGCCGAAAAACGCCTCCGTGCCATTCACCGTCACCTTCACCGGCTGATCGAGATCCAGCAGCGCATCGGAGAGCCGCAGCTCCATTTTGGCCGGCACCTCCCCGCTCAGCGCGATCGTCTGGCCTTCTACCGTCGCGGTGATCTTCTGCCCGGCCTTCGCCCCGGCGGTATCCGGAATCTTGAGCCAGTAAAAGCGGTCGTGGGTAACGTCATCCTGTAGCCAGACCACCTTCTTCGGCCACGGGATGCGGGTGAATTTCTCCATCCACGGCACCGCCTCGGCGTCCTTGCCGTTCATCCAGTGCGGCAGGCCTTCGTAGACTCGCGACATGTGGACGTAGCCGCCGGGATCGGCCTTCTCCATCTGGTCAAGCGTCACGGCGCGCTCGGCCACGATCTTGTTTCGGTTGTAAGCTCCATCCGCCCCGCCCACGAAGAGCGCGAAGGGCAGGTTCCGCAGGCCGTCCAACTGCGCCTCGTTCGGGTGGCCGGCCATCATCGCTGCGGCGGCAAAACGGTCGGCCATGCGCGGGGCGAGCTGCCAGACGCCATCGCCACCGGCGGAGTAGCCCATCAGATAGACCTTGTCCGGATTCACGCCGCGGAGCGCCACATAGTCCTCGATCAGACGCTGGAACATCGGATCGATGTGGGCCTCGTGCCAGAGGTTCCAGGTATTGGTCGGCGCGCGCGGGGCAACGTAAAATCCCTCCGCCGGCTGATAGAGGCGGATCTGGTTTTGCCACTGGCCGTCATTCATCTGCGGCGGGCCGTTGCCGCCGCCATGCATCGAAATCCACAAGCTGCGGCCGCCGGCAGGCTCGTCGCCAAAGGTCTTCTCCAGCCAGCGCAGGGTCTTGTCACCGAGAGCGAGTGACTTCTTCTCCATCTCGTCCTTGCGCTCCTCGCGCAGCTTCGCGAGGCGCTCGGCACCGAGCTTGGTCACGGTCGCAATGGCATCCGCCTTCGATAAACCCGGCATCGCGGCGACTTCCTTCAATTCGTTCCACAGCGCATCGATGGTCGGCTCGCCAGCTTCCACCGGGCCAAAGGAGCGCTCGCGGGTGAGGCCGCCCACAGTGAAGCGCAGCGTGCCCTTGGTGCCCGGTGGCACCGCGATCCGCGGCATGTCGTTGAGATCGGCGGTGCCCGCCTTGGTCTCGCCCTCGCCCACGATTTTCCCAGCCTCATCAAGCACCACGATCCTGGCCACGACGCGCTCGGCCTTCCCTTGCCCGAAGAGCCGCACGCCGAGATTCGCCGTCGGAGCCGCGGCTTCGGCCTTGGCGTAGCGCGCGGTGACATTGACCGCCGCCACCTCCTTGCTGTCGCCCGCCCAGACCATCGGGAAGGCCAGGCCCTCCTTCTTCCAAGAGGTCGCGTAGATGGCGTACTTCGGCACGTCCGCCTTCGCCTTCGCTGCATCGCCGACAAACCAGCCGCGGTTCAAGCCGGCCTCGTCATACTCATCCGCACCGGTGAAATGCCAGTCGCCGTCCCAGATCTCGACCCAGGTGTGATTGCCGCGATCATTCGTCCACAGCGGCGTGCCCGCGGCCCGCGCCGGGATGCCCACCGCGCGGCAGACATCGACCAGGATGATCGCGAGGCCGGTGCAGGTCGCCTTGTTGATCGCGGCGGATTCGGAAGGGCTCTGGTTCGGCTGCTTGCGGCCGGTGTTGTAGTGGACGTTGACGATCTTGAAGAACTCGCGGTTGAGAATCTGTGCGGCCTCGGTGGCGGTTTTGGCGTCCTTCACCAGCGGGCGGGCCTTTTCGAGAAAGTCCTTCCGCCACGCCTCGCGGGTCTCGTCGAAGACCGCGTAGGGCAGCACGTCATTGAGGAAGATCTCCTCCGGCACCTGCTTGGCCCAGGGGAACTCGCCGCGCGCCTGCAGCGCCAGATCGAGATTCTCTCCTAGAAAGCCCGCATCCAACTGCTCGCGGTCCTTCGCCGGCATGTGATCCGTTAGGAACTTCGCCGCCTTCTCCCCGGATTCGCCATGCTTCGACTTCGCGGCGGCGATGAAGTCATCCACCGGCGCGGCGAATGCGGCACCGGCGAAAATCAGGGGGAGCAGCAGGCATCTCATGTCGCGGACGCTAGCGGCATGGTGGAGCCGATCAATCTCTCGATTCAAGGGAGCGCGGGGGGCGGTCCGGACCTTGGGGAACAAATGTCGAATTCCGAATTCCCGAATTCCGCATGTCGTGTGATCAGAAAGGAAGGAAGAGCGCCTCAGGCGGCAGCCCATCCCTCTTCGAAACACTTCATTCGACATTCGGAAATTCGGAATTCGACATTCCCTCCTCCACCGATGCCAGCGCCGCTTTCACCGCCGCCACATGCGCGGCGATCCGGGCCTCCAGGCAGTTCGCGCTCGGCGTCTCGAAGGTGAACGAAACCGGGCAGCCGAGCTTGGCCAGGAAGATCGCCTCCGGCCAGCTATCGGGGCTATGGGCCTCGGGAACGTGATAGATCCAGCCGGTCGAGCGGATCTCGTGCTCATCGATCAAAGTGGCGGGCTCGGCCGGCAGCCACGGCTTCACCGCCTCCAGAATCGAGGCTGCGCGCTCGGGGCGGTCCGGGCCGAGATTGATCTCATAGAAGTAGAAGCCGGAGGTTTCCCAATCTTCGTGGAGCGAGGTGAAGAGCCGCGGGCAGGGCACCGAGGATAGCCAGGCGGTGTGCTGTCGTATCTCGCAACTGCGCAGGGCCAGGTAGTCGCGGTTGAGGTCCAAACCGCCGTCATTCTCCCGCGTGCCTGCCGCCAGGCCGGTGGGATTCAGCGCCGGGCAAACCAGCCACGAACCCGTGTCCATGACGCCGGAGCGGAGGAGCGCGAGAGCCGCCAGCGGGCCGGCAGGCTCGTCGCCATGCATGCCCGCGGAAACATAGTCCGGCGGGCCGCTTTCAAGACGCTCCCACGCCAGCAGCGGGCCGCTGGGCGTGTCGCAGAGATGGCGGCGGGTGAAGCCCTTGGTCGCCGCGAGTTCGCCGAATTGGGCGAGGAATGATTCCACGTCGAAGGCGCTGGCCATGGCTCGGAATCAGTCGAATCGCGGATCAGGTCTGCGGGGTGCGGCCCTTGAGACGGTAGACCACCACCGGGACAATGAAAATCAAGAGGGTAAGGACCGAGGTCCCGAGGTCGAAGGTACTTGCTGGCCAGGAAATTGTGGATCCCATTTCCTTCCGGCAGGAAATGCCGCGGGACGCTCAGCAGGAGCTTCACGCCGAGGATCCCGATGACAATAAACGCGCACTTTTCCAAGAAGGCGTAGCGGTGCATCAACTTCACGAAGCCTTGGGCAGCAAAACGCATCGCGAGGATGCCCAGGAACACGCCGATACAGACGATGATCATGTCGGATGGCGGTGGAAACTGCTGCTTGTTCTTCGTGAAAGCGACGGCGGCGAACACGTTGTCCAAGGAGAAGGCCAGGTCCATGACCTCCACGGCTACCACGGTCGCCCAGAATGGGCCGAGACGACCCATGGTATGGCGATACAACCAATTCCCTTCCACCGCGACCGCGGCCTCGCCCTCTGCTTCCACGGACTGGTGTTGGAAAAGGTGTTTCCACGCCAGATAGAGCAGATACAGCCCGCCAATCGGCTCGAGCCACCAGATGCTCATCAGCACCGAAACCAGCAACAGGCACAAGCCCCGGAAAAAATAGGCCCCGAAGATGCCGTACCTCAGCGCCTTGCCCTGCTGCTCCTTGGGCAGCCTCATCACCATCGTGGCCAGCACCGCGGCGTTGTCGACCGACAGCACCCCTTCGATGATGATCAGAATGAAGATCACCATCACGCCGGCGGCAGGATCAGCTCCTAGAATCTTATGAATCCAATCGTCCATGAAAAGGTTGAGGGGCGAAACTCCCCGCTGGGAAGCCGGGGCTCAAGCCCGATCTGCGGCGAACTTGTCAGGACTGCGCCTTCAGCCAGTCGAGCACCTGGCCGCGGTAGCGGAGCGGAAGTGAATAGTGGCCCTCGCCTTCGATCCAGTGGCCGACCGCGCCGGGAACCCGGGCGGCCAGGCGCTTGGCGACTTCGCAGGGCAGGTTCTTGTCCGCCAGGCCGTGCCAGAAGGCGATTGGCACGCGGATCTCCTCCGGCGCGAAATCCCAGGGCTCGATACAGCTCGCCCTCGGTCAGCATCGCCTGCGACCCGCTGTCCGCGGCTACCAGATAGCTGCGGGTCACGCTGCCCCAGCAGTCGTGTTCCGCGATCGCTTCGCGGTCGGCGGGGGGAATACTGCGCAGCATCCAGGACATCGGTGCCCGCTCCGCCCCGCGCGCAATCATCCAGCGGCTGGCGCCAATCACGGTCGGGATGGCGAAGCGGCGCAATTGCTTGAGGCCGGCCATCGTCCGGTAGGCCCAGTGCATGTGGGCTTTGTCCGCCTTGTCGCGGAGCGGCGGGGCGCCGCAGATCACTGCGGCGGCGCGCACCCGCTCCGGCAGCGCCGCCGCCGTGGCAAGCGTGTAAGGACAGCCGCCGGAGACCCCGCAGAGGTGGAAGCGGCCGATCTCCAGCGCATCCGCCAGCCCGGCGATGTCCCGCGGGAATGCCGCAAAGCCCCGCCCCGGCAGCGGATCGGAAAGGCCGATCCCGGGCCGGTCCGGCGCGATGACCCGCAGGCCGCGCTCCGCGGCAGCCTCATGAAGCAGCCAGCCCTGATAGCGGCTGCTCGGCCACCCGTGGAAGAAGAACACGGGCTCGCCTTCCGGATCGCCGTAGTCCCCGTAGCCGAGCGCGCGCCCGTCGGGCAGCCGCGCTTGTTGATCCTCCTTCATTCGCGGCCACCTTACTCCATCCACGGTAAAAGAAGCGTCGATGTTTTTGTCAGGAACATCGACCCGGTTGATCATGCGCGCTCGAGGATCTCCACCTCGTAGTTGTCCGGATCGGTCACGAAGGCCATCTTCCGCTGGCCGGAAGTGAACTTCTCCCGCCAGCCGCCCGGCCAGATCTCGATCCCGGCTCTTTCGACACCGTCGCAGTATTCGACGATGTCCGGCACGCCAAGGCAGGTGTGCATCAGGTCCTCGGGGCACGTGGCCGTGTAGTCCGGCGAATGGCAGAGTTCGAGGAAGACGTCATTTCCCGGCAGTTCGAGAAAGGCGAGCTGGTTGCCCTCGGGCGAGTCCTGGCGGCGGCTCTCCTTGTAGCCGAGCTTTTCGTAGAAGGCGATCGAGCGGTCGATATCGGCCACGCGGATGCGGGTATGGAGGAACTTGATCATGGCGGGCGCAAGATGAACGCGGCGCGCGGATTTGCAAAGGCGGCGCATGCCCCAGCGAAAAGTGGCGGTCGGTCGGAAGCCGTGCTAAAGATAGGGAAGCCATGAAAAACATCGTTGCCGCCGTCGACTTCTCGAATGCCACGCCCGGCGTGCTGAATGCCGCCGCGGAACTCGCCAAGGCCTTCGGTGCCGCGCTGCACGTCCTGCACGTGGTGGAACCGGAGCCGAGCTACACCGCCTACGGCTTCACCCCGGACGAGTTCCCGGCGATCCATCTCTTCCAGGAAGAAGCCCGCAAACGGGCCACGATCCGCCTCAACGAGCTGCTAGGCCAAGTCTCCAGCGACGTCCCGAACGCCACCGTCCATCTCGCCGAAGGCAGTCCGCTGCACGCGGTGCTGGACTACGTGAAGAAAAACGGCGGGGACCTCGTCGTGGTCGGTGCCCACGGTCACGGGGCGGTTGCGGCACTGCTGCTCGGCAGCGTGGCCGAGGGCCTGGTCAGGAAGGCAATCGTGCCGACCCTGGTGATCCCCGCGGCCACGGAGAAATGAAGGACCGAAGTTCTTCGCCCTGCAGGGGCGGACGTCGATAGCCCAAGGCAAGCGCAGCGCCGTCTTGGGTTCAGGTCGTGATCGAAATGCCCGCTGAAAGTGGGCTCGTAGGCCGCACTAGGACACGACGTCTTGATCAACGAGCGACGTCCCCTAATCTACCACATAGCGAATCCGCAGGAAACGCCGGTCGGCCGCACTGTCCGCAACATCCCGGAAGACCACCTCTTCATTCCCATCCGGCAGCACCAAGATCGAGGCGGCGGAAGTAGAAACAGCCGCCCACTCTCCCCCGGGATCTCCCGTCGCCAGCAGTTCGTAATACACATCCAGCGCATTCGCCGGCCGCCGGAAGCGCAGCGCAGGCCGCTTGACCTCGCCGTCCATGGCCCAGGTAAACTCGAGCTGCGGCAGATCCACCACCCGCGGATCGGTGGCGAGCGCGTACTCCTCCGCATTGCTGCGGCCGTCGCCATCCGGATCGGCATCGGGACCGGAAACCAGCAGGTCGTCGCGTTCCGCCGCGGTGAAATGGAAGTTGTCCCAGCCGTGGTAAGTCTGCGCGAAGGACTCATCCCCGGCACCCGGGCTGCCACCTTCCGCACCGCTCGTCGCCCAAGCAACCGCATTGCCGAAATCGTTGTAGGAAGTCCCGGCGGGATCGCGGTGCACCAGCGAATGTCCGCTGCCATCGGTCACGGGATACCAGCCATCCTTGTACTCGAAATCCAAAATGTTCTCGCCGAGCGCATCCGCCAGCTCGAGGCGCTCTCCGCCATTGTCGAGCACGTCCAGGTAGGGCCCAAGTACGACCGCCGTAGTATCCGGATAGCGGAGCGCGAAAGCCGCGGGATTCTTCGCCAGGATCAGGCGTTCGCCCGCCGCCAGGGAGGCCGCCGGGAAGGTGTATTCAATCCCCTGCGTAAAACTCGCCCCGCCCAGCGCGAGCGGCGCGGTGCCGGTATTAATGAATTCGAGATACTCGAAGTCGTCCTCCGCCACGCCCGGCAGGGCCGCTTCTTCCGTAAAGAGCGGATCCGCGGGATGATACTGGATCTCCGAAATCCGCAGGAACTGCTGCAGCCCGGAAGGCGTGCCCGGATAGCTGAAGCTGGCGATCAAAAGGCCCGCGCGGTTGCGCAGCTCCAGCGTCTCGCCGCGTGCGGAAAGCTGGCCGGAATAGTTCCCCTGCACCAAGCGCTTCTGGCCGCCGGTGGGCCCGCTGGTGCGGCTGCGGAAGGCCGCACTGTCCTTCGCCAGGTGCAGCAGCCCACGATACTCCCATGCCGCCGTGCCATTCCCGGAAGGGATCACCGTGCCACCTCTGATCACGTGATGCACCCCGCCGTCCAAGGTCCAGCCCGAGAGGTCGAGCGGCTGACCCGTGGTATTCCGCAGGATCACATACTCGCCGGACTGCGTGCCCCCGGGCGGGAGATAGTCCACGGAGTCGATCGTGACCATGCCCGCCACATCCGTCTGGCCGGTCGCCGGGATCGGGGTGGATGAAACATTCCCCGGCCCATAAAGCAGCGGGCGACCCGCACCGCTATTGAAAAGAAAGGTCCGGCGCGGGCCCACATAGCCGCTGATCACCCGCTCCACCTCCTCGCGGGTGCGATTCTGGACGAAGTTCCCATGGAAGCCCCAGCGCGCCGTGTCCAGATCGCCATCCGTCCGTGCCGAGGGATTCGCGGCATCCGGATCGATGGTGGCGGAGAGCTGGCGCATCCGCGTTTCCAGGAAGCCGTTCACCGTGCCGGGCGGCTGCAGGATCGTATCCATCAGCGTGCGCATCCGCTGGACCCACATCAGCCGCATCTCCGGCGCTTCCAGGATCAGGTTGTAGAAGCGGTCGGCACCGCTGTGCGCGTTGAGCGGGTTGTTAGAGACCATCGCATCATCGAAATAACCCAGGGTATTGTTGTAATTGTGCCCGTGGGAAAGATCGACGTCCCAGATGATCGGCTGCCATTCGTGGCTGCGGTTGGTGTCGCGATAGAGGTAGAAATTCTTGTGACCGTGGTCGCGGTCGCTGTTGAACTGCCGCACCACCAGATAATTCACCGCGGCCGGGATATCGATGTTGTCGTAGGCCCAGGTCCGCCGGATCGAAAGATCGGCCGCCGGCTCGAGCGCCATCGCCATCGCCTGCAGGTCGGCGCTGCTCTCCTCCTTGCGCGTCTTCTTCTCAGCGCCCGACGTCAGGTTCTCCCCGTAGATCTTGTAGAGCGCCCCCTCCCCGTCGAGACCGTTGCGCTCCAGCATCCGGTCGTCGCCATCCTCGACGATTTCCATCACCCCGTGGAAGCCGCCGTTCAACTGCACCCGCACCGGGAACGCGAAGTGATACGGCGTGCCCGCCATCTTGCCGACCTCGTGGGAGAGCGTGTTGCGGATCTTCGTCTTGTCCGCGTAGTTTGTGAGCAGGTTGAGATCCTTCACCGCCCGCTCGCCTTCCTTCCAGACGAAGCGGAACTCGTCGTTCGAGTCGAAGTCGTAGCTCTTCTTCGGGAAACCCGAGCTCGTCTGGCCGTGGATCTCATGGCCGGTGTTGTCGTAAAAACGATTGAGATAGTAGCAAGCTCCGCGGAACGCAGCCGCTGCCGGACCCGTCCCCGGAGAACCTTCGACGAACCACTCGAGCACCGGCAACTGGCTCGTCGCGGTAGCCGCATTCACCGCCACCGTCCCGAAGTACTGCGGCGAATCCAGCGGATCGCGGTAAGGGGGGAACTTCGTGATGTTGCCCAGGCTATCCTGCGCCTCGAAACGCCAGCGGAACATCTGCCCTGCCGCCGGCCCCGTGGTCGGCAGATTCACGGAATACACCCCATCGCCCGCCACCGCATCCGCACCGCTGCCCGCATCATTCATCGTCACCGCCGCGGATTCGCCACCCCACATGGTGCGATGATAGGCGCGCACCGCCGCGACGTTGTTCTTCGTCTTGATCACCCGCACCGTGACCTTCATCGCGGGGCTGCTGCCATTGCCCAGCGGCCGCGGCACCAGCGGATCCGCCGGCGTGCCATCGAAAACCACCGGCCCGGCCGAGCCCGCATTGTTCAAGACCCCCGGAGTCGGCGTGGCGAAATACACCACCGCCCCGGGCTCGGCAGCCGTGCTGCCCGTGACCTCCGGCAGCAGCAGGAAGTCCGAACTGCTGACGCTCGAATTCAGCCCTTGGACCGCGAGCACATTCGTCCCCGCCACCAGCACCGACGCTGGAATCGTGAACTCGGCCCACGAATTCACGACCGCCTCGTCCAGCGCCGCGGTGGCCACCGAGTTGTAAGCCGGCGCCCCCGCGAAATTCGCGCGGCCCGCTTCCACGCCATTGATCCACGCCACGAAGCCGTCCTCATACTTCATCCGCAGCTTGTAAGCCGCGTAAGCCGAGGGATTCGGTAGCGAAAAGGTCCGGCGGAAGCACAGCGAGGGGTTCACACCTTGGAACCCCGCTTGCACGTTCGTGGTGACCCAGGCATTCAAGCCGCCGCCCGTATCGTAGCCGAGACCCGGCGCGGCATTGGTCCACAGACCGTCATTGAAGGAAGGGCTGACATTCCAGCCGCCCGGCAGACCCGTGCCGATATCCCCGCCCGCATAATTGCTGCCGCCGTAGTTCGCCGCTCCCGTGGCATTGTTCGGCAGCACCTTGTAGCGGCCCGCCTGCCCGGCACCGTAGGCCACCAGCGTGGTCGTCGTCTGCGCGATCGAGAGGCCATAGGAAACATCCGGCGCCTGTGCCGGATAGGCGGGCCCATAGAAATGCACCAGCTCGGGCAGACCGCCCACCGCGTTCGGCTGATACAGCCCCAAAAATTCGCCGCTCTTCGACAAGCTGAAGTTCGTATGCAGCGCCGCCGCCGGATTCACGCGGTTCCGCCCGGAAGCCCACACCAGCAGCGTCCCCTTCCCCGGCAGGGTCACCGCGGGAATCCGCCACTGCGCCTTGTTAGATGAATCATCGGTCAGCCACCAGCCGTCCAAATTCACCGGCACCGTATCCGTATTGAAAAGTTCGATCCAATCCGAGCGGTCGCCGAAATCGTCCTCAAGCCCGTCGGCATTGTCGGCCATGAATTCCGAGATCACCACCTCCCCCTGCACCTGCGGGAATAGGCACAAAAACAAGATGAAATGCGCGAAAAAGCGGCTCATGCTGACGGAATTTGGAGCTTTGTGACAACTTGCTCACATTCGCCCCGCCCTGCAATCGCCGATTCTCCGGACTCCTCTCCCTCGCAAAAATACCTATTCCGCCAAGCCCACGCTCAAGCGCGTGAAGATCCTCACATCGGCCTCCGGTCCGCTACCGAGATACGCCGGCACCTCCACCGGCAGCCAGCCGTCTTCCAAAGGCGGCACCGGACTGCTCTGCGAATCGAAGAGCACCTGGCTCCAATCCCCCAGGTCATTCGACGCCAGCACCCGCCAGCGCAGATCCGTCAGCGCGGGATCGAAGCGGAAGCGGAACTCCCTCGCCCCGGCCTCCCCGGCCAGCACCGGCAGAAGATGCATCACCGGCTCATGCGGGCCGACCCCGAAGGCATAGCGCAGGATATTCGCCACGCCATCGCCGGAAGGATTCGCCTCCGGCCCCGAGATCGCATCGTCCGCGCGATCCCCCGCATCCGGGAATTCCGCCGCGCGCCAGAAGGCGTAGGTACCCGGCACCGGCGGAATCTCATCGCCCTCCACCGTCACGTTGTCGAAGCGGTTGTTGCCGCCCGTGCCACCGCTACCCTGCTGGAAAGCGATGCGGACCGCGAACAACGGGTTGTTGTCCACCGCCGGCAATGACCGGAAGTCGAGGATCTGCACCGTCGGGTTGCCATCCGGCGGAGCCAGGGTCGTGAAGGGTAGGAAGCTCGTGCCATTCACCGTGTAGGAGATCACCTGCGTCCCCGCACCTTGGCCCGAGCGGCGGGTCTCGTACTGGATCACGATGTTCTCGTGGCCGGTCGTCGGCACGGCGAGGGTCACGGTCGCATCCAGCGGATTGTTCACCCGCAGATGCGCGCCCACCGGATCGTCGTTGCGCGCATTCAGCGCCGCGAATCCCTGGTCCTGCGCGCCGTGCTGGATGACCTCCGCAGCACCGCTGGCCGTGCTGCTGATCTGCCCGCCGCCGATCGTCGGAACCGCCACCAGATAGTCCTCCTCATTGAAGTTCCAGTAGTGGAGGAGCTTCCCCGGCGGTGGCGCGGTCGCCGCGAATTCCACCGGTGCCGACCAGTTGCTCCAGCGCCCGCTGTTGTCCTGGTGGCGCACCCGTAGCCGGTAGGTCTTGCCCGGCTGGGCAATGCCCAAGGGAATGAGCATGCTGCCGGGTACCTCGGTCGACTCCATGGTCCAGATACTATCAATCTCGTACTTCCTCGGCATTCCCGCCACGTAGCCGGCGACACCGGGTCCCGAAATTTCCGCGAGCCGCCACTTGGTGCGGGCATAGCTCCCCACCCCCTGCGGATCGGAGAAGGCGGACGAAGCGAAGGACAAATCGTTCGCCGGATACGCCGGATCGCCCGTCCGCGTCGCCACCGGCTTGGCGGGGATCAAGGGGTCCGCCGCATCGCTGGCCACATACTGGTAGCCGTAGCCGAGCTGGTTCCCATTGTTCGCCGACCAGCCGCCGCCCGGCCAGGTGTTGGCCACATAGTCGCGGAAATACGCCACGGAATCCTCATGCTCCATCGTCCCGGAGGACGCGGGCGTGCGCAACCAGCGGGTCCACCCACCGCCGATCCGGCTATCCTCATAGCTCGTGCGGTAGAAGTTGCCCTTGTGATTGGTCTGGCCGCTGGCGTTGCTGTCCTGCCCCTGCGTGCGCGGATGCACGTTCCACATCGCGGCATCGGCATCCGCCCATGTGGCCGTCTGCCCGGTCGGATTGACCACTTGCGCGAATTGATCGATGAGCTGGCCGAATTGGCCGCCGCCCGGGGTCGCATCCGAGGCCAGCAGATCCAGGATCTCGCGGGCACGGTTGCGATACTCCAGCGCCAGCGCGGGATTCTGCAGGATCGATTTATAGGCGTGAATCACTCCCGGATAGCTGCCGCCGCCCACACCCGTGTTGTGATGGCTCTTCGCGATGAACATCATGTCCAGATCCCACGGCATCGGCACCCAGCGGTCGTCCAGGGAGCGGTGATAGAAGTAGTGGTTATACCCGCCACGCAGATCGACGTTTCCGATCAGGCGGTTCAGGGCATGGAAGGTGTAGTAGCTTTCCATGTCCATGTTCTGCCGCCACCAGGCCTCGCTGGGATCGCCATTCACATGCGCGTCGCGGAAGGTATTCCAATCGGACGAGTCGACCGGTTGGGTGATCCCCTGGTTCTTCTTGTCGCCCCCGTTGTCCTCGATCTTGTAAATGCTCCCGTCGGGCAGCCTGCGCTCGTCCAGGAAGGAACCGTCGGGCTGCTCCACCGCCAGATACAGGCCCCAGAAATCCCCGGCATATTGGCCGTAGGAGGTCCCGATCGGATCGCTGGTGATCGTTCCGGGAGCTGGCGTTTCCGTGGCCCCGCGGACGATCCGGAAGTGGTAGTAGTGGGTATTCGGCGAGGGCAGGCCGCCGAGCTGGTAGATCTTGTAAGAGGCCGCTTCCTCGATCCCCGCGGCACCGCGGTGAAGCGATGCCCACGGGCTCGCGCAGGCATCTCCCGAGAACGATCCCCAGGTTTCCGCATAGTCCTCGCCGAGGTTGTTCGAAGCAGGCAGGTCGCGGGCGCGGTTGAAGAAGAAACGCCACTTGTTCTTGCCCGAGACATAGGTGGAAGCCTCCCCGCGGTTCTTGAATTCGATGTGGTCGTAAACCGTGCCCTTGTAGACGAAGCTCGCGCGGAAACGGATCGCGTCCGCGCCGCCGTTGTACTGGGAGTTGAGCACATCCCCTCCGTCCGCGATCAGCGTGTAGACCGGCAGGTCGTCGAGCATGGTGGACGGGAAGGTCTGCAGCGCCGTCGTCCCCGGCCGGAATGCCCCCTGCCAATCCGGCAAGGCACTATACACATAGTAGGCGAAGTTCGGTTGCTCGTCGTCGCCGTAGGGAACCGTGGCCGAATTGCCCGGACTATCGGCGAAGCTGATCCGGTACCGGACCAGGCGGCGGTTGGTCTGCACCACCGCAGGAATGCGGGCGGTGTAAATCGAGTCGTTGGCCGTGGCATCGCCATTCGTGCCGTCATCGGCCATCGCGATGCTTGTCCACGTGGTCGCATAGGCCGCATCCGTCAGCCGGATGTAGGCACCCGGATTCACCGCTTGGTAAGTAAGGCTGACCGCACCCACGCCATCGGGATCGGTGATCCGCGCCGTGATCGTGGCGATCTGGCCCGGAGCCGGCGTCACCGGTGAATGACTGACCTGGCGGATCTGCGGCGGGATCGAGGCCGGCGGCGTGTGGACCGAGTTCACCGCGCCCGGAGTCGGCACCCCGCCGCTGTTGCCCCCGCCGGAAACGAGTTCCAAATCCATCGAGAAGTCGCTGCTGCCGTCGGACGTGTTGAAGGCGTGGACCGCGATCACATTCGTACCGCCGAAGAGATAGCCATCGGCATTGTCCAAGGTCACTTCCTCCCACACCGCCTCATGGTTCTGCGGCGCTAGGTAATTGTAGGCCAGCTGCCCGCTGGGAGCGACGTTGATCCGGTGCACCGGCTCGCCGTTGATCCAGATCACGCAGCCATCGTCCACCCGTACGCGCAGGCGGAGTTGCTCCGGCACCGAGTCGGAAGGAACCGTGAAGGCCTTGCGGAAATACACGCTGCGGTAGCCGCCGCCCGCCATGTCCGAAAGGAAAGTATTCACCTCCGGATCGTTATACCCGATCCCCGTCTGGCCGCTCGGCCAGGTGGAATCGTTGTAGGCCGTGGTGCGCCACGCCTCGACCGGCGATGAAGCCTCCGCGGTGCCCTCTCGATACTTCCAGCCGGTGGCATGCGAGGCGATGTAAGTCACCGGCGGGGCAAGGGAAGCCCCCGACGAGCGCCACGAGCCGCCCAGGTCGTTGTCCAGTCCCGGATGAATCAGCTCGGCGGAAGCGCCCCCGCCATCGGCAGCGGTCGGCCACGGGAAGCCCACTCCGTAATCCACGCGGTCGCGCAGTGTTCCGCCACCATCGCGGAGGTCGATCCGCTCGCCGGTCGAGTTGAGCTTGCCGGTCCATTTGCCAGCCGCCGTCTTCCCATACTTCGCCAGGATCACCGCGGGTTCTTCCGCGACGATCACGAACCCGCCGGGCGCCAGGATGACATTGGGAAAGGTGAAGGTGACCGCATCCGAGAGCGTCCAACCGGAGAGGCTGATCGCCGTATCGCCCGGATTGTGGATCTCGATGAATTCCTCGAGGCTGGTCTTGTCGGCGGGCTTGTAGTGGATCTCGTTGATCACCGCCATGTTCGGCACCACCGCGGTGGTGGTGAAGCTCGCACTCTCCGGGGCCCAGGTGCTGCCCGCGGCATTCGTTACCCTACTACGGAAATAGTAGGTCGTCTGCGCTGCCAATCCGTTCGCGAAAAAGGAGAACTCTCCCGACTGGGTGCCAAGGGCGGAGGACGAGGCCCAAGCCCCGGGAGTCGTCCCGCCATCGGCAGTCCCGTAGTAGATCGTCACCGCCGGCGCATCCCCGCCGGCATCCGTGATCTCGCCGCGCATGCTCGCCGTGTTGCCGGTGATGCCCTCGGCCTCGCGGTTCTCGACTGCCGGCAGCGACACGGCCGGCGTGACAAAGCTCGAGCTCCCCGGTGCCCACGCGCTGCCGCCCGAGTTCACCGCCCGCGCCCGGAAATACCAGGTCGTCACCGGCGCGAGCCCGCTCAGCACGGTGGTTGCCGAGGTCGCGACCTGCCCGAGGCTGATCGACGAGGTCCAGGAGCCCGGATCCGTCCCGCCATCCTCGGTCCCGTAATAAATCGTCACCGCAGGCGTCTCCCCGCCTGTCGAACTCACCTGCGCCCCGACCGAGGCCGCCGTGGGAACGATTCCGGAGGCCGCGATATTCGCCACCACCGGCACCAGGGGCGGCGTCTCGAAGCTGGAACTGGAAGTCCAGGAAGCGCCCGCGCTGTTCGTGGCGCGCGCGGTAAAGTAGCAGGTGCCCGCCGGTGCCAGCCCGGAGATCGCGCCGGAGTAGCTGCCCGTGTGGGTCCCGGGCAGCGCCTGCGAATTCGCCCAAGCCGCCGCCACCGGCCCGCCATCCGCAGGACCCCAGAACAAGGTGATCGAAGGCGCGGAGTCGCCGGTCGCCGCGACCGTGCCGTTCAAGGTCGCGGAAGTCGCGGTGACCGCCGTCGGGGCCTGCCACGCCAGCGTCGCGGTCCCCGGCGGGATCAGGGTCTCCGCGTCCAGCCGGATCTTGTCGAAATGGGAGCGACCCGCACCCCGCGCCTGCAGCAGGATCCGGATCGTCTTGCCGACCGCTGCCGGATTGTCCGCCGTGCTGAAAACCAAGGCAGGCGCATCTCCGAAGGACTGGGGCGGCAGGCTGGTGGCATTGAAAATCCCCGTCCCATAGACGCTGCCCGTGCTATCCGCGAGCAGGTACTGGCTCTGGTTCCCGCCGTTGGTATTGCCGTTGCGGTAGCCGGCGGCGACCGTCAATGTATAGCGCGTGTTCGCCTGATAGCTGACCCCGAGGTCCTGCCAGACGTTATGATTGAGTTCCATCCCCAGATGGTCCGTGCCGTCTGCCGAGAAGCCCGGGATATACTCCTCGAAGCCCGACCAGTTGTTCGGGCCATTGGTCTCCTGCCACTCCGGACCGAGGTTGGGGTGAAACCCTCCCGCAGACAGACCGTTCCCTTCGAATGAAAAATCGCCCACGCTGACAGGTGCGGCATGGCCGGACGACAACAGGAGGGCGTACGCCAGCACGGCAACGCGTTTACAGAAGGTCATGGGCTTTCGAGAGGACGGATTTTTGCAAGAAAGTCACTAAATGGAGACTTTCCTGACCGCTAGTGTGACAATTACGCCAAAAAACAATTCTTGTCCATGCCCCAGACGGGTGGTTTTCACAGGCAAGGAGCACGGTCTTACGAAGCCCGCCATCAGTGGTACGGAGTCCCGCCTTCAGGCGGACGAAGCCACCGGAACGTGGCATCCACACCTTCTCTCCCTCCCACGGCTCTCTTGCCTCTTGCCTCTCCCCCTCACGGCACCCAAGTCGCCCGCATCCTCAAAAACCTCTTCCCCGTTCCCGGCCCGACATCACTGAACGTCGCAAGCTGGAATCCGCCCCCGAGATCGTCACTCAGCTCCGGGAAGGTCGCCACCGCCTCCCATCCACCGGCCAGTTCGTCCGAAGCCAGCAACTCGTAACGGATCGACTGGGCGAACTGCGGGCAACGCAAGCGCAGGGCCGGCGTCTTCACCGGCCCGGCCCCCAGCCAGACGAACTCCGTGAACACCTGGTCCGCCACCATCGGATCGGTCGCAAAGGCAAACTCCTCGAAATTCACGCGACCGTCCCCGTCCGGATCCGCGGAAATGGCGGAGACCCCGGCATCCCCCGACTGCAACGGCGTGAAGCTCGCCGCCGCCCAAGCACCGAAGCTGCCGGCGGACGGCACATCCGCTTCCCCGGGGCTGCCGCCGACATCGGCGCTCGGGGCCCAGCCGTCGCCGTTGTCGTCGCCCGCGGGATCGTTCGGGTGGCGGCGGACCAGCGAGTTGCCCTCGCCATCCGCTGCCACCGGCCAGGGCGGGGCCTCGCCATAATTCACCCCGCGGATCTCCGCGTCGCCCGGCGTGTAGAGCACCAGGTCCTCCCCGGCATTGTCGAGGTGGCCGGAGAACTCACCCGCCACCGGCTTGCCGGGGCCGTAGCGCATTTCGAAGGCATCGCGCCTCGCCACCACCAGCACCCGCGCCCCGGGTGCCAAGGTCCGTCCGGTCGCCGCACCGTTGAATTCATAATTGATCGCGCCGTAGAAATACACCCCCGTCAGATCGATATGGCGGGTCCCGGTATTCAGCAGCTCGACGAACTCGAAGTCGTCCGACTCGTTGAAGCCCGCCGCCTCTTCATCCTCGCTGGGGTCGAGCGGATGGTAGTGGATTTCCGAGATCGCCAGGTTCGCAGGCGAAGCCGGATCGGTATCCAGCAGGAAGGTAGCCTCCGTCATCGCGCTCCAGATGCTGCCATTCCGGGCCCGGACCCGTAGCGGCCGCTCCCCTCCCCGCTCAGGAACATCGGCGTGGTCGAAGCCGAGCGCGTCGCGATCAGCGAAAGGTTCATGCTGAGGTCGCTGCTGGTCCCGCTCCCTTGGTGGACCTCCACGGCGATCACGTTGGTACCCTCCTGCAGCAGCGCTTTCTGCACCGTGAGCGGCCCGGTCGTCGTATCCTCGATCAGCGCACCATAGTAGAGGTTGTGGGCCGGATTGATCGGAAGGTTGCCAGCTATCAAAGTGCCGTTGAGGTAGACCGCGTAAGAGTCGTCATATTCCACCGTCACCGCCAGCGAGGTGATGTCCGCGACATTGGCGGCCGTGAAAGTACGCCGGAAATAGGCGGTCGCGGCCTTCTGATCTCCGCTGACATAGGTGATCGGAATGATGGTGGCTTCGTCGCCATCGCCGTACCCCAGTTCCCCCGTCCCTACCGGCCAGCCGGAGTCGTTGAAGACCTTGGCGCGCCATGCGGTTCCCTGGTTGGAGCCGTTCGCGAGATAGCGCCAGCCATTGGCGGACCAGGGAACCAGCGGATCGCTCGTGACCGCAGGCGTGTAGACCTGCGCCCCCGCCTTCAAATTGCCTCCCACCAGCCGCGGATCGGAACCGTCGGGCATGTAATAGACCGTCCCGCCGCCGGGTGCCTCGATCACCGCCTCCACGCCGCTCGCGTGATATCCGCCGAAGGGCGTGATCTTCGGTGCGTCCAAGCTCGGATAGAGTCCGTCGTTGCGGAGTTGGCCGAGCACGATCGGCCCGCGCGGCTGGTGGTAGTCCAGCAGGCCGTTCTGCGCGTTGATCCAGTTCAGGCGGTCCTTCGGAACTTCGACCGATTTTGCATCACCCCAGCGCGCGCTCTCGGCGATGATCGAGGCATCCACGTCGGCCGCCAGCTTGTTCACCCGGTTGGACCACGCGGCAGGATCCAGCGCTCCGCCATTGAACATGTGCTTCTGGATCCGGTCCGCCCATTGCATCTTGTACTCGGCATTCGCAATCAGATCCTGATGCAGGAAAAGCGGGTTCGAGCGCGCGAAATTTGCCTCGTGATCGATGAAGACGTAGGGCCCCGTGCGATCCTCGTTCACGTTGAAGAAGGTGTGCTCGAAGTCATGGACGAAGAAGCGGAAGCCCTCGCCCGGGTTGTTCTCGCGGCGGCGGCTGCCGAACCAGTTGTTCGACTTGTAGTTCTGCAGGTAGGACGAGGTTGTGCCGTCCTGATTGCCGCTCCAAAAGGTCAGCAGCAGGTAGTCGATGAGATTGTCCGCCTCTAACATCACCGGCTCGCCGTTGGGCGTCACCCCGTCCGCGGCCTTGCCCATCAGGCGGAAGTAGTTGGCGTTGGTCGGTGCCGCCCGGTGGATCTTGCCCTTGTTCCAGAGATCCTGCCAGGCAACGAGGTTACCATCGGTAGTCCCGGTCACGTAGTCGGCGTCTCCCTCGGCCTTGACCACGTCCCACTCCTCCTTGTCACCCCCCATGTAAGTCTCCGCGAAGGCCGCCTCCGTACGCTCGTCGAGATCGAAGAGGCCCCAGTAATGGCCGTTCAGGTAAAGGTGGAAGTAGCGGACATGCGAGCCGGGCTGGCCCATGTCGAGTTGCGCCTGTCGTGACGACTCCTCGCGCAGGAAGGTGTTCTGGTCACCCCCTTCGAAGGACCACGAGTAGTTCTGCGCGGTGCGGAAATCGATCTTGTCGAACTCCTGCGCACCCTTCCGCCCGAACAAGGGATACTCCAGCTTCGTCGGCCCGTACTCGCCGCGGAAGAAAAGGCGGAAAGAGTGCTTCGGATTGGCAGGCGAGCGCGAGAAGCCGCCGCGCAGGCGCAGCCCGGCATTGATCTGGAACTCGCTCTTGCCGTTCGGGAATCCTGCGCTTGGCGGGCTGATCCACTCCAGTGAGGCGGGGCGCTCCCATGGGGCGCCGCGGCCCCCGGGATTCGAGTAGATCCCCTGCGAGCCGCCGATGTTGAAGAGATTCGGCATGTCCGTGACGATCGAGACCGAAGGCAGCGCGGTCAGCGCCTCCTTGACCGATGCGGGTCCGCCGATCTCGGGATTAGCGTTGTTCACGATCCGGGGATCCATGCCGTAGTTCAGCACCTGCGTGGTGCCGCTGCTCGTTGGCCAGCCCGCCGGTGCCGCCGGCTGGGTGATCACGTCATTGAGGAAAAGGTAGGTCTGCGTGCTCACCTCCGCGCTCTCCCAGTCTGCTTTCAGCGCGATCGTGCGCAGGGTCGTGGTGGCGGCGATGTTGAGTGGCGTGCTGTAGGTCGTGCCATTCGTCACCGAGGGCGTGGAGCCATTCGTCGTGTAGCGGATCGTGGCACCCGGCGTGGCGCTCGTCAGCGCCACGCTGACCGGCGCGGTGAAAAAACCGCGACCGACGCTGAAGCTGGTATCCTGCACCTTGCCCAGCGAGGTCGGCGGACCATTGATCCAACCGGGTGAGGGGCTGCCGCCGCGATAGAAAGCGAAGGACGAACCTGGAATCAGCGAGCCGGCATAAAGCTCCGGCACCAGCAGGAAGCTCGTATCCGCTGCACTGCTCTTGAGCCCGTGGATCGCCAGCACGTTCGCGCCGTTCACCAATGAAGGAAGCTGCGCCGTGAGATTGAAAGCCGTCGGCAGCAGGCTCTCCTCATTGCCGCGCGAGGCCGTCGCCACCGAATCGAAGGCGAGGACGGCGGGCGCGTTGTGCGAGGCCACCGGCACGCCGTTCAGCCAAGCCGCGAAGCCGTCCTTGTGGCGCGTGACCAGCGACAGCGCGGTCGCCGTTCCCGGACCCGTTGCGGTGAAATTGCTGCGAAAGTAGGCACCCGGCCGACCGTTCATGACGGCCGTGCTATTGGTCTTGATCAGCCCGCCCGCCCCCTCCGGCAGCGTGGTCGCGGCGAGACCGCCATTCGCGGTGTCGCCGACCAGATCGAAGTTCGCATTGAAGGTCGTGTGGCTGCCCGCGGCGGCGAAGAATTCGAGACAATTCCCGCCGTTCCCCTGGAACATCACCACCTCGAAGGAATGCGGGCCGGCCGTGAGGCTGCGGCTGCCGAAGAAATCCAACGGGCCGTGGCTGGTGTTGTCCACGACCAGGTCGGTGCCATCGATCCGGACCCGCACCCCGTCGTCGGAATTCACGCCGAAGGTGTAGATGCCGGACACCGGGATCTCGACCCAGCCCGTCGCCTTGATCACGAAGTAATCTCCGGACCCGCCGGGCGGGGCTTCATTGTTGGCGAAGCGGCCTTCCGCGCCCTCGCCGAGGTAGTTGACCTTGTCCACGGTCACCGTGGTTTCGGCGAGGATGCCGGAGTTTTCCGGAGCCAGGGCGAGCAGCGCGTCCGACTCCGCCAGACTGCCGAGCGTCCCGTTCTTGAAGACATGCCGCACGGTGATTCCGGGAATGGTGATGCCGTGACCGATGCCCGAGTTTCCCGTGTCCCAGCCGGTTTCCACGTAGCCCGGCTGGATCCAGCTGGCAGGCGGCACGCTGGCACTGGTCGGCGCGCGGTAGCGGGTGGAGGCACCCGTGGCGAGCAGGGTGGTCCGATTGAAAAGCGCGCCGTAGGATTCGTCGTCCCGTTGCGCGGGGAAAGCGCTGCCGAAGTCCTGCTCCACCGTCTCGTCCGGCCGGACCAAGGCGAGATACTCGCCGTCCGCGGACAAGCTGAAATTCGTGTGCAGCGCCGCGCCCGGATCGCGCCGGTTCTTGCTGGACGCCCAGACGATGCGGAATTCCCCCGGCGCCAGCGTCACCGCTGGAAAGCGCCACTTCGTCGGCACCGCGGCATTGTCGGTCAGGTACCACTGGTCGAGCGAAACCGGCGTCGCGTCAGGATTGTGGACCTCGATCCAATCCGAAAAACTGCCGTCCTCGTCACTCGCGACGGACTGGTTGCTGGCCATGAACTCCGTGATCACAGGATTCCCGGACGCAGGCAGCAGGAACAGCAAGGGTAAGCCGAGAAAGCGCAGGGACGATTGCATCAAGGGTTTTGGCCGGGTGCGAACCTTACATTGTATTCACATTTAAACTTTCTGCAATTCTCAAAGTTCGCCAGAATCGCGGGCGTGAGACTGATCGCCGCCCTAGCATTCCTAGCAGCCGCCCAGGCGGAGGAACAGCGCTTCCACTACGAGCGGCCGCTGATGGGCACGCTCTTCGCCGTCACCTGCTACGGCACCGATGAGGCCGCTGCCAAGGCCGCCGCAGGCGAAGCTTTCCAAGCCGGAATGGAGGTGAACGCAGTCGCCTCCGACTACCTGCCCGACAGCGAGCTGATGAAGCTGAGGCCAAGCAAGCCGGTGAAGGTTTCCCCGCTTTTCGCGGAGCTGTTAGATGCATCCTTCACCAAGGCGCGCGAGACGGAGGGAGCCTTCGATCCCACCCTCGGCCCGTTGACCAAGCTCTGGCGCGAAACCCGCAAGACCAAGCAACTCCCACCTTCCGGAGTCCTCGCCAAGGCCCGCGCCGCCTGCGGCTGGCAGGACGCGGTCTGGAACCGCGAGGCGGGGACGCTCCTGCTCAAGAAGCCCGGCATGCAGCTCGACCTCGGAGCGATCGCCAAGGGCTTCACCGCGGACCGGATGTTCGCGATCATGAAGCAGCGCGGCTTCCCGCGGAGCTGCATCGCGGCGGGCGGGGACCTGCGTCTCGGCGATCCGCCGCCGGGCAAGCAGGCCTGGCGCGTCGGGCTCCAGACCTTCGATCCCGAGCAGCCGGAGGAGGTCGTGGAACTGGAGAACTGCGCGGTCTCCACTTCCGGGGACCTCCACCAGTTCGTGGAGATCGGCGGCAAGCGATACTCCCACATCATCGACCCGCGGACCGGACTCGGCATGACCACGAAAGTCGCCGTCAGCGTCATCGCCCCCAGCGGCACCATCGCCGATGCCCTCGACACCGCCGGCTGCGTCGTCGGCGCGGATCAGGCCGAGGCCCTCGGCCTGAAGTTCGGCGCAACCCGCGTCGTGGTGCGGAAGTAACCCGTAGCCCCGGACGGCACACGCGTGGTGCCCCGGACGGCACGCCACCCGTAGCCCCGAACGGCACGCAAAGGTATTCCCTCTTAAGGGTACCCCCTTAGGGAATTCCTCTAACTCGCTTTTGCGCGCTTGCGCAGACCATCCAGCACCTGCTCGGCGAGCGGACCGATCTTGCCACGCCAGGCAGCGGCGATGACCAGCTCGGGGCAGTCCGGAATCTCCCATACCTGCGTGCCCTTCGGGAAGACGATGCCGGGCGCCTTCACGCTGAGACCGGCCCCGAAACCACCGGCGACGTAGGCGTGGACGAGTTCGAGGGAGTTCACCTCGATCCGCGGCGACCATTCGAGCCGGGCCTTGGCGAGGGCCTTGGCGAAGAGCCGGGCCAGCGCGGTATCCGTGGACGGGCGGATCAGCGGGAAGTCCACCGCCATGCCGTGGATCCCGGAGCGCGCGATCTTGTAGCCGGATGGCAGTAGAAGGACGAGGGGCATCGAGATCAGAATCTCAGTCTTGATTCCCGATGGCGGACGCGACTCCAACTCACATACGGCCAAATCCACCTCCTCCCGCTCCAGGAGGTCGAAGGCGCCACGCTGGTCGGTATCGACCAGGCTCAGCTCGAGGTCGGGCTTCTCCTTGCGCATCGCGGCCAGCACGTCCGGCAGGTGGCGGCGGATGATGGTGGCCGGCGCGGCGAGCCGCAGGCGGCGCGAGGCCCGGCCGGCGATGCGGTTCGCGACATCGGGCAGGGAGACGAAGAAGGGCGAGAGGAAGTCGTAGAGGTCGTGGCCCGCGGGGGTGAGCTTGAAGGGCCGGCGCTGGAAGAGCCGGACCCCCAGCTCGCTCTCCAGGATCGAGATCTGGCCGCTGATCGCCGGCTGCTGGATGCCGTAGGGCATGCTGCGGGCGGCGGCGGTGATGCCGCCGTGGCGCGCGACATGGTAGAACAGCTCGAGGTGGTGGAGATTCGGCGTCACGCAGGCCATTCAATCGTGCCGGAAGCCGGGGGCACGAAAATTCCACGCCGCGGTCAGGGCTTCTCCATGCTAGGATGCGGCATGGCGGAGGGGGAAATCATCACGGTGGCCTATGACGGCGAGTGCCTGATGTGCAGCCGCGGGGTGCGTTTTCTGGCGGAGCATGACGGGCAGCGGCGGTTGCGCTTCGTGGCCTTGCAAACGCCGCTGGGTAGGGAGATGGAGGCGCGGGCGGGGACCGAGCGGCTGAGCACGGTGATCATGAAGCAGGGGGAGCGGGTTTTCACGAACTCCGAGGCGGTGCTGGTGGCGCTGAAGGGGATGGGCGGGATCTGGACGCTGCTCGGGAAGCTGGGGACGATGATCCCGGAGTCGTGGCGGGACCGGCTCTACCGCTACATCGCGCGGAACCGCTACCGGTGGTTCGGGAAGAGGGATACGATCTGCGCGCTGCCGTCCGAAGCGCTGCGGGAGCGGCTGATCGACGGCGAGCGGGTTTGACAGGTCCGGCGGGGGCACCTTTCCTGCCGGGGTGTCGGCCGACCAAATGCAGGATTTCTCCTTCGCTTTCCTGAGCATCCTGTTCGAGGGGGCACCTTTCATCCTGGTGGGGACGCTGATCAGCGGCTTCATCGACATCTACATGCCGCCGGGGATGATGGACCGGCTGCTGCCGAAGCGGACTTTGCCGGCGATCCTGGTGGCGGGGCTGCTGGGGATCATCCTGCCGGTCTGCGAATGCGCGGTGGTGCCGGTGATCCGGCGGCTGGTGAAGAAGGGCCTGCCGGTGTCCTGCGCACTGACCTACATGCTGGCCGCGCCGATCGTGAACCCGATTACGGCCTTCAGCACCTGGAAGGCTTTCAGCGGGCTGGAGATGACGCTCGGCGGGACGGCCTATTCCACCAGCCTGGTGATGACCGCCTCGCGGCTCGGGCTGGGCTTCCTGGTGGCAGTGGTGGTGGGCTTGATCGTCTCGCGGATCCCGATGGTGAAGATTCTGCGGCAGCGGCTGGTGGACAGCTTGCAGAAGGAGGAAGCGCCCAAAGCACACGATCACGAGCATGCCTGCTGCGGTCATGATCACGGGCATGAGCACCACGATCATCATCACGCTCACGAGGAGGATGGGCCGAACCGGCTGGTGGCGGCCTTCCGCTCGGCGATGCGGGACTTCGTGGATGTGGGGGTGTATTTTTCGATCGGGGTGGCGATCACGGCGCTGTTTAACACGGGCATCGCGCCCGGGGCGAAATGGCTCGGGACCCTGGCCACCAACGATGCAGCGGCCCCGGCGGCGCTGATGGTGCTGGCCTTCGTGCTGAGCCTGTGCAGCACCTCGGACGCCTTTATCGCGGCGACCTTGGACAAGTTCACCTACGGCGCGAAGCTAGCTTTCCTGGTCTTCGGGCCGATGCTGGACGTGAAGCTGATCTTCCTTTATCAAACGGTGCTCAAGCGGCGCTTCATCTTCTTGCTGGCGATCGGACTGTTCGCCGGCATCTGGGTGGGGGCGATTGCCTGGCAGTCCATCATCACCCACCTTGCGACCCCGTGAATGCGAAGCTGCAGCGCGTTTTGTCCTCGCTCGCCCTTACCGCATGGGGCGGGGTGCTGGTGTATTTCCACGCCAGCAGCCGGATCACGAAGTATCTGTCGGAGGACTTTCATCCGCTGGTGCTGGCGGGCGGGCTGGGCTTGATCGTGGTGGGTTTGTTCAACCTGCTGACGGCGACCCAAGCGGCTGACTGCGGGCACGATCACGGGCCGGAAGATTCGCATGACCATGAGAGCCTGGATCTGAATCCGATGGCGGCGTTCGCAATCCTGCTGCTGCCGCTGGGATTCAGCGTGGCTTATACGAAGGATGCGTTTTCCGTCGGCGCCTTGGCGGCGAAGGGGCTTTACGATTCGCCGTCCGAGAGCCGTTCCACGGCGCTGGATTCGCTGCTGCCGAAGCTGACGCGGGAGATCATCGAGAAGCAGCACCCGAAGAATTCGGCGGGCTTCCACGAGTTCAGCTTGATGGAGCTGTATTTCAGCAACGGCGATCCGGAGATGCGGGATCTGGTCGGCGGGATGGCGGTCGAAACAGAAGGCCGGATGGTGAAGGACCCGGAAGGGGGCGGGAAGCAGAGGCGGCTGTATCGGCTTTTTATCACGTGCTGCGCGGCGGACAGCCAGGCGATCCCGATCATCGTGCGGTTCAATGACGAGGTGCCGGATGTGGAGGAGGGCGCGTGGATGATGCTTTCGGGGACGATGCGGTTTCCGGATGAGGGGGAAGGGCCGATCCCGGTGCTGGAAGTGGACTATGCGCAGGAAGGGGTCGCTCCGCCGGAAGAGGCGTTCATGCGGGGGAAGTTTTAGTAGCGTGGCTCTCCAGAGCCGCGGATGAGGGCGCCCACGCTCACGTGGAGTTTCGATTTGTTCGACCCGTGTTCCCGGATTGCCATGAGGAGGTTGGTTCGGAGCGCTGGGAGTCGCGGCTCGGAGAGCCGCGCTACTTCTTGGGGCGCTTCGTGCCGTGATTTGAAATCGGAGCTTATCTGGTGCTTCACGGCAGCGAGCTGCCTGCTGAAGGCGGTGACAAGTCCTGCCCGTTACCCACAACTTTTCATTTTAAAGACTCGCCACGCCTGCGCGAGGGTCCGCAGCTTTGCGAGGCCCCGCCACAGCACTTCGGGGCCGGGTTCCCCGTCGCTCTTCCTCCCAAGGAATCCGCCCAGCCTCGCGATCATCCGCACCGCTTCGCCGGTCGCCGGCGGCCGTTCCGGCGGCGGCCCGCCGCCCGCCGCGTGCACCGGGAGCACCTCCCATTCGTCGCGCTCCAGCCAGCCTTCCACGGGGAGCCCCGGGCTGATCCGCGCCTGCCAAACCAGGGACAGCAGGTGCACCGCTACGACCATGTCCAGCGCGATGAAGGCCTTGAGCTTCTCCGCCGCGCGCACCTGCCGGCTTTCCACCCGGCAGCCGGTCTTGAGCACGCGGTGGAAGTCCTCGATCCGCCAGCGCAGGGCATACCAGCCGACCAGCCGCGCGGCGTCGCCGGCGTCCGCGACGGGTTCGGTCGTCAGCAACTGCCAGCACACCGGCTCCACGCCCGGCGGCGGGTCGATCTCCCGGACTTCCAGCGCCCACAGTTCCAGGCTTTCCGACAGCCCGAGGTGTTTCTTCTTGTGGGCGGGCACCGCCAGACGGACCCGCCCGGCCCGCACCGCGAGGGTGGCCTTGCGCGCCTTGAGCCCTTGCTTTCCCCGCGGCAGGTCGACCACGAGGGTGGCCGTCACCGGCAGCGCGGCGGGGGTCTGCCACAACGGCGTGCCGCCGTCCTCAAGCTTGCGGTCGTGCTGGCTGCGCACCAGCAATCCGGCTCCGCCGCCGCGTTGCGCGCGGGTTTGCTGGCAGGCGGCGAGCAGTTCGTAGATGTCGGCCTCGCGGTCGGCGACCGACAGCACCGCGCGCGTGCCGCCGAGGTCTTCCCACAGCCGCTGCGCCTCGTGCCAGCCGCCGACCCAGCGGTGGCTTTCCTTTTCTTCCAAGGGCTGGCGGTTGCGCTTGCCGGCGGGCTCGCCGGCACCGCGGGGTTGCCGGGCGTAGACAAGGGCCGAGGCGAGGCCGTGGACCGCGCCGTCCGTGCCGACCACGAGCTGGCCGTGGACGAAAAGGCCGGGGGAGCGATCCTTGCCATGGCCGGCGGTGGGGCCCAGGCCTTCCTTGCTACGATGGTTGTCGTAATTGAGCGCGGTGGTGTCCTGCAAGACCAGCAGCGCGGTTCCCTCGTCCCCAGCCCGCAGCCGATCCAGCATCGCGGCGCGGTGGGCGGCGAGGATCGCCCCGCAGTTGACCTCGGGCTGGTCGAAGAGCCGGTAGCAGGCCTTGGTGCCGGACCAGTCGCCGCAAGCGGCGGGAACCGGGGCGGTGGGATTTCGTGCGAAGTCGGAGGCCACACGCACAAAGCGTCGGCTGCGGCGAGGGTCGCCGCAATCCAAGGTTGCAAATTCGGTTCCAGCCCAGGAGAGGGCGGCTTGCGGGTCGGGAGGATTGAGGTCGGAAGAATCGAGGTCCATCCGCGAAGCTGATGTAAACAGTCGTTTAGTACCAGCGCGATTTAAGTACGACCTCGAAAAGTTGTGGGTAACGGGCAGGACAAGTCTCCGCAGTCCAAGGCGGCGGTGCCGCGAGACCTCTACCGCTGCGCCTACCGGCGAGTCCGCCTGAAGGTGGGACTACGTACCCTTGGGGGCGGGCTTTGAGGGACCGTTCAGGGCTTGAGGTCGCCTTCGATGCCAATGTCCTGGGGGTGGCCGGTGACGGCGCCGAGGAGGATCTTGGCCATGGCGACGAGCTTGCCGTCCTTGACGTCCCAGTAGTGGACTTTCTCGGGACAGACTCGGATGAGGGTGAGATTCGGGTCGTCCTTGCCCTGCGGGAACCAGGTTTTGACCATGCTGCTCCAGAGTTCGTCGACCTTGTCGATATCGTTGGTGATCTCGGCGGTGCCGTAGACGGCGAGGTACTCGTGCTTGCTGTTGTTGGAGAAGATGAGCTGGACGCGCGGGTCGGCCTGGACGTGGGAATTGTGGGCGCTGTCGGCACCGCTGAAGAACCAGAGGCAGCCTTCGTCATCGACGTCCTGGACCTGCATCGGGCAGAGGTGCGGCGGAACCCCGGCGATGTTGGTGGCGAGCATGCAGGTCGGGGAGTCCCCGACGAGTTCGCGCATTTTTTCGACGGCCTCACTGGCGACAAGATTTTGAGTGGTTCCCATGGCCTAACACGCTCGCCCGGAGGGAATGGCAGTCAAAGGAAAGTTTCCCTAGCCCGCAAGGAGGCCTATTTAACGGCACGAGTTGGCAAGACCGGCCTCCCGGTCCCCCTTCAGGGGACGTAACCCGTACGACACCCTACCCCGGGCGATGCCCTGACCTTTATACACAAGTCCGCGCTCCGGCATGAAATCCGCCGGTGCAGTTTGCGGGAAATAAATCTGTACGAGTGTTTGAAGCCCTGCACAATGCACGCGCTGTTGGATTTTTGGCGTGGCTGACGACATTACAGGCGAGTTCGGCAACGCGGATCTGAAGGATACGCGGCGCGACCGGCGCTTGCCCAAAGTCGCCGCGGCGCTCGCCGCCTTTCCTTCCAAAAGCATTGCCGCCGCCACCGGCGGCAGTGGCGAGATGACGGCGGCCTACCGCCTGCTCAATTGTCCCGACGTCACCGCCGCGGCCGTGCTGGCCCCGCACCGCGAGGCCACCATCGCCCGCTGCGCGGCGCACCGCCGCGTGGTGGTGTCGCAGGACACCACCGAGCTGGATTTCACGCACATGACGGCCACCACCGGTCTGGGCCCGCTCAACGACAAGAACCGCAAGGGTCTCTACCTGCACGCGCTTTACGCGGTCTCGGGCGAGGGCCTGCCGCTTGGCACCCTCGATGCGGCGATGATCATCCGCGATCCCGCCACCTTTGGCGATGCCAAGGTCCCGCACAAGCGGCGGCCGGGTAGTGACAAGGAAAGCCGGCGCTGGGTCGAAGGCTATGAAAAGACCAATGAAGTGGCCGTGCTGCTGCCGGACTGCGAGGTGATCTCGGTGGGCGACCGCGAGGGCGATATCTTCGAACTCTATGCCGCATGGCACGCTGCCGTGGAGCGGGGCGGCCCCTGCGCCGGGTGGATCATCCGCGCCAACCAGGACCGCGCCCTGACAGGCACGCTGCATGATAACCCGGCGAAGCTCTTCGCGGCGCTCGCCGCGGCACCGCTGCTCGGCACCCATTCCTTTGAAGTGCCGGCCTGGAAGGGCACCAAAAAGGTCAAGGGCAACCGGGTGCCCTCGCAGCGCAGCGCGCGCACGGTATGCCAGGAAGTGCGGGTGATGGAAGTCACCCCGCGCCCGCCCTACCGCAAGGGCGTCAAGCTGCCGCGGGTCTCCTTCTGGGCGGTGCTGGCGGAAGAACGCGATCCGCCGGACGGGGAAGATCCGGTGCGCTGGCTGCTGTTGACCAGCAAGCCGGTGGCGACCCTTGAAGAAGCGCTGGAGATCATCGGGCTTTACCGGCGGCGCTGGGACATCGAGGTCTTCCATAGGGTCCTCAAGACCGGCTGCCGGGTGGAACGCATCCAGCTCAAGAGCGGGCAGGCGCTGTGCAACGCGCTGGCGATCCATCTGGTGGTCGCGTGGCGGATCCTTTACCTGACTCATCTCGGGCGCGTGGTCCCCGACTTGCCCTGCGGCAGCGTGTTCGAGGAAGCCGAGTGGCGATCGGCGTGCGCCGTGGCCAAACGCGACAAGGCGGCGGGCGAGCCGTCGCTTGCCGAGTTCATCCGCATCGTCGGCAAGCTCGGCGGCCACCTCGGGCGCAAGGGCGACGGGCCGCCCGGTGCACAATCCCTGTGGCAGGGGCTGGCTCGGGTGAGGGACTTCGCGTGCGCGTGGCGCGCCTTTCACGACGAGTGAAAGGGCCCCGGAGGAAGGCGGGCGGCTCAGCCGCACCGCCCGCCCGCGCGTGCCCGGATGACGCGTGCCACGCCGGAAGCGGAGGCCTCGTGCTGGCAAGCAGTGATCCACTCGCCGCCGTGACGAGCGACGGCCGCGCGGACTTGTGTATAAAGGTCAGGGTTGCACCCGGGGCTGTCTCCCGGCCGCCTCTTCAAGGCTCCGGACGCTCTGCGAACGATGCCGCCTTAACCGAGCACCATTTCCCTCCCCCCTAAAAAGCGATCAGCCCGTGATGAGTCGGAGGAGTCGACCACGGGCTGATGGGGAGGCTTACGCTGTAAGGGTGTCTGCTTTGAAGGGTGTTGCTCTCTGGGGGGATTATCCCGGGGGGGATCGGTTGGGGGGGTGTCCGGGGGAACGACGCGGATGCTGGCCGGAAGTCGCGGGGGCGTAAATGGATCGAAAGGTGTAGTGACGGCTTCTTTTCATCAGCAGGTGAATCCTGCATAAACCGGTATGGCAAGCGGCACTGGCAGCCCGGCAGCGATGGCAGCGGACCCGACGGCATGGTTCCGGGTCGCGTTTGCGCGCAGTGCCGACGCCATGATTCTGGTCGATGCGGAGAGCGGGAAGGTGGTCGAGGCGAACGAAGCGGCGTCGCGGACCGCGGGTTATGCGAGTCCGGAGGCGATGGTCGGAAGATTCGCGGGCGACCACGCGCCGGAATTCCAGCCGGACGGACGGCGCTCCGATGCGGTGGTGAAGGAGATGATCCGCCGCACGCTTGAGAACGGGAGCCATCGCTTCGAGTGGCAGGTGAAGGTGCCGGATGGGACGATGACCTATCACGATCTGGTCACGACCGCAGTTCCGCTGGAAGACCGGACCCTGGTGCTGGCGACGGCGCGGGACATCGGCGATCACAAGCGGACCGAGGACGAGCTGCGGCTGTCCGGGAGCCGCTGGCTGAGGGCCTTCGAGCAGAGCCCGGTGAGCATGCAGGTCTTCGCGCCGGACGGATCGACGCTGCAGGTGAACAAGGCCTACGGCGAGCTCTTCCACATGACTCTGGACGAGCTGAAGGGTCATAGCATCCGCAAGGACCAGCAGCTGGAAGCTGCAGGGGTGCTGCCGCTGATCGAGAGAGCCTTCGAGGGCGGGGTGGTGACGATCCCTCCCCTGCCCTTCGAGCTGCGGGCGCATCCGGAGCAGAAGGCGCGCGGGCTGCGCTGGATCGGCTCGACGATGTTCCCGGTGATGGATGCACGCGGGCAGCTGATCGAGGTGGTGTGCATCCATCGCGACGATACGGCACGGATCGATGCCGAGACCGAAGTGCGCGAGCTGACGCAATCGCAGGAGCGGCTGATCGAGGAGCGCACGGCGGAGCTGAGGATCTCCGAGGAGCGGTTCAAGCGGCTCTTCGATTTCTCGCCGCTGGGGATCGCGCTGGTGGATGAGCACGGGCACTTCCAGGACACGAACTCGGCCTTCGCCGACATGCTTGGCTACACGCCGGACGAGTTGGTGGCGCTGAACTACTGGGACATCAACCGGGTGAAGCATTTCCCGGGCGAGCGGACATTTTTCGACAAGCTGCAGGGCACCGGGCGCTTCGGGCCCTTCGAGAAGGAATACGTGCGCAAGGATGGCAGCACGCTGCCGGTGTTGCTGCACGGGATGCGGGTGCTGTCCTCGACCGGCGAGGTGCAGATCTGGGGAATCGCGCAGGACATCAGTGCGCGCCGCCAAGCGGAACGGGCGCTGCGCGAGTCCGAGGAGAAGTTCAAGGCGCTCTTCGAATTCTCCCCGCTGGGGATGGCGCGGGTGGCTTGGGAAGGCGGCTTCCTGCAAGTCAACGAATCCTTCGCGCGGATGATCGGCTACTCGGTGGAGGAGACGCTGAAGCTGAGCTACTGGGATGTGACGCCGCCCGAGTACGAGGCGCAGGAACTGCTGATCCTGGAGACGGTGCGGGCGAAGGGAACCTTCGGGCCTTTCGAGAAGGAATACATCCATCGCGACGGGCATCGGGTGCCGGTGGTGCTGAGCGGGATGCTGATCCGGACCCACGACGGCGAGGACCAGTTGTGGGGGATCGTGGTGGATACGACGGAGCGGACGCGGGCCGAGCTGGCGCTGAAGGAATCCGAGCGGAAGTTCCGGGCGCTCTTCGAGACCTCCGCGCAGGGGGTGATGCTGCATGAGAACCAACTCTTCTCCGCGGTGAATCCGGCGGCGGCCAAGATCTTCGGCCGCGAGCCGGAGGAATTGGTGGGAATGCATCCGAGCGACTTCGCGCCGGAGTTCCAGCCGGATGGAGAGAGCTCGGTGGTCGCCGGGCAGAAGTATCTGGAAGATGCGCTGGAGCACGGGACCACGCGCTTCGAATGGGCGCAGCTTCATCGCGACGGACATGAAGTGATGATGGAGGTGACGCTGACCTGCATCGAGCGCGGCCGGAACGGACTGATCCAGGCGGTGGTGACGGATATCTCCGAACGCAAGCGGGCGGAGATGGAGCTGAAGCGGGCGCTGGAGCGCGAGCGCGAGCTGAACCAGCTCAAGAACAACTTCGTCTCGATGGTGTCCCACGAGTTCCGGACGCCGCTGGGGATCATCCAGTCGTCGGCGGAGATCCTGGCGGACTACCTGGAGCGGCTGGATGCGGCGGAGCGGACGGAACAACTGCAATCGATCATCAAGAACTCGCGGCGGATGGCGGGGCTGATGGAGGACGTGCTTTTGTTAGGCCGGCTGGATGCGGGGCGGTTGGTGTTCCGGGCCGGGCCGCTCGATGTGGGCGCGCTGTGCCGGCGGATCGTGGACGAGGTGAACTCGACGAGTTCGGCGCGTTGTCCGATCCGCTTCTACATGGCGGGGCTGCCGGAGGAGATCCAGGCGGACGAGCGGCTGCTGCGGCACATCC
The DNA here is from genome assembly GCF_040801775.1 of Luteolibacter sp. Populi. Lineage (GTDB taxonomy): Bacteria > Verrucomicrobiota > Verrucomicrobiia > Verrucomicrobiales > Akkermansiaceae > Haloferula. The sequence goes on from NZ_CP161812.1 coordinate 4,007,054, forward strand.
TGATCAACCTGCTGAGTAACGCGGTGAAGTATTCGGAGGAAGGCGCGCCGGTGGTCTTCCAGGTGATCGGCACCGCGGAGGAGCTGCGCTTCCACATCCGCGACCGCGGGATCGGCATTCCGGCGGAAGACCGGGAGCGGCTTTTCGATGCCTTCCAGCGCGGGTCGAACGTCGGCCAGCGACCCGGCACCGGGTTGGGGCTGGTGATCGTGAAGCAGAGCGTGGAGCTCCACGGCGGCACGCTCGACGTCGAGAGCGAAGCCGGCGCGGGCACCGCCGTGGAGGTATCCATCCCACTCTGCCCCCAACTCCCCCTGCCACTCACCCATTCATGAAGACGATCCTGATCATCGAAGACGAGCCGGAGATGCGCCGCAACCTGGCGACGATCCTGCGCCTCGAACAATACAACACGCTGACGGCGGAGAACGGCCGCGCGGGGATCGAGATCCTGAAGGAGCAGATCCCCGATATCATCCTGTGCGATGTGATGATGCCGGAGCTGGATGGCTACGGGGTGCTGAAGGAGGTGCGGGCGCTGCCGGCGACGGAGGCGACTCCCTTCATCTTTCTAACAGCGAAGGGCGAGAAGCCGGACATCCGCGCGGGGATGAACCTGGGGGCGGACGATTATCTTACCAAGCCGGTGGCGAAGAGCGACCTGCTGACGGCGATCAAGACGCGGCTGGAGCGGGCGCGGCAGGCGGCAGTCCCGGAATTCAAGCCGGACTTCAGTTCGCCGAAGATCCTGGAGGAGGGCTTCGGGCTGACGCCGCGGGTGGCAGAGACCTTGTTGTGGCTGTCGCAGGGGAAGACGAACGGGGAGATCGCGATCATCCTGGGGATCAGCGAGGCGACGGTGAAGAAGCATGTGCTTGAGATTTTCTCGAAGCTGGAGGTGGAGACGCGGACGGCGGCGTGTTTGAAGGCGGTGGAGGTTTTGAGCGGGGGGCTTTGAGGGGGAGCAGGCGAACATCGAACGTCCAATTTTGAAGGGAGAGGCGGGGAGGGATCGAACCGCAGAGGCGCGAAGGCCGCGGAGGGGACGCGGGGAAAAGGCAGGTGCCGAGTGAGCAGTGAGCAGTGGGCAGTGGGAGAGATTGAACCGCGGATGCGTGGATGACAGAGAGAGCGTAGTGGGTGGCTTCGTCCGCCTTCAGGCCAATTCCTGTGAGGATTCGCGGGCGGGTGTCCGGAATGGGGGTCGCGTCGCGACCGTGGACTGCGTGCAGCCCGCTGCCGTGAAGCGCGGGAGCGCTCCTTATCCCGCTCCGTCCGCGGCTCGCCACACCCGGTGCTTCGCCTTTGCAGCGCCCCTTGCAGCAGGCTGCATCGGGACAGCGGCAGCAGGCTGCGCGCAGTCCACGGCGGCGAAGCCGCGGAAGACACCTACCGGTGAGGCCGCCTGATGGCGGGACTACATGCCCTTGAGGGCGGGCTTTGAGGGACCGTTAGTGAAGGTTTGCACGGGGCGGCGGGGTATCTATGGTCTGCGGGCATGCGGACGATGTGCTTGGCTGGGATGGTGTTGGCGGCGGCCTGCGGGGCGAAGGCGGATGAGGGGATGTGGCTGTTTACGAAGCCGCCGGTGGAGAAGGTGAAGACGTCCTATGGATTTGAGATCACGCCGCAGTGGCTGGAGCATTTGCAGAAGTCCGCGGTGCATTTCGGGGGGGCCTCGGGGTCCTTCGTTTCGGCGAACGGGCTGGTGCTGACGAACCATCACGTGGGCGCGGGGATGATCGAGAAGCTGAGCACGCGGGAGAAGGATTTATACAATAACGGCTTCTACGCGGCGACGCTGGAGGAGGAACTGGCCTGCCCGGATCTGGAGCTGAACGTGCTGATGAGCATCGAGGATGTGACGGCGCGGGTGCGCGCGGCGGTGAAGCCCGATGATACGCCGGAGGCCGGGGCAAAGGCGCGGCGGGCGGTGATCGCGGAGATCGAGAAGGAGTCGCTGGATGCGAGCGGGCTGCGCAGCGACGTGGTGACGCTCTATCAGGGCGGGGCTTATCATCTCTACCGCTACGACCGGTATACGGACGTGCGGCTGGTCTTCGCACCGGATGCGCAGGCGGCGACCTTCGGCGGGGATCCGGACAATTTCGAGTTCCCGAGGGTACTGCCTCGATATGAGTTTTTTCCGCGTCTATCGCGACGGGAAGCCGGCGAAGACGCCGCACTTCCTGAAGTGGAATGCGGCGGGGGCGAAGGATGGCGAGCTGGTCTTCGTGGCCGGGCATCCGGGACGGACGAACCGGTTGAACACGCATGCGGAGCTGGTGGCGATGCGCGACGAGGCGCTGCCCTTCCGGATGGAGCAGATCTATCGCGGCGAGGCGGTGCTGGAGGCTTGGGCAGCGCGGGATCGCGAGAACCGGCGGCGGGCGACGGGTGCGATCACGGGGATCCGCAACGGGCGCAAGGCGGTAGGAGCGCGCTTGGAGGGGCTGCTGGATGCGGGCTTCATGAAGCGCAAGGCGGAGGCGGAGACAGAGCTGAAAGAGAGCTTTTTTGTGAGCGGCAACGACGAGGCAGATAAGGCCTTCGATCGAATCGCTGCGGCGGAGAAGGAGGGGGCGGAGATCGGGATGCGCGGGCGCTTGTTGAGCGAGGGCAATGGCTTCGGGACGTCTTTGTTCGGGATCGCGCGGACCTTGCTGCGGGCGGCGGAGGAAAGGCCCAAGCCGAACCGCGAGCGGTTGCGGGAATTCCAGGATGCCGGGAAGGTGTCGCTGGAGCTGGACCTGTTTTCCGACGAGCCGATCTACCGCGACATGGAGACGGAGAAGATGGCGAGCGCTCTAACCGTGTTGTGCGGGAAACTGGGCGCGGACGATCCGCTGGTGGCGAAGATCATGGCGGGGAAGGCCCCTCGGGAGCGGTCTGAGGAATTGGTGGCCGGGACGCTGCTGACGGATGTGGGGCTGCGGAGGAAGATTTATGAGGGTGGCAAGGAGGCGCTGGCGGGTGTTCAGGATCCGATGCTGGAGCTGGCGAAGTTGGTGGATCCCGAGGCGCGGGAATTGCGGAAGCGTTTCGAGGCGATCGATGAGACGGTGAAGCAGGCGCACGAGAAGATCTCGGCGGCGCGCTTCGCTCTGGAGGGTGACTCGAATTATCCGGATGCGACCAGCAGCCTGCGCCTGGCCTATGGCGTGGTGAAGGGTTACCGCGAGGGAAGCACGGAGGTGCCGTCCGCGACGACGCTGGGTGGATTGTTCGCGCGCTCGGAATTGCAGGGGCATGTGTCGCCCTTCCAGCTGCCTACGACCTGGGCAGGGATGGAGAAGAAGATTCAGAGCGATACGCCTTTCAACTTCGTGTGCACGGCGGACATCACGGGCGGGAATTCGGGCAGCCCGGTGGTGAACAAGGCGGGCGAGCTGGTGGGCCTGATCTTCGACGGGAACCAGGACAACCTGAAGCTGGGCTTCGGGTATCAGAGCGGGAATGGCCGTGCGGTCTCCGTCCACTCCGGTGGGATGCTGGAGACGCTGGACAAGATCTACGGCGCGAAGCGGTTGCTGGAGGAGATCACGCACTGAGGCCCGCGATGTTTCACATTGTCCTGATTGCACCCGAGATCCCGCACAACGCGGGAGCGGCGGGAAGGCTGGCGCTGGCGACGGGATCGCGGCTGCACCTGGTGAAGCCGCTGGGCTTCTCGCTGGACGACAAGCATGTGAAGCGGACGGGTTTGGACTATTGGAAGGATGTGGATTTGCGGGTGTGGGAGTCCTTCGAGGAATTGAAGGCGGAGGCTTTGCCCGAGGCGCGCTACTGGTACCTTAGTACCAAGACGACGCGGGCGCACTGGGATGCGGATTTCCGGGACGGCGATTACCTGGTCTTCGGCTGTGAGACGCGGGGACTGCCGGAGGCGATGGTGCAGGCGGCGGACGAGCATGGGATCCGGATTCCGATGGAGGAGGGCGGGACGCGGAGCCTGAATCTGTCGACGGCGGTGGCGATCACGCTCTACGAGGCAGTGCGGCAGCGAAGCCGGGGGGAAGGCGGATATTAGAGGAGTGGCTCAAGAGCTTGACTCTCTGTTAGTCGCTCGCTTAGCGACAGCCTGGTGACCGAAGCAGAGCTTCAGCCTGCCCACCGGGCCGCGCCGTTTTCGTGAGGGTGAGGGAGCTGCCGTGAGACCGAAGCCCTTCAGTCGAGATCCGACTGGCTGTAGTACCATGATTGCTTCTCCGGCATGCGCTTTCCGGAGAATAGGCCGGTGAGGAAACTATCGATGTCGTCCGCCATCCAGTCCACCCGGTAGTCCCGTGGAGGGTCGTAGCCGGTTGCGCCATCGACATAGACGCGTCCCGCTTCATCCATGAGCACGCCGAGTCCGTCGTCCTCGAAGCGGTTCGTCCAGCCGACCAGGAACAGCGGCTCATTGACAAGAGATCCTATGATCCTGTGCGAGGCGCACAGCGAGTCCTCCAGATGGCCGAAGATGATGATCCGCCCGCCGGATCCAATGTTCAGTCCTCCGAACTCGGACAACACGTTGACGCCGGCCGATGGGAAGATCGTGTCGAATCTGGATACGAACTCTTCGAGTCGCGCGGGCTCCCAGATCCGGCCCTGGTGCCACCCGGCCTCGCGGAGGGGAGTCAAAACCGTGGCGGGAAAGCGGCCGCTGACCTTGCCGGCCAGTCGTAGGGTCTCGGAAAGGAATTTGAAGATGTTCACCGTGGTCGTGGATTCGGATTCTGATGCCCGCTTGTATCATGCGGGAAAGCTGCCTGAAAACCTTCCCGGAGTTTCCGATTGATGGGAGGCGGGATCTGGCGTTTGTCAGCGCTTGAATTGAGAACAAAACTTTTCGCGATTCTGGGGGCAGGGACGGTGGCGGCCGGGGCGCAGGACGTGCTGTCGGAAATCACGGTGCTGGCGGAGCGGCGGGCGGGCGAGGCGGAGGACATTCCGGGCTGGACGCTGCAGGAGTGGGATCGCGAGGAGATCGCGAAGGCGGCGCCGCGGACGCTGGATGAATTGCTGGCGAAGGAGCCGTCGTTTTCGCTCTACCGGCGGCAGACTTCGCTATTCGGGAATCCGACATCGGCGGGGGTGAGCCTCCGGAATACGGGCGCGACGGCGGCATCCCGGACCCTGGTGCTGCTGGACGGGATTCCGCAGAACGATCCCTTCGGCGGTTGGGTGTATTGGGCGCGGTATGAGCCATCGACGCTGGAGTCGGTGCGGATCGTGCCGGCGGCGCAATCGGTGGTGTGGGGGAACCAGAGCCCGGCGGGGGTGGTGCAGATGAGCAGCCAATCGCCCTTCGAGGAGCGGCATTTGCTGCGGGTGGGCGGGGGCAGCCAAGGGACGGTCTCGGCGGCGGCGACGCACACGCTGGTGGCGGACGATGGCTCGCTGGGGGTGACGTTTTCGACGTTCGGGTTGCACTCGGATGGCTTCGATGCGGTGATGCCGTGGCAGCGCGGGACCCTGGACCGGCGGCTGGAGATCGATGCCTACGGGGCGGATTTGAAATTCGCGTGGAAGGCGGCGCCGGGGGTGACGGTGGAGCCGATGTTTTCGTGGTACGAGGAAGATCGTGGCAACGGGACGCCGCTGGCGCAGAACTCGACGGAGGCGCTGGATTTCGCGCTGCGGGTGACTTCGGAGGATGATGGCGGGGTCTCATGGCAGGCGCTGGCGTATCATCAGCGGCGGAGATTCGAGTCGATGTTCAGTTCGGTGAATGCGACGCGGACGGCGGAGAATCCATCGCTGGATCAATTCCATGTGCCGGGGAACGGGACGGGCGGGGCGCTGACCCTGCAGTGGGATCCGGAGGGGCCGTGGTCGGTGACGGCGGGGGCGGATGTGCGGCAGATCGACGGGGCGACGAACGAGAACGCGTCGTTCATCGGCGGGCAATTCACGCGGCGTCGGGAGGCGGGTGGAGAGCAGGGATCGGGCGGGGTTTTCGTGGCGGCGGGGTATGAGGCGAAGTCGAAGACGCGGGTGGATGCGAGCCTGCGGATGGACGGCTGGTGGCTGGAGAACGGGCGGCGGCTGGAGCGATCGCTGGTGACGGGGAAGCCGCTGCGGACGGATTTTCAGGAGGATCGGGACGGGGTGGAACCGTCCTTCTCTCTGGCGGTGAACCAGCCGATCACGGAGAGCTTGAAGGCGGGGATTTCGGCGGGGACGAGCTTCCGGCTGCCGACGCTGAACGAGCTGCACCGGCCGTTCCGGGTACGGAACGATATTACGGAGGCGAATCCGGCGTTGGATCCGGAGAGGTTTTATAGCGTGGAGGGGACGCTGGATTGGCAGGCGACGCGGGAGCTGAGTTTTGATGCAAGCGTCTTCCATCACTGGATCCGCGATGCGATCGCGAACGTGCCGATCACCGATCCGGCGCAGATCGCGGCGATCTTCGGGACGATCCCGGCGGGTGGGTCGGGGCAGCAGCGGCAGAACGTGGACGAGGCGCGGGTGCTGGGAGTTGAGGCGGGCGTGAAGTGGGAGCCGCGGAAGGAAGTGACGCTGGGGCTCGACGGGATCTGGAGCGAGACGGAGTTTTCGGAATCGGGGAAGCAGCCTCTGTTAGAGGGGAAGCCGTTCCCGCAGGCGCCGGACTTGCGCTTGATTGCGTCCGCGGATTGGCGGGCGACGGAGCGTGTGACCTTATCGGCGGGGTATGAGTATGGGTCGCACCAGTTTGATGATGCTTTGGCGGCGCGGCGGATTCCGGGGTATTCGAGCGTGCGGATCGGGGCGAGCTGGCAGGCGCGGGAGAATTTGCTGCTGAGCGCGCGGGTGGATAATCTCTTCGACGAGGAGATCGCGACGGGTTTGAGCACGGACGGGACCCGGACGATCGCGGGGCCGCGGGCGCTGTGGGTGGGGGCGGAGTGGGGGTTTTGAGTTACCACGCCAGGCGCTGGATGCCATCGATGAAATCGAAGTGGCGATCCGTTGACAGGATCGGAAGCGAGTGCTGCCGTGCCAAGGCGGCAGTCCAGATGTCGTTATGAAGGATCGGACGGCCTTTGCGTTTGAGATGGTCGGCAATCCAAGCGTAGTGCTCGAGAGTCTGCGAATCGGGGAAGAACACCGGTATGGTGGATTCGAGGCGATGGATGAGTTGAAGGCCTGGATTTGGCTTTGATGATCCCAGTAAACCGTAACGAAATTCCGCAGCGCTTATGAAGGAGAGCATGATTTGATTCGCCGCGCCGATGACTTTCAGGAGCGCCGGGTTCCGATCAGCCATCGCTGAAACGGCATTGGTATCGAGGATCATGGATGCTCGTCCTTCTGAAATTTCAGATCAGCCGCGTCTGCCTCGGCGACTCTGCTTTCAATCGTCGCGATCATCTTCTTCGGGACACGGGGTAACTCATCGAGGAGCGCCATCCACGGCTTGGCGGCCGGAGGGCTATCCTGCGTTTGACTGGCCAAGCGGCTTTCGACGGCTTCAGTGATGAAGCGCTTCAAAGAGATTCCCCGTTCCGCAGCTCTTGCCTTAGCCTTTCGAAAAACGGGATCGGGCAAATCGACAGTCGTCTTCATGGCGTCCACTTTCCCGCTTTTCCGCTTTTCCGTCAATCTCCGACGTTGGGAGAACTTGCATCGCCGGTGATTTTCGCTCTGTCGAAAGACACGGAGGGAATTTGAAATCGGGGTGATCCCTCGTAAGGGTCGCCTGATTCCATGAAACGCTTCCTTCTCCTGCCGCTGCTGGTTCCGCCGCTCGCCGTTTCCGCGCAAGATGCGCCGGATTTTTCGAAGATGAAGACGGACAAGGTCTTCGAGCAGCTTTGCTCGGGGTGTCATGGGAAGGATCTGAGTGGCGGTCAGGGTGGGTCGCTGATCGATGGCGAGTGGAAGCACGGGAGCTCGGATGAAGAGCTGCTGAAGTCGATCAAGGAGGGCAACTTGCAGCTCGGGATGACGCCTTTCAAGACGGTGCTGGATGACCGGCAGATCCGCTCGCTGGTGATCTTCATCCGCGAGAAAGAGAAGCAGGCGAAGGAGAAGGTGATGAGCTTCCCGAAGCCGGAGCCGGGCCAGGTGACCAAGACGGATCACGAGGACTACAAGATCGAGATGGTGGTCGAAAGCGGGCTGAAGGATCCGTGGGCGATCGCCTTCCTGCCGGACGGGCGGAAGCTGGTGACGGAGAAGGCGGGGCGGCTGCGGATCATCGGGGCGGATGGCAAGCTGAACCCGGAGCCGGTGAAGGGCACGCCGGCGATCATCGAGCACGGCCAGGGCGGGCTGATGGAGGTGGCGATTCATCCGGACTATAAGGAGAATGGCTGGATCTACCTGGGCTTCGCGGACGGGACGCGGGAGGGCAAGGAGGTGAAGACGATCACGGCCTATGTCCGGGGCAAGCTGAAGGACGGACAGTGGACCGACCAGGAGTGGATCTGGAAGGCGGATCCGAAGTTTTACACGGGGGCTGGGGTGCATTTCGGGACGCGGATCGTCTTCGACAAGGGCTACATCTACTTCCCGGTTGGCGAGCGCGGCGGCTGGATGGAGGCGCAGGACGTCGAGAATGCGAAGGGCAAGATTTACCGGCTGCACGACGATGGGAAGGTTCCCGAGGACAATCCGAAGTTCGAGGGCAAGACGCCGGTTCCGGGTTTGTGGAGCTACGGGCATCGCAATCCGCAGGGGCTGGATATCGATCCGCGCGACGGCGCGATTTACGACACCGAGCACGGTCCGCGCGGCGGGGACGAGCTGAATTGGGTGCAGGGCGGGCACAACTACGGCTGGCCGGCGATCACCTACGGGATGAACTACGACGGAACGCCGATCACCGGGAAGACGGCGGAGGAAGGCATGGACCAGCCGGTGATCTACTGGCAGCCGAGCATCGCGGCCTGCGGGCTGTCCTTCTACCGCGGCGACAAGTTTCCGAAGTGGAAGAACGATCTCTTTGCCGGGGCGCTGGCGCAGCAGGAGATCCGGCGGCTGCGGGTGATCGACCACAAGGTGACCGAGCAGGAGGTGGTGCTGAAGGGGATCGGGCGGATCCGTGACGTGACGGACGCGACGGACGGCTTTATTTACGTGATCTTGAACCAGCCGGACCGGGTGATCCGATTGGTTCCTGCGAAATGAAGGCACTCGCCCTTTTGTGGATTCCCGCGCTGGCGGCGGCCGAGCCGATGTCGATTTAGGAGCCGCCGGATGCGGTGCTGGTGACGCCGCAGCGGATCGAGGTGATCGCGACGGGGCTGATCGTGCCGTGGGAGCGGGGAGATCGCCAAGGTGACAAGAAACTGCCAAACGTGAGCGGTGCCGGGAGGATCCCCTCCGGCGCTTCGCTTTTCACCCTACGAACACTCCAAGCCGATCTTGACGATGATGGATAGCCCCTTTGGAAGAAGCTCGCTCTGCCTGCTGGACATCGAGACGACGGGATTTTCGACCGACTACCATGAGATCACCGAAATTGCCGCGATCCGGGTGAACGAGAGATTCGAGATCGAAGGTGAAATGACCCGGCTGGTGCGGATCTCGGCGGCGGTGCCATGGAAGATCACGGAGATCACGGGCATCACCGACGAGTTGCTGAGGACGGAGGGCCAGCCCTTGGGAGGGGTATTGGAAGAGGCCCGGGAGTTCATCGGGAGCCGGCCGACCTTCGCGCATAACGCGAGCTTCGACCGGAGGTTCCTGGATACATTCGCGTCACGGACGGGCAAGCCCTTCCATTTTCCCCTCGAATGCTCGATCCCGGTATTCAAGCGCTTGCTTCCCGGGAGAAAGGGCTACGGGCTGTCTCTGCTCGCGGAAGAAATGGAGGTGAACGGCGGCGGTGCCCACCGGGCGCTGGCAGATTGCCGGGTATTGCTCGAGTGCTTGCGGAGAGCCCACGGGTAGACCGTAGCGGGGTAAGTGCCCCACCGATTATGCGGGATGGCTTTTCCGATTCATCCGGAAGACAAAGCAAGACGGGTCTCGATGGCGCGGAAGAGTTTCAATTTCCCGTAGCTGAGGCGGCCGCCGAGGTGTTCGAAGACTGGCTTGAGGGAGGGATCGTCGTAGCCGTCGAGGGCGGCGCGCATTTCTGCCTCTTCCTCCCCGGTGTAAAAGCGGCGGGGGTCGATGTCCTCGCCGGCTTCGATGGCTAGGGCGAGGTGGCTCTCGATGGTAGAGGCGACAAATCCGCGTTCGGCGGCGATTTCATCGATGCTTTTGCCGGCACGCCAGAGTTCCAAGGTGGCGTGGGCGGTAGCGTTGACCGCGGGTTTCGGGAGCCTTGGCGCGAGGTCTGGCAGGGGCGCGAAATTGTGGCGGTCATGGGTTGCCAGCCACGCGGAAATCTCGCGGAGGAATCCGGGGCCGTAGTCGGCGAGCTTGCGTTCGCCGACGCCGGGGATGCGGAGGAACGAGGCGTCATCGGCGGGGTATTCGCGGGCCATGTGACGCAGGGCCACATCCGAGAAGATGACGTAGGGCGGCACACCGGTGGCATCGGCGACCTGCTTGCGGTGGGTGCGGAGGGCTTCGAAAAGGTCCGCGTCGCACTCGATGTCGCCGGCGCGGCGGGTGGCAGATTCTGCGAGGGCCATCAGGCGGCTGAGGCTGACGGCGCGGCGCTCGCGGAGCATGGTGCTGCCTTCGGCGGTGACGGAAACCACGGGGTAGTCCCCGCCATCCACGGCGAACCAGCCCTTGCGCACGAGCTGGCGGGCGATCTCCGCCCATTTGGCGGCGGAGTGCTCCTTGCCGATGCCGTAGGTACTAAGCTTATCGTGGTTGCGGGCGAGGATCTTTTCGGCACGGGAACCGGCGAGGATGTCCGCCAAGTGACGGATGCCGACGGGCGGACCGCCGGCTTGTTTCACGCGGAGGACACAGCTCAGGAGTTTCTGCGTTTCCACGGTGGCGTCCCAGCTTTCGCGCGGAGCCAGGCAGTTGTCGCAACCCCCACAATTTTCAGCAGGCCAAGATTCGCCGAAGTAGCCTAACAGGCCGGTGCGCCGGCAGTTGTCGCTCTCGGCGAAGTCGGCCATGTGTTCGAGCTGGGAGCGGGCGTTCTCGCGGGCTTCGGCATCGGTGATCTCGTCGAGGAAACGCAGTTGCTTCGCGACATCGCCGCGGGTGAAGAGCAGCAGGCAATCGGCGGGCAGGCCGTCGCGACCGGCGCGGCCGGTTTCCTGGTAGTAGCCTTCGAGGTTCTTTGGCAGGTCGGCGTGGATGACGAAGCGGACGTCGGGCTTGTTGATGCCCATGCCGAAGGCGACGGTGGCGCAGACCACGCGGACCTCATCGCGCAGGAAGGCTTCCTGATTCCGCGCGCGCTCCGGGGCTTCCAGTCCGGCGTGGTAGCAGACGGCCGGGATGCCATTGGCACGCAGGCTGGCAGCGAGTTCCTCGGTGCGCTTGCGGGACTGCGCGTAGACGATGCCGGAGTCCCGCCCGCGGTCGCGGATAAATCCGATGACACGGGTGACGGCGTCCTGTTTCGGCTCGACGCGGTAGTTCAGGTTCGGGCGGTTGAAACTGGCGAGGAAGACGGCCGGATCGCGCAGGGCGAGCTGGGTGAGGATGTCATCGCGCACCCGCGGGGTGGCGGTGGCGGTCAGGGCGATGGCGGGCACGTCCGGCAGCAACTGCCGGAGTTCGCGCAGGCGGCGGTATTCCGGGCGGAAATCGTGGCCCCATTCGCTGATGCAGTGCGCCTCGTCCACGGCCAGCGCGGTGACATTCCAGCGCCGGATTTCGGAGAGGAAAGCGCCGGACATGAGGCGCTCCGGAGCCAGGTAGACGAGCTTGAAGCCGCCGCTGCGGATGGCATCGAGCCGCTCCCGGGCTTCCTGCGGGTCCAGCGTGGAATTGAGAAAAGTGGCTGCCACACCGGTCGCGGCGAGCTGGTCCACCTGGTCCTTCATCAGCGCGATGAGGGGGGAAACGACCAGTGTCACGCCCTCGCGGGCGAGCGCCGGGAGCTGGTAACAGAGACTCTTGCCCGCGCCGGTGGGAAGGATGGCCAGGACATCGCGGCGGGCGAGCGCGGCTTCCATGATCTCCCGCTGCAAGGGGCGGAAGGTGTCGTAGCCGAAATGCGTTTTCAGCAGGGGGGACAGGCCGGTGCCCATGGTCATGAAGAAGGTTGAAAACTGTTCATGCGATCAGTTCAAGTAGAATTTTCTCGAATCCGGCTATCAGGCGCGGTGAGACTCGTCCTACCGGGGCAGAGGCCGGATCTCGCCACGGAATCATTGATTGGCAATTAGATACGATTTGTGGCGGATTTCATCTTGGGAGAAACGAAAGCTTGGTAATACTAAAAATTAGAATTATTCTTGCCTGTGGAGGAGGCGGGCGTAGCTTCCGCCGCCGAAGCCATGGTGGATCTTTCAACAGACAGCGATTCCGAGTTCTCCGCGGAGATTCCAGCGGAAACGGGGGGACTGCGGATGACGAAGCAGCGGCAGGAGGTCTACCGGCTGCTGCTGGAGCAGCGGGACCACCCGACGGCCCAGGATGTCTTCATGCGGGTCAAGGATACCCTGCCGCACATTTCGCTGGCGACGGTGTACAACACTCTCGAAGCGCTGGTGCAGCACGGGCTGGTGCGGCAGGTGAATTTCGATCGCGAGCCCTCGCGCTTTTGCCCGAATCTGGCGGACCACGGTCACTTCCACGACAAGGTCAGCGGGAAAATCCACGATGTCACTTTCAAGCAGGGCGTGAGCCTGGCGGATGTCCTGGAGCTGCCGCCGGGTGCGGTGGTGACAGGGATCGAGATCACGCTGCGGGGCGAACTGCCGATGGAGGAAAGTGCCAAGTAAGAATTTCAGATCTCAAATTTCAAATCTCAGATTTAAGACATGTCCCTTGTTATTACAGACCTGCGAGCAACGCTGGAGGATGGCACGGAGATCCTGAAGGGGGTCTCGCTCGAAATTCCGGCGGGTGAGGTGCATGCGATCATGGGGCCGAACGGGTCCGGAAAGTCGACGCTTTCGAAGGTGATCGCGGGGCACGAAGGCTATGTGGTGACCGGCGGGACGGTGACGCTGGACGGCGCGGACGTTTTCACGATGTCGGTCGACGAGCGCTCGCGGGCGGGGATCTTTTTGGCCTTCCAGTATCCATCCGAGGTGCCGGGAGTCTCGAATGCGAATTTCATCCGAGCAGCGCTGCAATCGCGGCTGCCGAAGGGTGAGGAGCTCGAACGCGGTCGCCTACTACAAGAACCTCTATTCGAAGATGGATCTGCTGGAGATGGACCGGAAATTCACGGCGCGTTCCGTGAACGAAGGCTTCTCGGGCGGCGAGAAGAAGCGCAACGAGATCCTGCAAATGATGATGCTGGAGCCAAGCTACTGCATCCTCGACGAGACCGACTCCGGCCTGGACATCGACGCGCTGAAGATCGTCGCCAAGGGTGTGAACGCGATGCGCTCGCCACATCGCGGGATCCTGATGATCACTCACTACCAACGGCTGCTGGACTACATTGCGCCGGATCACGTGCACGTGATGGCGGCGGGTAGGATCGTGCGTTCCGGCGGGCCGGAGCTGGCACTCGAATTGGAAGAACACGGTTACGATTTCCTGAAGGAAGAAGCCCTGGTCACGGCCTGATCCCTGCTACGGCAGGCACTGCCATGAAACTGCGCAAGACACGTCATCCCCTCGACAAGCAAAGCCGCGAAAAATCCGTCGCCTTGCTGAACGACTTCCTTGTACTCGCGATCGACCTGCGGCTGCAGGTGAAGCAGGCGCACTGGAACGTGCGCGGACCGAATTTCATGACGCTGCACGAGCTTTTCGACCGGCTGGCCGGGGAACTCGACGAAGCGACCGATGAGCTGGCGGAACGCGTCACGGCGCTGGGTGGTCGCGCGCTCGGCACTGCCGAACGGATCGCAAGCAAGACCGATCTCAACGATCTGCCGAAGAAGACGACGTGGGGTCCGGATCTGGTCGCGCTGCTGGCGGACCGCTATGCGGCGGTGGCGGAGTGCGCCGGGCTGGCGATCGAGCGGGCGCAGAAGGTGGACGACGAAGTCACCGCGGATCTTTTCATCAAGACGGCGCACGGCCTCGACCGCGCGCTGTGGTTCCTGGAAGCCACATTGGAGCTGGCACCGGAGCCCGAGAAACAACCCGAACCCGAACCCGACGAGGCCGAGCCGCAGGAAGCGGCGGCCTAGTTACCGAAAAAATTTCCCATGTCCTACGACGCATCCAGTACCATCGACGCCGAGACCCAAGAGGCGATCGACATCGACCGCAGCAAGGGTGACTTCTCCTTCCCCGAGCGGCACAAGTTCGATGCCGGGCGCGGCCTGACGGAGCGCACGGTGGATTACATCAGCGAGGTCAAGGGGGAGCCGCAGTGGATCCGCGAGTTCCGCCACAAGGCGCTGAAGGTCTTCCGCGAGAAGCCGATGCCGACCAACTGGGCGACGAAGGATCTGGAGAACATTGATTTCGACATCATCCGCTACTATCTCTCGGACGGTGAAAAGCCGAAGCGGTCGTGGGAGGATGTGCCCGCGGATGTGCTGCGGACCTTCGAGCGGCTGGGGATCCCGGAGCAGGAGCGCGCGTTCCTGGCCGGGGTGGAAGCCCAGTATGACTCCGAGGCGGCCTACTCCAACATGAAGGAGGAGCTGACCAAGCAGGGCGTGATCTTCGTGAACTCGAACGAAGGCCTGAAGAACCACGAGGAGATCTTCCGGCCATGGTTCGGCAAGGTGATTCCGACGGGGGACAACAAGTTCTCTGCGCTGAACAGCGCGGTGTTCTCGGGCGGGTCCTTCATCTACATTCCGAAGGGGGTGAAGCTGAAGCAGCCGCTGCAGGCTTACTTCCGGATCAACTCGGAGAATTTCGGGCAATTCGAGCGGACCCTGATCATCGCCGACGAAGGGGCGGAGGTCATGTACATGGAAGGCTGCACGGCACCGAAGTTCGAGACCGCGACGCTGCACTCGGCCGTGGTGGAACTGGTCGCGCTGAAAGGCGCGAAGATCCAGTACGTGACGGTGCAGAACTGGAGCAGCAATGTTTTCAACCTGGTGACCAAGCGCGGGCTGGCGATGGAAGACGCGGAGGTCCGCTGGATCGACTGCAACATCGGCAGCCGGCTGACGATGAAGTATCCCGGGGTGATCATGAAGGGCGAGCGGGCCCGCGGCGAGGTGATCTCGATCGCGCTGGCCAATAGCGGCCAGCACCAGGACACCGGCGCGAAGATGATTCACGCGGCGAACAACACGACGTCCAACGTGGTCTCGAAGTCGATCTCCGTGGGCAAAGGCCGCGCGACCTACCGCGGCCAGGTCCACATCCCGAAGCATCTCAAGGGCTGCAAGAACAACACCGAGTGCGATGCGCTGCTGATCAACTCCCGGAGCCGGACGGACACGTATCCGGCGATCACGGTGAAGGGCAACCAGCACGCGACGCAGCACGAGGCGAGCGTCTCGCAAGTATCGGAGGATATGCTCTTTTACATGCAGCAGCGCGGGCTGAGCGAGGCCGCGGCGATGTCGCTGGCGGTGAATGGATTCATCAACGATCTGGTGCGGGAGTTTCCGATGGAATACTCGGTGGAGCTCAAGCGGCTGATCGACCTCGAAATGGAAGGCAGCGTGGGCTGATCATTGCACCAATTACCTAACATACTTTTTCACTTTTTCGATGCCCGCCGTGCTCGACCATCCCGCTTCCTTGCTCGAATCCGCTCCTGAAACTTCTGCCGCTTTGCCCGCGTGGTTTGCGGAGCGCCGGCGCGCGGCGTGGCAGAGGTTCCTTGAGACGCCCACTCCCAAGCGGGGTGACGAGGCGTGGCGCTTCTCGTCCTTCAAGCAGATGGATTTCACGGGTTACTCGGCCGGCGGTTCGCTGGCAGGTAGTTCCTTGGTTGAGGATTCGGTGTCGTTGGAGACACCGGTGGCCAAGTTCGTTTTTGCCAATGATGCGCTGCTCCATGCGGAGTCGAAGCTGCCCGAGGGAGTGATCTGCCTGCCGCTGGAGAAGGCACTGGTTTCGCATGGTGATCTGGTGCGCGAGCACTTCATGAAGAGCGACACGCGCCTGGGGTCAGCGAAGTGGACGGCACTGCACGAGGCGAACGTGAGCAACGGACTCTTCGTCTATGTCCCGGCTGGTGTGGAGGTGGAAGGCAGCATCGAGGTGTTCCACTGGCTCGCCGGGGACAAGGCCGTGATCTTCCCGCACACGCTGATCGTGACGGGTGCCAATGCGAAGGTGCGGGTGGTGGACTACTTCCGCTCCACCAACGAGACCGACGCCGGACTGGCGATCGCGGTGAACGACCTGAATGCGGGTCCGGGATCGAAGCTCGATTACATCGCGATCCAGGCCTTCAACGAGAAGACGAAGGTGATCCAAGTGAACGAGACCAGCGTGGAGAAGGATGCCACCGCGGTTGGATTCATCCTGAATACCGGGGCGACCTGGGCGCGCAACGAATCGCTGAGCCGGCTGGAAGGCGAAGGCGCGCGCTCGGACATGCTTTCGGTGAGCGTGCCGGCACGCGAGCAGGAATACGACCAGCGGACCTTCCAGCATCATGCGGCTCCGGGGGGTTACAGCGACCTGCTCTACAAGAATTCCTTGTACGATGAAGCTCGTACCATTTTCTCGGGTTTGATCTTCGTGGACGAAGGCGCCCACCGGACGGATGCCTACCAGACCTGCCGGAATCTCTTCATGAGCGACGAGGCGGAGGCGAATTCGATGCCGGGCCTGGAGATCAACGCTGACGACGTGAAGTGCTCGCACGGCAGCACCTCGAGCCAGATCAGCGAGGAGGAGATCTTCTACCTGCGGGCACGCGGGATCGATCCGGCGCGGGCGCGGCAATTGATTGCACGCGGCTTCTCCGTGGAGGTGATCGAGCGCCTGAAGGACGAGAAGGTGGAGGAGATGGTTTTGCGCTTTCTGGATGAGAAGTTCGCGCATCTGACGTCGGGAGGGGCCTGAGGGAAAATCATCAATCACCAATCTTCCAATCATCAATCAGAGTGTGATGGAAGAGGGGCGCTGACGCGTTGGGAAGGATGTGATTGGGGGAGTAGCCGCTGTTTTTTTGCACTATCTTCAGCGATGCCATGAAAGCGCAGGTTTAGTGCGCGGCGGAGACGGTGGCAGGTTTAGTCGTAGGACACGATTTTGACAATTCGTTAGAGATTGTTATGGATTGGAGGTGAGAGGGTTAGGTGGGGTTTCTGATTCCAAAATCGGACACCAAGGAGGGTGTTGGAATTTGTTGAACGGAGAGGGATCGATTCCTAACGGAAGAGACTTAAAAAGCATTTGCCCGGCAAGGGCGTGACCTGATAGGGGCGAGTTCTGATTCCAGCGCTGCCCGTGAGAATCGGAAAAGTTGAGGCGATGAAGATGTCTCCTGTCATTCGATGAAACCAAAACCCAACCCAAACCCGGCAGGGGGCGATTCATGGCTTCGCGGTCCAGTACCAAAAAACGCCTATGAAATCCCAAATCAACCCGAACTCCTCCACCGCGCGGCAGCGCCGAAGAAAGTGGACTAAAGCAGCCGCGGCAGCGGCACTGATCGTGGCCGGCATCCTCCTCGTGCCACGCGGAGGCGACCGACAGGCCGAAGAGCCCGGTGCCATTGCGAAGGCATCTGCCCGGGCGGAGAAACCGGCCCTGCCGGACCAAGCGTTGGAGCTGCAGCGACTGGCCGATCTGGTGGAGCGCGGCAAGCAAGCGATCCCGCTCGCCGCCGTGGCGGCGGATAGCCCGCCGGTGCCGTCGGTGGTTCCGGAGCGCGAACTGACAGCAAGCGGTTGGATGAAGGATCCCGAGCCGGCGATGCAAGATTTTGCCGCATGGGCGACGCGCTACATCGCCAGCCCGGCGGGAGCGCGAGAGGCATTGGAGGCCGAGGGTGTGGAGGCGGCGACGGCGCGGCGTGCCGCGCTGGAAGCACAGATCAGCGGCGATCCGCGGCGGGCCCTGGCCAATGCGGTGCCGCTGGCGCTGCGCGAGCAACTGCCGGGGTCGATCCAATCGTTGTTAGAGACGCGGGTTGACGACTTCGGGGATGTCTCGGTGATGAACGCGATGGCGGTGCCGGGTGGAGCGGCGATCGCGCCGAGCGACCGGGCGGCGATCGACGGGAACTTCTACGAGGCCTACCGTTACGGGAACCGCGAGAACGTTTCGTGGATGCGCGATGTCTCGCTGCACGGGATCGTGATCGACAACAAGATGGCGGTGCTGGACAGCCCGGTGCGCGTGCTTGAGGAGGGCGAGCGGCTCGAAGGCGAAACGGTCAACGAGAGTTGTCCGGTCTCGGGCAAGACCGTTGCGACGGCGGGCTCGGGCGTGGTGCAAGCGGGGAACAAGACGCAGTTCCAGCTCGGCCGCAGCTACTTCGAAACCTGCGAACCGGAGCACGTGGCGAACGTGGAATCGGGCGTGGTGGCGAAGGAGAAGGCGAACGAGCCGACTGGCAAGACGCTGGCGGATCTGGGACTGCACGCGTTGTGCATGCCGAAGCCACAGGCGCTGGGCGACAGCGCGGTCTCCGGCTCGGCGGGCTATCTCGGCAAGCCGCCGACCAGCATGACCTTCGGCGGGAAGAAGATCCTGATCATGCGGGTGCAGGCGAACGACACCGGCTTCCCCGCGAACGGCAGTCCGACGGACTTCAACAACATGGTCTACGGTTCGGGAGGCTTCGACACGCGGATGCGGCGGATCTCCTACAACAACACGTGGATCTCGCAATCCGACGTGACGCCGGTGATGACGCTGCCACAGCCGCGGACCTACTACGTGGGGAATCCGCTGGGGACGGCGTACGATTGCAACCGGTGGATTACGGATGCGAAGAATGCGGCGGTGGCGCAAGGCTACGTGCTCGCCAACTACGCGCAATTGATCGTGGCGCACGAGAGCTACAACACGGGTGCGGCGGGCCTGGCATGGGCAGGCTACATCTTCCTGAACGGGTTCTTCGGCGTGGAGGTGACGCTGCACGAATACGGCCACACCTTCCGGCTGCCGCACGGCAACTCGTGGTATGCGACGGACGGCAATCCGATCTCCGCGGCCAAGCAGCACCGCGAGTATGGCGATGCGGCGGATCCGATGGGGAATGCGTGGGGTGCGAACCAGTACAACAGCTTCAACCCCTACTATAAGAACATCTGCAGCTGGATCCCGGACAGCGCGGTCCAGACCGTGAACCGCAACGGGACCTACCGGGTGTACCAGCACGACGGGGCGACGGCACTGAACCGCACCGTGGCGATCAAGATCGGGCGCGACTACGAGTACAACTATTGGCTCGGGATCCATGGCGATCCGGTGGCGCAGGGGAACTTCAACAACGGGGTGGCGGTGTATGCCGTGTCTTCGTTCAAGTTCTCCGATTCGCACCTGCTGGACATGAACAACCCGGGGGATGACAACCGGGACAACGCGCCGCTGACGGTGAACCAAACCTGGTATGACTCGGCCGCCGATCTGACGATCAAGACGGTGGCGGTGGGGGGCACGAATCCCAACCGCTACGCGGACATCCAGATCACCTTCGGTCCGAAGAATACGGCAAACTACCGGCCGCTGGTGAGCGGCGGGGTGTACCGCTTCAAGAGCCGGAACAACGCGAAGTATCTCGGCATCGCGGGCAACAGCTCGACGAACGGTGTGCCGATCTCAGTGGCGAATGCCAGCGGCACGGCGGCGGAGAATTGGGTGGCATGGCGCGAGAGCGACGGCAGCTACCGCTTCAACCACCAGGGCACGGACAAGTGGATGGACGTGGACAACAACGGCCTAGGCGACGGTCCGGAAATCTGGCAATGGACCGGGAATACCGGTGACGCGCAGCGCTGGTACATCGCGCAGAACGCGGACGGCTATGTTTACTTCGAGCACAAGGGCACCGACGGAAAAGTGATCGACATGGATCCGGGCGGTGTGAACGACGTGCACCAATGGGGAGGCTTCGAGGCCACTTGGCAGCAGTGGTATCCGGAGCTGGTGGGGATGAGCGCGGGCACGTACCGGCTCATACCCCGCCATGCTCAGGCGCAGTGCCTGGACATCGCGGGCGGCGGCACTGGCAACGGTGCGGCGACGAATCTGTATCAGTGGAGCGCGGGGGCGAACCAGAAGTTCGCGCTGAGCGATGTGGCCGGCTTTGCCGGAAGGATCCGGCTGGCACCGACATCCGCGACGGCGAAAGCGCTGGATGTGAATGCCTCGGGAACCGCCAACGGAACCAAGCTCCAACAGTGGGACTGGCTGGGCACGGGGAATGCGGCCCAGCGCTGGGCCTACACCCGGACCGATGGCAACTGGCTGCGGTTCACGCCGGATTGTGCGACGGGAAGCTGCATGGAGGTGAGCGGGAATGACAACCAGTTCGGCAACGGCAGCGTGGTGCAGCTCTGGCAATTCACCGGCGCGGTGGACCAGCAGTGGCGCTTCGCGGATTCCGATTGAGAAGAGATGATCCGAAAGGCCCCGGGAGGAAACTCCCGGGGCTTTTTCGTGCGCTCACCCGAGCTTCACCGGCCAGTGGGCGGTTTCCCAGATGGCGGCGCAGACAGCGGTGATGAGTTGTTCGAGGCGCTTGGGGCGGATCTGGGAACCCTTTTCGCGGCTCATGTTTTCCAGGATGTCGGCGGCGGTGGCAGCGACCTGCTCTTGGGCGGTCTCGACGAAGAGACCTTCGACGCGGTCTTCCATTTCCTCGCCCGGTTTGCGTTCGGACATCTTCTGCTCGTACCAGGCGGCCATCCGGAAAGGATCGGGATCGAAGTCACTGCCGACGACGGGATGCATGGCCCCGAGGCTCATGATCGTGACGGTGAACATCGCCTGGAGTTCGTCGTCGTTCAGGGAGTCGTCTTGATCGGCCAATTCTTCAAGGAGGTCACCGAGACGGATCTCGAGGCGATTCCAGAGGGCGGTATCCTGGATCACCGCGTCGAGGCGCTTCTGGAGTTCATCCCCTTTGAGGAGCGGCTGGGAAGGCGGGGCTTCGAGCGGGAGGTCTTCGGTATCGTCGTCTTCCATGGGTTTTAGGGTGATGGTTTGAAGAGCTAGGGCTACTCCGGATCCGTGAGTTCCACGGGACAGTGGGCAGCCTCCCAGATCGCGGCGCAAACCGCCACACAGAGTTGCTCGCGACGCTTGGTCCGGATTTTTCCGCGGCGCTGCTTGAAGGCGGTCAGGATGACAGACAAGGCCACCACCGCGACGGCCGGTTGGAGAGTTTCCTCGGCAAGGCGCTGTAGAAAAGCATCGAGAGATTCATCCGGATCGCCCTCCGTCAAACGCGCGAGATACCATTCGCTCATTCGTGCGAGATAGGGGTCGAAGCTTGGCGAGGGATGGGGATGCATCACTCCAACTCCGAAGACCAGCGCGCTAAAGAGGAGATCCTGTTCGTCGCTATTGAACGCGGGTTCGATTTCGATGAGTTCATCGAGCATCGGCGCGAAGATCACGCTGAGGCGCATCCACAGCTCCTTGTCGCTGTGGACCATGGCAATCCGCTGCTCGAGTTCGGATCCACTCAAGCGCGGTTGCGGAGGCGGCGCGTCGAGCGAAAGATCCTCGCCGTCATCATGGTCCTGGTCCGAATCCCGATCATGCAATCCGAGAGGCGGTGGCGCGAAGACGATCTCGTGCAAACCGAGTTCTTCAAGCAGGGGGTTCAAGTCCAGGTCTTTTCCTTCCGTGCGGCGGAGGGTATCGCACTGGCGGAGATGGCCCTTCATCACGGCGATCAGCCGCTGGCGCAAGGCGGGATTCCCCACCGCTTCCCGCGGTGTCGTCCGATCCAGAAGAGGGTGGGGAGTATCCGGAAACTCCGGGCGTAGCCAACCGGGCGGCAAGAGGGAGACCTTGGCGTCCGAATAGTCGATGACCTGCCGGAAATCGAAAGGTTCGATGCGATCAAGGAGATCCCCAGGGATGAGATCGCGGTCATACTCGAGGCTCTTGGCGGATTGCTCCGGGAGATCTCCCTTTCCCTTGTCGTGAAGTTCAAGCGGTATTCCCAGCGATTCGATCAAGGCGAGGCCCGAGGCGTAATGCTCTTCCGTGAAGCTGGAGAAGGAGAGATGCTCTGCCGCAATCAGAATCATTCCCGCGATGGATCCGTGATCGCCGCAACACTTCTCCTCTCCTTCCACGAGCAGGGGTGCTTCAATGATGCCATCCGCTCGTTCCTCCGCCGGCAGGTAGACGCGGGGATGGACCGCCAGAAGGTCGAGGAGAGATTTCAAGGCAGGCTGCGGGAAGCGGTAGGTCGCATGCAGAACCGCGCGATGCGTGGCATACCTCTGCCTCGCCCGAAGGGCGCGCTTAAGTTCCTGTATGGCCTCCCAAAGGAGGGCCATGTGCTCTTGGATCCACCTTTCGCGGTCTTCGCCGGGAGCACCGAGGTGGCAAAGCAGGCGCTCCATGAGCTCGGTCGGCATCAGATCGCCGACTGCCGGGATAGAAACCGCCGTGCCCGAGAAACGCATTCCCGCGGGATGACTGTGAAGAAAACATAGCACCACCTCCTGGCGGCAGGCGCGCGCCGAACTGGACCGGTCGATCGCCGCAAAGGGAGGCTCGCCCGGCCGCCACAGGTCCACAGCCTGCCAGCTCCATTCATCGAGCTGCTGTTGGAATTCGACAAGGGCCGGGCGCATGGAGGTCATGTGGTCCAGCATCACCCGCTCGTCGTTCTTCCAGTCCTCGAAGCGGCCCTCCGCCATCCATCGTTCGCAGCCTCCTTCCCAATGAACGTGCCAGCAGTGAATCGAATGGCAGAGGAACAGGTCCCCCGATTCGAGTGCTTTCAGCATCTCCCGTTGCCGGGCGAGAGGGAGCTCGTCCCCGAGCATTCTCGACAGGCGGATTGCGACCTTGCCCTCGAGATCGAGGAAGCTCTCGTAATTGACGAGAGCGAAGGGATTGTGCGGACAATCGGCGGGACAGGCGATCGAGGAATTCCTGCCTCTCCCGCATTCCTCCGGTGTGATGATGCCGCCGAGCGCGGGGCAATCGCGCTGCTTTTTTCGTTTGGCCTCGCCCATGCGCGGAAAGTTGCGTGGCGGGCGCGGGCGAGTCCATGCCGAAAAGGGCCAGCGGGATTCGGCGCTACTTGGTCTCGACTCCCGTTGCCGGTGGGGCATCCTCGGTGGCCCTTTGGAGGATCAGCCGGACATTCACGAGTTTTTCGACGATGCGCTCTGGGAGGAGCGCTTCGATGAAGAGTGCCGTGAGGCGGGGCGGCGCTTGCGGCCGAGGGTGCGCGAGCTGGCCGGAGAGTGGGTGGATGCGGAGAATTTCGTGCTGCGGGCGAATGTGGCGGGAGCGGCCTGTGAGGTGACGATGTGGCCGGGCGGGGCAAGGTGGGATTTCGAAAGCCAATGCGAGTGCGAGACGGGTCGCTTTTGCGCACATGCGGCGGCGATGCTGGAGGAGGCGGGCAAGGGCAAGAATCTGTCGCGGTTGCTCGAGGGCGGAAGCGCGAGGACCGTCGCTCCGATGACATCGGCGACGCCGGCAGCGGAGCCGGGAGAGACGGCCTATCTGGAGACGAAGCCGAGCTTCCTGCTCAGGATCATCCGGGAGCCGACGGAGACGAAGGTAGTGAGGCTGCTGCTTCAGGCGCTGAAGATCCCGGACAGCGGGGACTGGGTGGTGGCGAGGCCACAGGCAATCTACGGTGAGCATCGTATTTCACTTGGGGGAATTCCCGGGCCGCGGGAACACCGGATCGAGACGGAGCAGGGGCCGCTGGTGGTGCGGCGGGACATCGCGGCGGAGATGAATGCGATACTGACGCTGCAGCAGGCGGGGCTGGCGAGTCTGGGCGGGCATTCGCAGTTCCGATTTTTGCTAGGCCTGGCGGGCAAGGGGAAGCAGGGGACGCCGAACGAGGCGGGCCTGTGGTTCCCGAATCCGGGGCACGGCGCGCTGGCGGAATTCTGGCCATGGCTGCGGGCGACCGGAGCCGCTGTGCTGGAGGCCGCGGGATGGACGGTGGTCTTCGATCCGGAGGTCGGGCACGAGGTGATCGACCTGGATCCGGAGGGCTTCGTTTACACGCTGGAGGACGACGGGAGCGGGTGGTTTCACCTTTCGGTGGGCTTCGAGGTCGGCGGCAAGCAGCTCGACCTGCTGCCGATCCTGGCACAGTTATTAGACCGCGGGGCGCTGGAAACGACACTGGAGTTTCCGGAGGACGGGCATTTCCTGCACCATCTGGAAGATGGGCGGGCACTGCGCCTGCCGGCGGGGCGAATCCGGAAGATCCTGAAGCAATTCGCGGCGCTGATCGATCCGCGGCGCTTCAAGGGCGGGAAGCTGAAGTTGCACCCGCTGGATGCTGCGGCGATCGCGACCGCGGGCGAACTGGGGATTCAAGCTCCTGAGCGCCTTGCCGAGCTAGCCCAGAAACTGGGGAATTTCGCGGGGATCGAGAAGCTGCCGCTACCGGGTGGGATCAAGGCGGAACTGCGGGAGTACCAAGCGGAGGGCTTTCACTGGATGCAGTTCCTGGCCCGCCATGAATTGCACGGCATCCTGGCGGATGACATGGGCCTGGGGAAGACGCTGCAAACCATCACACACATCCTGGCGGAGAAAGAAAGTGGTCGCTCGCAAGGCAAGCCGACCCTGGTGATCGCGCCGACGAGCGTGGTGCCCAACTGGCGGGCGGAGACGCAGCGCTTCGCGCCATCGCTGCGGATCCTGATGCTCGATGGCCCGCATCGGAAGAAGTACTTCCGCTCGATCCCGTATGCGGATCTGATTCTAACATCCTACGCGCTGGTCCAGCGGGATATCGACAAGCTGAAGGAGCATGGCTTCCACATGGCTGTGCTGGACGAGGCACAGTATGTGAAGAACCCGGCATCCAAGATGGCGCAGGCGGTCTGCCAACTGGATGCGCGGCACCGGCTGTGCCTCTCGGGCACGCCGGTGGAGAATCACTTGGGAGAGCTGTGGAGTTTGATGCGCTTCCTGATGCCGGGATTCCTGGGCGGGCAGGAGGAATTCAACCGGCGCTTCCGTACGCCGATCGAGCGCGATGGCGATGAAGACCGCAGGTTGGCACTGAAGGAGCGCGTGGCTCCGTTGATCCTGCGACGGACGAAGGATCAAGTGGCGAAGGAGCTGCCACCGAAGACCATTCTCATCCACCCGGTGGAGCTGAATACGGGGCAGAAGGATCTCTACGAGACCGTCCGCGCGACGATGGACAAACGGGTGCGGCAGGCGATCGCGATCAAGGGGCTGGAGGGCTCGCGAATGGTCTTCCTAGAGGCCCTCCTCAAGCTTCGTCAGATCTGTTGCGAGCCGAAGCTGCTGAAGTTCGAGGGCGAATCGAAACTGGAAGCGGAGGCTGCAGGATCGGCGAAGCTGGACTATCTGGTGGAGCTGCTGGAGACCCTCATCGAGGAGGGGCGGCGCATCCTCCTCTTCTCGCAATTTACCTCGATGCTGGAGATCATTGAAGGTTTGTTGCAGGTACGCAAGGTGCCGTACTTGAAACTGACGGGGGAATCGAAGAACCGCGGCGAGCTGGTGGAGCGCTTTCAAACCGGAAAATTCCCGGTCTTCCTGATTTCGCTGAAGGCGGGGGGAACAGGATTGAATCTCACTGCGGCGGACACCGTGATCCACTACGATCCCTGGTGGAATCCGGCGGCGGAGGCCCAAGCGACCGACCGTGCCTATCGTATCGGTCAGACCCAGCCGGTCTTCGTACATAAGCTGATCTGCCAAGGGACGGTGGAGGAGCGGATTCACCAGCTCCAAGCGAAGAAGAGCCAGCTTGCGGATTCTCTATTGTCCGATGCGGCACGGGCGGCGGCACCGGACGAGGTGACGCTGGCGGCCTTGCTGGCACCGCTGGGCTGATGTGGTCCTATCGCAACTCACGGAGTGACCTCGCGATCCGATCCTTCGCCTCGGTCCAAGTGAGCCCATTTTTGGAAAGCGGATCGGGCTCCGATTCAGCGTCATCAAACCAAGCAAGACTACGCAGGACGATAAACCTATCGGAGTTCCGATACTTGCTTTCGAAGAAGCCGAGCATCTCTTCGAGGGAATGACGCTTCATGAGTTCACAAAGGTCGAAAAAATCTTTCTTCGATCCCCGGTTCGCAATCGCGTTCAACTTCATCGCGGCAACGTCCGGTACCGATAGAAGATGCACGCCATCGGTCTCCTCAGGCTCTTCAATCAAGGGATAGGCATGCCGGAGGAAATCGAGTTTTGTCCCACCGGCATCCAGGGAGAGCGTTCCCTCGCTTCGAGCCACCACGACCGCCTCGGGAAGCGCCAAGTCCAGATACAACTCTTCGGGATCGAAGCTTCCGGTGGTAAAGAAATCGAGATCGACGGAAAGCCGATGGCTAAAACGCAAAGCCAGCGAGGTGCCTCCGGCGAGGCGGAAACCGGCTAGGCAAGGACGCGGCGCAAGCTGCATCAATAGCTCGGCGACCTGGGCGGGAACGGCGTCGAAGTGGAGCATCGGAATGACGTGGAAGGGAGATCGAACAGAGCCCGGCAAAAAGCAAATGCACGGGAATCCAAGGTCCGCAGACCGGTGACGACTTCCCGGAGACGGGGCATGCCATAGAACGCGACGACAGCTTGCCAATCGCTCCACTTCCCCCGTTCAAGAACCCTTCTCACCAGCCAAGCCTCGTGACGATCAGGCTCGATGCTCGCCGGGTCCACGTCCCAGAACAGATGAGGCGAGAGCGGTGGCATGGAGGGATGATAGCGGGAGTTTGCAGCAGTAGAAGTCCGAAGGTTCAGCGGGCCCCCGACCCTGTAGAGAAGGCTGGCGGAAGCTTCCCCCATGCGCGAACCAGAATGGTCCCGCCGGTGCCATCGATCCGCTCGGTGGCCAAAAGAATCCGCGAACCGCCTTTTTCCAAATCCCACCGTTCGCTGGCACCTCCCGCCTTCCAACCTTCGGCGATGAGTTGAAGGAGGAAGTCGTCCCGGGTCATGCCGGGCTGTGGCCAAATCAATACTTCGGCGTCGGGCTGTCGCGGCTCCGCTTCGTGAACGGATGATCCGTTTCCCTTCCAACTATGGCAGCGGTACCACGAGCGGAGCCGCGGCTGGAGCCACGAGACGATGGCGAGCTGCGCGCGGGAGAGGGCGTGGCTGAATTGTGAATCCAGCGGCCGGAGCGGCTGCATGCGGTCCACGACGCCCTGATAGCCGGCAAGGCCCATGGAGCCGAAGTAGATGATGGAGCCTTCCACGGCGCGGACCGGGCCGCCGGAGTAGACGAAGCCGTCCCACCTGGCATCGCCGGAGCCGGTGAAGCGCTGCGGGTGCTTGGCGATGAGGAGGGCCTCGGCCTTGCCGTAGCCGATCTGCTGGCGGAGGTAGCCGCGGAGCGAGGGACGGGGGTGGTGCCAGACGAAGGCTGAAGGTGCGAAGCCGAGGCGATAGCCCTTGTCGCGGAGACGCCAGCAGAAATCGACATCGTCACCGGCGGTGGTGAAGACGGGATCGAAGCCGCCGATATCGAAGTACGCCGTGCGTCGTACCGCGATATTGCAGCCGGGGAGGTGCTCGGCTTCCTCGTCATCGAGCATGACGTGGCTGGGAGCACCGGGGGCAGCGGCGACGACGGCTTGGATGGAATCGCGCGGCGGCGGCGGAAGGTTCGGGCCGCCGACACCATCCCAGCCGCGGGCAAAGCTCACCGCGAGACCGGCGACCCAGTCTTGGTCGGGCTCGCAATCGTCATCGGTGAAGGCGAGAAATTCTCCGGCGGCGGCCTCGGCTCCGGCATTGCGGGCGGCGCTCAGGCCGGACGGCTCGAGGCGGAGGAGTTGGACGGCGGAAAACTCCTTTTCCACCAGATCGGCGGTGCCATCGGTGGAGCCGTCGTCGACGACGATGATCTCGTGGGGTGCCAGGGATTGCCTTTCCAGAGCGCGGAGGCAGGCGGCGATACGGGGGCTTCCGTTGCGGGTGCAAACAATCACCGAGATGGCGGCGGGTGGCGGTGAGGGCGGGACTTCGGAGAAGCTGGTGGTGACCGCGGCGAGGGCAGGCTTGGCACTCTCGGCGCGATCGATGAGGCCGAAGTCCCAATCGAGAACCTCCAGGCCGGCATTCCACCAACGGTCGCTCCAGGCGTAGAGAGTCATGCCGGCGGCGGCTTCATCGCGGGCGGCGTGGACGCCCCAAGCAAGCGCGGCGGCTTGCTTGGCGGTGCCATTGCGGCGGGAATCGAGGCCGAACTCGGAAATGAACACGGGCCGGTCCCCGGCGATGTGGTGGAGGCGGCGGAGGTACTTGCGGAAGGCCGCTTCCTCTTCCAGATAGACGTTGAAGGCGGTAAAATCGGCATTCTCCGGCTCCAGGTACTCGGTGCTCGGATAGTTGCCGTAGCACCAGAGGAGATCCGGCCGGAGTTCCTTGCCGAGGGCGATGAGCGATTCGATCGACTCGCGCACCGGCACGGGGCCCATCCAGCGGACGAGATCGGCGGGAACCTCATTGGCGACGAAGACACCGGCGAGCGCCGGGTGGCCTTCCAAGGGCCGCAAGCCTTCGGCGAGGGCGACACGGGCGGCGGAGAGGATGCGGTCGTCCTTGAGGAAATCGACAGCGTGGGGCCACCTCAGGCCACCGAATACCCTGAGGCCCCCGGCAAGGGCGGCATCGAGGAGTGCCCGGTCCGGCATTTCGTAGAGCCGCAGGGCATTGAAACCCGCCGCGGCGATGCGCGTGAAATCGGGCGAAAAGTCCTGCGGCCAGCCGCCGGGGAAAGGGCCGTAGGTCACCGCGCGCACGGCGATACGGCATTCTCCCGAACGGAAGAATTTGCCATCGACGCGCAGCGGCTCCATCGGGGCGAGACCCTAGGGCGCGCGGCGGAAGTTCCAAGCCCCAAGCGCGGCGGCCGGAATGGCCGAAACGATTCGTTGGCAAGCCGCGGATCACGGTTAGAAAGGTTCCATGCGCGAGGAGCTTCTCCGAAACCCGGTGTTCGCCATGGCGGCCACACAATTCGACCTGGTAGCCGATTTCCTGGGACTCAACGACGAGCTCCGGCAGCGGACGAAGTGGCCGAAACGGCTAATCACGGTGACCGTGCCGATCCGCCACGACGATGGCTCGGTGAAGGTGTATTTCGGCCACCGGGTGCAGCACCACCTGACCCGCGGCCCGGTGAAGGGCGGCCTGCGCTATCACCCGAAGGTCGATCTCGGCGAGGTGGCGGCGCTGGCCATGTGGATGAACTGGAAGTGCGCGTTGATGGACCTGCCCTACGGCGGTGGCAAGGGCGGGATCACCTGCGACCCCCGTACCATGAGCATGGGCGAGCTGGAGCGGCTGACGCGGCGCTACACCATGGAGATGATCCCCTTCATCGGCGACGACATCGACATCATGGCACCGGATATGGGGACCAACGAACAGACGATGGCATGGATCGTGGACACCTATTCCACCCACGCGGGCCGGCTGATTCCGGGCATTGTAACCGGCAAGCCGCTCTCTCTTCAGGGTTCAGCGGGGCGGACGCAGGCGACGGGCCACGGGGTGGCTTTCCTGGCCTGCCGGGCGCTTAACAAGCTGGGCATCAAGTTAACTGAGGCGACCGCGGTGGTGCAGGGCTTCGGCAACGTGGGCTCGCACGCCGCGTACGGGCTTGCGAATTCCGGGCTCAAGGTCACGGGGATTTCCGATGTCAGCGGGGCGATTTGGAATCCGGCGGGAATCGACACCCGGAAGCTCCGCGATCATGTCGTCCTGCGCGGTAGCATCACGGGCTTCACCGAGGCCGACCCGATCGATCCTGCCGCGCTGCTGTGCCAACCCTGTGACATCCTGGTGCCGGCGGCCACGGACATGACCATCACCGCTGAGAACGCACCGCATCTGAAATGCAAGGTGCTGGCGGAAGGAGCCAACGGCCCGACCACTCCGGAAGCGGACAAGGTGATCGACGCGCGCGGCGACATCTTCCTGATCCCCGATATCCTCTGCAACGCGGGCGGCGTGACGGTATCCTACTTCGAGTGGGTGCAAAACCTGCAGCGCTTCCAGTGGACGGAGCGGGAGGTGCTCACGAAGCTGGAGACGATGCTGGAGACCGCCTTTGCGCGGGTGCTGGTATTCGCGGAGCGGAACAAGCTTTCCAATCGGATGGCCGCCCAATCGCTGGCGGTGAAGATGGTCGCGGATGTAAAAGCGCAGCGGGGTTTATTCCCGTGAGCTTGCGGGGAATGAAGCTTGTTGCTAGTGTGCTCCCATGAGCCTCGCGATCCAATTGCCCGCGCGGGAAGACCAGATGGAGTTCAACCTCCGGATCTGGGAACAGATGCTCGCCGATCCGGAACTCGCAAAGGTTGAGGGCAGGATCGAAACGGACCGCCATGGCCGCATCATCATGACTCCTCCTCCCGGACCTGCACACGGTGGCCGACAAGCCGATATCGCCTTCCTTCTCCGCACGATGCTAGGGGGTCGGATCATCACTGAGTGTCCCATTTCGACTTCCGATGGAGTCAAAGCGGCGGATGTCGGTTGGTTCTCGGACGCCCGGTATGCTCAGGCCTTCGACCGCCGTTTTTTCTTGGAAGCTCCGGAGATTTGCGTGGAGGTGATTTCCCCGGGCAATACGCGACGCGAGATGGAAGAGACGATGGAGCTCTACTTCGATGCCGGAGCCGTCGAGGTGTGGTTTTGCGACGAGGATGGAACGATGCGCTTCTTGGAGCCCGAAGGTCTCTTGGAGAAATCTTTGCTCTGTCCGGATTTCCCGCCGACAATCGAGGCCTGATGAAGGCGCTGCGTTTTCACGAATTCGGGAAGCCCCTCGAGGTGCTTCGGTTGGAAGAGGTCGAGCTACCCCCGCTGCAAAGCGGCGAGGTCCGCTTGAAGATGCTGGCGGCACCGGTGAATCCCGCCGACTTGAATTTGATAGAAGGAACCTACGGCGTGAAGCCGCCGCTGCCCGCCGTGCCCGGTATCGAAGGCTGCGGGGAGGTAATGGAAAGCGCTTCGTCGGATTTCTCGCCCGGGGACCGCGCGATCATCCTGCGACGGGCCGGGAGCTGGGCCAGCCAGGTGCAGGTCGAGGCGGAGCATCTCTTCAAGCTGCCGCCGTCGATCGATCCACAGCAGGCCGCGATGCTCAAGGTGAATCCGGCGACGGCGTGGCGCCTCCTCACCGGATTCGAGAAACCGGCCACAGGCGAGTGGATCGTCCAGAACGCGGCGAATTCGGCGGTGGGACGATGCGTGATCGCGTTGGCGAAGAGCCTTGGCATTCGTACGGTGAATCTCGTACGTCGCGAGGAATTGCGCGAAGAGCTCCTGGCGCTCGGCGCGGATGAAGTGCTCTTGGACGACGATGCCGCGGTGGAGACCGCGAAAAAAAGGAACTCCGGTCGGTGCTGGGCTTCAATTGCGTCGGCGGGGAGAGTGCCTTGCGGGTGATGAATCTGCTCGCACCGGGAGGAACCCACGTGACCTATGGGGCGATGGCCAGGCGGCCTCTGACGGTGCCGAACGGACTGCTGATTTTCAAAGATCTGAATATCCGCGGGCTGTGGATCACGAAGTGGATCGAAAGCGCGCCTCACGAGGAACTCGTGGAGGTGTATGCGCGGCTTGCGGAAATGATGGCAAGCGGGGAATTGTCGATGCCGGTGGAAGCGACTTTCCCGCTGAACGACTTTGCAAAGGCCATCGAGGCATTGGCTGTTCCGGGGCGAAATGGGAAGATTTTGTTTTCTCTGTGACAAGTTCCATAGCTTCCAGCGCATTTCCTGCCAATTCCGTCGCTGCCAATCGAAGCTTGTTCTCTAGAAGCCAAATCGACAGTTCAAGCCTATGCCCTGCTATAATGGATCTGCTACTTGATCAAGTGAGGCACCAGCATTCCTACATAGAATGCACCTGTCACAAGTGCCACCAACGTGGCGACTACACCCCACAAATGGGCAGGCTTCATGGAACCGAAAATGTCCCCCAATGTCATCTTGTCGACTTGGACTACTCTACTAGCAGTCGATTTGGATTCGACTTTTCGTCTCCAATCCGAGAAGACCCCTATAAATTCCCTCGTGCTTAAAGAAGCTGGAGTCAGGGCTACTCTTTGGACATACCAATCGAATCCGGCGTCCAATAGACCTTCAGTCTTTGCTCCATTTTCAACGACTACGAGCATGGGATGTCCCAAGACGTATGCCATCGCTGCTTCAATCTGATTCCACACGGTGGTCAGTATCTGATTATTAAGGGTTTTTTGTTCACTTGAACCTCGCCTTTCAACGCCGTCGATGATCTGGGTTCTCTCAAAGGCGACAATCACAGTGCCAGCGCAGCTGCCCATCAGTTTTTGGATGAACTTGAGAGGATTGTCCGCGGTGAAGTCATTTCGGCCCACCGCCCGGGGATTCAGTCCTTGAGACCTAATGTAGTCTTCAATCGCCTTGACAAACATCTCCTGCTCCTCGGAAGCAGTCCTACCAACACTAATAAAGACATCCTTGTTCATACCTATTGAAGTGCCGCCTCAGAGTTTGGGAGATGCGCTCCCGCATCAAGGATATTGCCGTAAAATGACAAGATCCTTGGAATCTTCTCCCAAGTCTCAACCTAGTGATTTCTCTAACGATTCCGCTGCGCCACGGCCAGCAGCGATTGCTTCAGCGCATCCGGCCAATCGAGGCCGTTCAGGAATTCATCGGTGCCCCAGTCCGGACTCAGCGCGACCAAATCGGCGAACGCTTGATCGGCGGGGTCCTTGCGCTCGGTCTGCTCAGCCGCGCAGACCAGCATCGCGAGCGCCGTTTGCTGCTGCTCCGGGGTGAAGGGAATGGTGAAGCCATGCTCGAGCAGGACGCCGGCGTCCTCCGGGTGATCGCGGCTGAGCAACAGCCATGCGGCATCGAGGGCGAAGCCGGAATCCGTGGGGAATTTGTTCTTGCCGCGCGTCAGCAGCTCGATGGCCGCGGCGTCCTGCAAGTCTTCCATCACGCAACGCGCCGACTCTAGATAGTCCGATGCAATCAGTTCTTTCTCCTCGGTATCGAGCAGTTGGATCCAGCGCGCGTAGGAAGCGGTGTAGGCGCCGCCGGCCAGGAGGGAGCGGGCTTCGATCCGCAGGCAGGCGGCATTCGGAGCACCGGCGAGGCGGGCGCGGTCGACCATCGTTGTGACCAGGGGCTCCGAGTCATGGTCGTAGGACAGATCCAAGCTGCAAGCGACCATCGCATCGCGCACGCGCTTGGTGCCGAAGGTCGCGGCGGTGGCCGGATCGAGCAGGCGGGTGGCCAGCACGCGAAGCTCCTCGACGGTGGCTTCCGGGCCGGCCTTCAAGGTGTCGAGCTGCTCCTGGAGTTTGTCCACGAAAGCATTGGTCTCTTCCCAAGGCAGGGCTGCTTCCCAGCCATTCCAATCGCCTGCCTCTTGCAGTTCACGGAAGTCGGGCAGAGTCTCCGGCCAGATCGCGAAGACCTCGGCCGTCTTGCCGTCCGCCCACAGCGCGCGGGCAACCGCATACTCGCGGACGACAGCAGGCAGATCCTTCGCCGCAGCGATCACCGCGGCGATCGCTTGCGGATTCTCCGCATGGAGCGCGGCGTGCAGGGCCGCCAGCGCCGCGAGACCGTGGCCATCCACGGCTTTCATCACGCGCTCCGAGCGGGCCTGTAAATCATCCTTGCCCGAACCTTCCAGCCAGGCCCTCCAAAGCCATGGCGACTGCAAGGCATCGAGCGCCCGGTCCACGGCCGGGATGCACACGGAGTCCAGATGCGAAGCGATCAGGAAGTGGGCCTGCGCCGCACCCAGCACGGCGTCGTCAGGGACCTTGCCTTCGAGAAACTTCGCCGCATCCCCCACCCTGCCGCGCAGTGCCAGCGCTTCGGCGTGAGCGATAGCCGCGGAAGCCGAGGGCTCCTTGGCGAAGCCGGTCTCGGTGCTGGCGATGTAGGCGTCCAGCTTCTCCAAGGCCGCGACCCGCTCGGGCAGTTCGTCGATCGCCACCCGCCGCCAATCGCGCATGTCACCCTCGTCGAGCGCGGTCCGCATCGCCGCAAGCGCGGTGGGCTCGAGTTTCTCGACCGCCTTCAGGTCGACTTCCGGAAATTCTTCCGCATCCGAACGCTCCACCAACTCCTTGCCGAGGCGTTGTGCATCCATCCGCACCGCAAGCCAAGCAGCTTGCTTGAGTTCGCGCAGGATCCCGGGATCGCCGGCAAGCTGGTGGCAGGTTGCTATCTCGCCGTCGTGAGGCAGCGGATTCTGGGAACTGATCTCGCCCTCCGGCAGCGGCACCTCGCCGCGCTGCCACGCATAGAGACGGGTGTCGGAAGCCGCGATCAGTCCGCGCAGATAGCCTTGATACCAAGGATGGGCCGGACCGAGTCCCGCGGCCCAGCGGGCAAGACCGGTGCCCGCATAATGGTCGAGCGCGAGACGTTCCCAAACCGGTAGCAGGGTCTCCGGCCCGACCGTGCGCGGAGTCAACGCGGCGATGCGATCTAACAGCACGCCGCCACCCGGCAATAGCCCTTCGAGCACCGCAGGGTCCACCTTCGCCGCCAACTCGCGACGACGGACGACCGGATAAGTCACCAGCGAGCGGGAATCTCCCGCGAAGCCGGTGCCGGCCACGCTCTCGGCGAAGGTCCGCAGGGTCGACCGCTGTCCCTCATCGAGCCCGCCTGAGCGGACCAGCGGCAGGGTAACGCCTTGTCCGATCGCCAGACCGATCACGCCACCCTTCTCGGTGAATTCCAGCGGCTCATCCGAACTTGGCAGGCTCAGGCCGGACACCAGCGCCCGCCCGCTGCGCAGCGACCAGATATCGAGGCGGTTCCCGGAGCGACACGCCAACCAGCCGCGTGCCGCATCTTCCGCCCAAGCGTGATCGGCCTGTTCCCAACCGCCCCACGACGACGACACACCCACCGGCAAGGTGGCCACCCGCGAAAAATCACTCTCGTCGAAAAGCTGGACCTCCTTCGCCGTCGCCACCGCCAGCCATTTCCGTGAAGCGAGATGATAGATGGACAGCGCATCGACCACCGGCACCACGGCGACCCGCCGGAAGCCATCCTTCGCAGCCTCCGCGATGATCACCTCGGTGGAGCCCATCGCGGCCACCCGGTAGCTCTCGCCGAGAAAGATCATCCCGCGGATCTCATCGACAGGTTCGAGATCGCTGACAAGGGCACCGCTCTCCGGATCGCACACTACCATCCCGGAATAGGAATATCCTCCTGATCCCGCGCTGTATCCACCAAGCACGACGAAGCTCCCATCAGAAGGCCGCATGCCATACATCGGATACATCCAATCCGGGTGAGGCCGCAGCGAAACGATCTTCCCGTCCTTGCCGCGCAGCCGCCAGTTGTGCGCGCGATGCTGCAAGTCGGAAGCGGCACCGCCCTCGATCGTGCGCCAGCCATCCCCTTCCCCGCTTTCGTCCCCCTCCTCCGCCTTGGCAGCTTCCTTCACGCTGGTCGCGAAGCCGTGGCCGATCCGCGGCAGAATCTCGCGGATTGAGAGCTGGCCGGCGGCTGTGCCGACCGCCGCGCGGTTTCCCGAGAACGCGGCCGACTCGATCTGGGCATCCACCCGGATCGGAGCGCGGGGCGCATGGTCCATGCCCGTGATATCGGTAAACTCGAGCCGCGATCCTTCGACCCGCAACGGCAGCCTCGCATTCCGGGTATCACCCGCAACCCGTTCCCAAAAGGGCGATTCCCAGTTGGCCCACGGAAAGCGCTCGGCGATCGCCGCCGAAGTGGTCCAGGCATCGTCGGCGGCGAAGCCCAAGCTCTCGATCGAAAGCTCGCTCTGCTCCGGCTTCTCAACGATGCCGTAGACCTCCGAAGCCTGCGAGCCGGACTCCCGCTTCGCGAGGGTCGCCAGCACCTGGCTGCCATCGGGGCTGAAGACCGCGAAATCGAAAGCGGTATTTTCCGTCCTACCGCGAAGCACCGGAGCCGTGGGATGGATCGGCAGCTCGAGGAAGGAACCATCCGCCGAGACCGTCCGCAAACGAGTGCCATTGAGCTGGGCGGCCAAGGGGGCGGCGGCTTCGGGAGGCACGGGTTCGGATTCGCGGATCATCTTGCCACGCGCGGCATCAATCACCTGCCATGTGTAGGGCGAGGCCGCAGGACCGTCGTCCGCTGTCTTGGCCGGATAGGCCAGCAGCAGGCCATCCGCCGACCACGCGAAGCAAGTGGCGGGAATCTTGTGGGAGCGGGTGACCGGCAAGCGCGCGATGATCCGCATGCTCTCCGCGTCGCACAGGAAGGCATCGCCTAGGAACTTGTAGTCGCGCTGGAGGATCAGGCGTTTGCCGCCGGGCGCGACTGAAAGCGTCAATGTAATCTCACCCCAGCGCGGCGCGAGCATTGCGGAAACCGAGGGGTTCTTCAGGTCCCAGCGCAGCGTGCTATTGAAGCCTTCACCGCTGGAGCCGGAGTCGACCGCGGCGAATAGCGTGTCCCGATTTTCGCCAAAGGAGAGCATCCGCACCGGCAGCGGATGGCGCAGCTCGAGTTCCGGGAAATTCCAAGCCGTGTGGCGCAGCGTCTCCAGCAGCAGGGCCTGCGCTTCGAGCTGCTTGGGATCGCTGTCGAGCGCGGCTAACAGATAAGGTAGGGCTTCATCGGGCGAGCCGGACGCAATGCGGGCCGCACCGGCATCGAAGTCGGCGGCAGCGAGCGAGCGGCGCGTTTCGGCGGCGGCGCTGTTGGCCCGTTCCCCCGCCACGACAGCTTCGCCCTGCCGCTTGCGGGCAATCACACCCAACACACCGGCGGCGATCGCCAGTCCGGCGAAGAGAACGGTGGCCCCTTGCAACAGGCGCAGCTTGCGGCGGGCGCGGATCTTTGAAAGGCGCACCAGTTCCACCTCATCGGTAGAAAGGCGGAAGACGCCGCTGGTGGCGACGCGCTCGGCCTCGGCCAAGCGGCCCTCGGTTAGATAGAAACGGGCGGACTTGTGGCCCGTCACCCACAGCCGCGCGGCGTCTTCCAGCCGCCGCCGCCCAAGCAAGAGATCGCGGTGGCCCTCGATCCATTCCTTCAGCACCGGCCAGTGGGTGATCAGGGCCTCGTGCGCCAAGGTCACCACCGCGGTATCGTTCTCGACACCGGTCACCAGCAGCTTCGCGGCGATGAAGGCATCGAGAAATGCAGGGGCGCCGGGATGAGCCTCCTGCAAGGTCGCACGCTTGGCCCGGCGGCGGGTGGCCGGACCTTCATTGCTCGCATCGAGCGTCACCAATTCGCCGAATATATGGCGCGCGGCCTCGCGCCGGGTATCGGAGGGCAGGGCGTCGTAGGTCTCCTGCGCGCGCCGGGCGATCGCCCCGGCGAGACCGCCGAGTTCCTCGTAGGTCGCCCAGGTCAGGACATTTTCCTGACGCCGCTGATAGAGTTCTTCCAATGTGAACTCTAACAAGGGCAGCGCATCGTGTGCGTCCGCCGCGTCCTGATAAATCTGCTCGGAAAGATCACGCCCGCTTTCCTGATGCCGTTCGAACTGCAGCCCGGCGGAAAGCGCGGGGTAGCGGATGATCTGGTGAAGCTCCGGCAGCTCGGGCGGACTGAGGATGTAGCCGCCGCCGTGGCGCACGAGTTGGAAGAGATCGCGATGCTCCGGAACGCGCGGGAAGAACTCGCTGCGCATCGTCGCCACCACCCAGATCCGGCGGGACATCGCCAGCGCGGCGAGGACGTGGAACCACGCGTCCCGCATCTCCTGCGTGACATCGCGGGCGGTGAAGATCTCTTCCACCTGATCGACCAGGATCAGCAGGTGCGCCGGCTTGCCCGCGCTGCTGCGGTCGAGCGCGGCGATGATGGCGGCGATCGCGAAGACCAGATCCTCCGGCTTGGCCATCATCCGCGCCAGCCGCGCGCTGTCCCACACCGGCGCGGCAGACACCGTTACCGGCTTCTGCGGCGGCGGTTTCTTGCCGCGCTTGCCTTTCCGCGATGGGGGTGGCGGCGGAGCTAGGGGCGCGGGCGCGGAGGTATCGCGCAGCTTGGCCAGATCGGGCAGTGCCTCGACCAAGGCACGCGCCAGGGTTTCCAAGGGCGGCGCATCCCCCTCCACCGGTCGCATGCCACTGCCACACCAGATGCCGGCCTCCGGCAAGTAGCCCTCCGCCATCAGGCGCGGCGCGAGGCCCGCCTTCATCAGCGAGGATTTCCCATAGCCCGAGCCGCCGTAGATCAGCAGGAAGGCATGGCCCGCTGCGTGGTTCTCCTTCAGCTTCGCCAATGCCTCGGCGATCGGCCGGTTGCGGCCGAAGAACAGCGGCGCATCCTCGAAGTCGAAGGTGCCCAAGCCCTTGAATGGCGAGCCGATCAGCGGCAGCGGTCGTACCGCGTCCTGCGCAAGCCCGCGCTGCAACTGGATCTGCCGCAGCAGCAGCTTCTCCAGGTGCTGCTCGAAGAGCGAGGTGAACTCGTCCACCGTCTCATAGGGCGAGAAGGCGCGGCGGATCGTCTTGTCCTTGTTGAAGAAGAAGCGCTCGCAGAAGGCATCCAGCTTCTTGCGCTGCTCGTGCCGTGGCTTCTCCTGGGCGGGATCACCCGCCGGCGGCTCGCTCATCCGCCGATACACCAGAATATCCGGCTTCGCTTTCGAAGGATCCTTCTTCGCACGCTCTTCAAAAGCATCCGTGGCCTCCTCCAACTCCCACTCCGTGCCGGAATCGAAACGGGTGCCGTCCTTCCGATTGAACTGTGAGGGTAGCGGCGAACCGAGACGCGACCACAGGATCCCCACGAAGAGATCGCAGTCCGAGGGCCGGATCAGCTCCTCATTGAAGTGCGCCGTGGCCCGCAGCGGCTCCTTCTCCCACAGCACCGGCTCGAGCCGGATGAAGTTCCAGTAGCGGGCCTGCAGCCGCTCCACGATCCTCCCGACGGCCTGGCGTTCGTCGCGAACGTCTCCGGGAGAGCTGACAAATAGCGTGAGGACTTGCATCCGTCCGCGGAGTAAAAGCCGCCGGACCGGGGATTTCTAAGCGGTAAATCAAAAATCCGGCAATCTGCCCATTCCATCCCGATTTCCGGCCGTTTCGCGGCCTCGCCGCCTTGGAGTGCGGAGACTTGTCCTGCCCGTTACCCACAACTTTTCGAGGTCGTACTTAAATCGCGCTGGTACTAAACGACTGTTTACATCAGCTTCGCGGATGGACCTCGATTCTTCCGACCTCAATCCTCCCGACCCGCAAGCCGCCCTCTCCTGGGCTGGAACCGAATTTGCAACCTTGGATTGCGGCGACCCTCGCCGCAGCCGACGCTTTGTGCGTGTGGCCTCCGACTTCGCACGAAATCCCACCGCCCCGGTTCCCGCCGCTTGCGGCGACTGGTCCGGCACCAAGGCCTGCTACCGGCTCTTCGACCAGCCCGAGGTCAACTGCGGGGCGATCCTCGCCGCCCACCGCGCCGCGATGCTGGATCGGCTGCGGGCTGGGGACGAGGGAACCGCGCTGCTGGTCTTGCAGGACACCACCGCGCTCAATTACGACAACCATCGTAGCAAGGAAGGCCTGGGCCCCACCGCCGGCCATGGCAAGGATCGCTCCCCCGGCCTTTTCGTCCACGGCCAGCTCGTGGTCGGCACGGACGGCGCGGTCCACGGCCTCGCCTCGGCCCTTGTCTACGCCCGGCAACCCCGCGGTGCCGGCGAGCCCGCCGGCAAGCGCAACCGCCAGCCCTTGGAAGAAAAGGAAAGCCACCGCTGGGTCGGCGGCTGGCACGAGGCGCAGCGGCTGTGGGAAGACCTCGGCGGCACGCGCGCGGTGCTGTCGGTCGCCGACCGCGAGGCCGACATCTACGAACTGCTCGCCGCCTGCCGGCAAACCCGCGCGCAACGCGGCGGCGGAGCCGGATTGCTGGTGCGCAGCCAGCACGACCGCAAGCTTGAGGACGGCGGCACGCCGTTGTGGCAGACCCCCGCCGCGCTGCCGGTGACGGCCACCCTCGTGGTCGACCTGCCGCGGGGAAAGCAAGGGCTCAAGGCGCGCAAGGCCACCCTCGCGGTGCGGGCCGGGCGGGTCCGTCTGGCGGTGCCCGCCCACAAGAAGAAATACCTCGGGCTGTCGGAAAGCTTGGAACTGTGGGCGCTGGAAGTCCGGGAGATCGACCCGCCGCCGGGCGTGGAGCCGGTGTGCTGGCAGTTGCTGACGACCGAACCCGTCGCGGACGCCGGCGACGCCGCGCGGCTGGTCGGCTGGTATGCCCTGCGCTGGCGGATCGAGGACTTCCACCGCGTGCTCAAGACCGGCTGCCGGGTGGAAAGCCGGCAGGTGCGCGCGGCGGAGAAGCTCAAGGCCTTCATCGCGCTGGACATGGTCGTAGCGGTGCACCTGCTGTCCCTGGTTTGGCAG
The DNA here is from genome assembly GCF_040801775.1 of Luteolibacter sp. Populi. Lineage (GTDB taxonomy): Bacteria > Verrucomicrobiota > Verrucomicrobiia > Verrucomicrobiales > Akkermansiaceae > Haloferula. Next base: position 4,047,453 of record NZ_CP161812.1, read on the forward strand.
GCGCGGATCAGCCCGGGGCTCCCGGTGGAAGGCTGGCTGGAGCGCGACGAATGGGAGGTGCTCCCGGTGCACGCGGCGGGCGGCGGGCCGCCGCCGGAACGGCCGCCGGCGACCGGCGAAGCGGTGCGGATGATCGCGAGGCTGGGCGGATTCCTTGGCAGGAAGAGCGACGGGGAACCCGGCCCCGAAGTGCTGTGGCGGGGCCTCGCAAAGCTGCGGACCCTCGCGCAGGCGTGGCGAGTCTTTAAAATGAAAAGTTGTGGGTAACGGGCAGGACAAGTCTCCGCACTCCAGGGCCGCTGCACGGCTTTCTTTTGCTCCAAACCCTTGAGTCCATCACACAATCCCCCCGTTCACCCGCAGGGTCTGCCCATTGACCCACCCTCCATCCGGACCGGCCAGGAAGGAAACGACGCCCGCGATGTCCTCCGGTTGTCCCAGCCGCTCAAGCGGAGCCATCTTTGAAAGGTGCGCAATCTGTTCCGGTGACTTCCCGTTCAGGAAGAGGTCGGTGGCGGTGGGCCCGGGAGCGACCGCATTCACCGAGATCTCACGACCGCGGAGTTCCTTGGCGAAGATCTTGGTCAAGGTCTCAACCGCGGACTTCGTGGCCGCATAAGGCGCATAACCGGGCAAGGCGAGGCCGACGACACTGGTGGAGAAGTTCACGATCCGTCCGCCGCTACGGAGCCGACTGGCGGCAAGGCGCAAGGCGTTGAAGGTGCCCTTGACGTTGATGGCGAAAAGGCGGTCGAACAGATCGTCGTCCGTATCGGCCAGGTTGACCAAGCCGGGCTGCATGATGCCGGCGTTGTTCACGAGGATGTCGATGCCACCGAAGGCCGCTTCCGCCTGATCGAACAGCGCGGCGATCTCGGCGGCCTTCGAGACATCCGCCTGGATGGCGATGGCTTGTCCGCCGGCGGCCTTGATCTCGGTGACCACCTGATCGGCATCGGCGGCGCGTCCTGCATAGTTCACCACCACCGAGATGCCGTCGGCAGCGAGGCGTTTGGCGATGGCGGCTCCGATTCCGCGGGAAGATCCGGTGACTATGGCGACTTTGTTTGGGTTCGCATTCATGGTTTCGTGTTTCGGGTGATTGCTTGTTTTTGCTGTCGGGGCTCTCGGCTCCGTGGCTCGCCTGACAACGCCGCAAACATGCGCCTATCCCGGCTTTTCCGGTAGCCACCGGCTTTCCATATCGGTTATGCAAAAAGTGCATGACCCCGCTGGATGATCTCCTGCTGCTCCGTGCCTTCGTCTGCATCGCGGACTGCGGGAACATTTCGGCGGTGGCGCGATCGATGAAGCTGCCCCAGCCCACGCTGAGCAGGCGGCTGAAGCTGCTGGAGGACCACTGCGGCGTGGTGCTGGTCCGGCGGGACACCCACCGCATGCATCTCACGGAGGCAGGCGAGCGCCTGCTGGAGGACGCGCGCGCGATGCTGTCCCTGGCCGATGAAGCGCAGCAGCGCCTGCACGAAGACCAGACCGGTCTGAAGGGCCATCTGCGGCTCTTCGCCACCATCGATGGCGGCCAGTTCACTATCAGCCGGCTCATCGCCCGCTTCCTGAAGGCGAATCCCGGTGTCACCGCGGAGCTCGCCTATTCCAACAGGCCCGCCCGCATGATCGAGGACGGTTGCGACGCCGGAGTCGTCGTCGGGGAAATCACCGATGACAGCGTGATCGCAAAACCGGCAGGAAAGGTGGTGCGCTATCTCGTGGCCTCGCCGGGCGTCGTGGCGGAGAGGCCCGCGGTGAAGAAGCCTGCCGATCTGGAAGCATGGCCATGGATCACCCTCAGTGGTGCCCAGTTCGGCAATTCCCGCGAGGTGGTATTAACCGCTCCGAAGAAGGATTCCGAGACCATCAAAGTCTCGCCCGTGATGATGTCCGAGGGCGTGACCAGCATCCGGGAAGTGCTGCGCGCGGGACTCGGCATCGCCGTGCTGCCGGACTGGCTGGTGCGGGAAGACCTCGTCTCCGGAAAACTGAGGCGCGTCCTGCCGCTCTGGAACGCCCCGCCGCTGCCGATCCACGTGATCTATAACAGCCAGCGCGTGCAGCCCGCGCGGGTCAGGGCATTCGTCGCCTTTGCGGCCACCTACATGACCACCGAGATGCACACCGCGGATTGACGGACGCAGTATGGAGTGCGGGGGCACGACCTGCCCGTTACCCACATTACGTCCCGTCTGACGCGCCAGCGCCCGGGACCGCGGAGGCTCTGCCCCGCAGAAGCAACCCCGGCAGCACGACATGTCGCGCGATGGTGGTGGAAAGCGCCGTCGCTTGGCTGCCTGCCTTTCCGAGGACGGCGTTGGCGTCGGAGAGGACTTTCCCCAAGCCGCGGCATATCACCGCTCTCCAACTCATCCCAATCACCTGCCCTGGCCCGATTTTATTCGCGTCCATTAGCGGTTTAAAATCCCAAATCCCCCGGCCTCTGCTGTTAGGGAAAGTCCCATTGACAGCCCCGCTCAAGCAGGCTAGCCCTTTTCCCGTCTCCATGAACCCGTTCCCCACTCCCGCACCATCCGCCGTCATTGACGGCGCGCGCGGGGGCTTGGCGTAACGGATCGGAATTGCGATCGACGCTGCTTGTCCCCGCCCGCTTGGCCACCGCCAGCGGGCTTTTTGTTTCCCTGATTTCCTCACGCATTTCCGATTCCATGTCTCTCTCCGTCTCCTCGATCCTCACTGAAAGCCGGACCACCTTCCGGCTCGCGATTCCCCTGATCATCGGCCAGCTCGGCCAGATGCTCATCGGCCTCTCCGATACCCTGATGCTGGGCTGGCTGGGCGTCACCGAACTGGCCGCCTCGGCCTTTGCGAATACGATCATCTACCTGCCGATGATGGTTGGCATCGGGATGTCGATGGCGGTCTCCATCCGCGTCTCGCAAGCGCGCGGCGCGAACGAACCGGCAGCGGCGCGGGCGGCCCTCCGCCACGGCCTCTATATCACGCTGGCGCTAGGAGTGCTGACGCTCGCAGGCGCCTTCGCGGTGCTGCCCTTCCTGAAATACTTCAAGCAGGACCCGAAGATCATCGAGATCATCCCGAACTTCTTCCTCCTGATCGCCGCCTCGATGATTCCCGCGATGGGCTCGATGGCGGTGAAGAGCCATGCCGACGCCATGAACCGTCCGTGGCCGGTGTTCTGGATTTCGATCGGCGCGGTCTTCCTCGATATCCTGCTGAACTGGATGCTGATCTTCGGTCACTTCGGCGCGCCGGCGATGGGGATGGAAGGAGCGGCGCTGTCCACGCTGATCGCGCGCTTCCTCTCGCTGGCCTGCATGATCCTCTGGTGTCTGCGGGACGAGGGTATCCGTGAGTGGGTGCCGAAGCGCTGGCTCCGCGCGCCAGACTGGGAAGCGGTAAGGGATCTGGTGCGGACCGGCCTGCCGGCAAGCATGCAGTTGCTCGCGGAGGTCAGCGCCTTCGTCGCGGCTACCTTCATCATCGGTAACATGGGCAAGGCCGCGCTGGCCTCACACCAGGTGGCGATCACCTGTGCCGCGACCATCTTCATGGTGCCGCTCGGTATCTCGATGGCGCTGACGGTGCGGATCGGCGAAGCCTTCGGCGCGAAGAACCGCGGCGTGATGCGGACAATCGTGGTGGGCGGCTGGGCCATGGGCACGGCCTTCACGGTGCTAAGCGCGACCGCCTTCGTGGTTTTCAACCGTGAGATCGCGGCATACTTCATCAAAGGGGGAGGCTCGGCCGAAGTGCTGGATGTGGCCGCGGCCCTGCTGATCGTGGCCGCCGCGTTCCAATTCTGCGATGCCCTCCAGATCATCTCGGCGGGTGCCTTGCGCGGCCTGGATGACGTCCACACCCCCGCCTGGATCGCCTTCTGGGCCTACTGGGTGGTCTCGATCCCCCTTGGCTGGGTGCTCGCCCACCCTCTCCACTGGGGCGTCACCGGCATGTGGTGGGGCATCACCGTCGGCCTGACCATGACCTCCATCCTCTTGGGCAGGCGGATCTGGAAAAAGACCGCCCCCGAAGGCGCTGCCGACCCTAGCCCGGGGAAGGCGGCGGATGGCGAAGGCGTCTTCCCCTATAGCTAATGTTGCCAAACGCCGCGCCGGACCCGGCCATTGACGTTCCAGAACAAGAGGGTATGCTCCGTGAGTCGTGAGTTCGGAAAAAAAAGCGCCATCGCAGGTGAAGGCTTCAGCGGATCGCCCGATTCGCTTGAGACCTTCCTCGACCGATTACGCGACCTTCATCCGGACCACGGCGGATGCGATGGAGAATCCCGGCTTGGTCAACTCGAAGACCAAGCCCGATCCACGCGTGCTCTCGCTGGCGAATTTGGGATCCTGACCGCTTTTAAAGAGGATTGGGAATGTTTGGATGTGATCCGTGGGTCCGAGCATCTGGTCGAACTCGCTCCCGGTAGCCATTTGGCGGTCAAGATCACCATTCCTCCCGGCTTCGGATTGACTCCTAGGCTCCGCTACCTGCCGGTGGCAGACCTCCGCAGCGACTCTCCATGCTACCGGCAAGCGATCGAGTTCTTCCCCGCAACGCCGCTCGAATATTTGGAACGCTGGAAGGCCTCGAACGACCTCTTTGGCGACGACATCCGTCTGGCGTCCGTCATCGAATGGCCAGACGGGCTGGTGTCTTTCTGCATCACCCAGCCGCAGTACAACGGGGTTCCCGCCGAACCACGCGATATCGAAGGGTTCTTCAAGAAGACCGGCTGGACCCGCCTCAAGGACCCCTCCGGCCACCTCGTTTTCTTCAACTACGCCTTCGGCGTCATGGCCATCGATGCCGAGCGGCGGAATTGCTACCTCACCGACGGCGAGCTCCAGCCCTTCGACGTGATCCTCTGCCGCCCGGACAGGGAAAGGAGGCATTCCTCGGCATCTACCCCGCCCCCTAACCGCGAAACTGCCGGATTGACCCGCCAGCATGGGTTTCTATGGTCGCGGGCCATGAAAGCCCGTCTCGCCGCCTACGCCGCCGCCCTTGGGCTGGCCGCCACCCTGCTGTCGTCCTGCAGCGCGGCGAATAGCGTGAACGGCTATGCCTCCCGCATGATGGAGGCCGTCGGTCGCTCGGTCAGCGGCGTTACGGGTTCGCGCTAACGCGCCGCCCGCCTTCCGGCAGCACCTCGAAGCGCAGCCAGCGTGTTCCCTCCGGCAGCAAGTCCGGGAAAAGATCCGCCCATTCGGCGACCACGATCCCGGGCTCATCGAGAAATTCGTCCCAGCCGATTCCCAGCAGTTCCTGCTGATCCTTCAGCCGGTAGAGGTCGAAGTGAAACAAGGGAAGCCGGCCCCCGCGGTATTCGTGCACGAGCGAGAAAGTCGGGCTGGTCACCTCCCCCGCGAAGCCTAGCCCGCGCGCCAAGCCCTTGACCATCCGGGTCTTCCCCGCGCCCAGCCCGCCAACCAGCGCCAGCACCGACCCGGCGGCCAATCCTGCCGCCAATTCCGCGCCCAGCGCCTCCATTTCCGCCTCATCCCGCACGACCCTTTCCATAGCCCCGCAAAAACCCGATTCCCCGAAGCACGTCGATTTCAAAAAATTCCCTTGCCCGTTTGCCGGACCCGTGGTGATCTCCCCGCCCGTTCGACTCCCGGACGGAACCGAACTTTTTTACGGCCATGGCCTACGCAGTGATCAAAACCGGCGGCAAGCAATACCGCGTGCAACAGGGCGACAAAATCGACGTCGAGAAGCTCGATGTCGAAGTTGATGCTGAACTTACTTTTGACGTCCTGATGGTCGGCGAAGGTGAAAGCATCAAGCTGGGTGCCCCGCTCGTCAGCGGTGCCAGCGTGACCGCCAAGGTCATCGAGCAGCATCGCGGACCGAAAGGCGTCGCCTTCAAGTTCAAGCGCCGCAAGGGCTTCCACAAGACCAAGGGCTTCCGCCGCCACCTCACCAAGCTGGAGATCACCTCCATCGCGGGTTAATCTCTCTACCACTCACCAGTCATGGCTCACAAAAAAGGTCAAGGTTCGGTCAAGAACGGTCGCGACTCGAAGTCCAAGCGCCTCGGCGTGAAGAAGTTCGGTGGTCAAGCCGTCATCCCGGGCAACATCATCATCCGCCAGCGCGGCACCAAGTGGCATCCAGGCCGCGGCGTCGATATCGGCAAGGATCACACCATCTTCGCCATCGTCGATGGGCGCGTGTTCTTCGATAAGGATGGCCGCCGCGTGAATGTCAGCGCCGAAGCTTCCGCGAACTGAGTTCGACTCCAGAATTTTCCAAAGGCCGCCGCCCGCAAGGGTTGGCGGCTTTTTTGTTTCTTCTTCTTTTGGAACATCACTCCCAGCGCCGTCGCCGCCGGATTGCCGAAAGCCAGCGAATCAAGCAGGTCGAAAAGCCGATCGCGAGGAAGGTGGTGAGAACCCGTGATGCCTGAAGCCACGGGCGAACCTGATTGTAGTAACGGTCCAATTCCGGGAGGTAATCACCAGCAGCAGTCGCGTATAGCTCCGCGAACCTCTTCTGGACGAAATAGGCAAATATCGAGCTGCCGACCCAAGCCAGAAACAGCAGCCCAAGCCAGCCGCAAGCCCACCAGAAGGCCCGCTTCTCACGCCGGTAGAGGTGCGCCACCGGATCCTCTCCTGCCGCTACCTCCAGCCCGCTCACCGCTTTCTCCCCGTGCGCTGCCGCCGCCTCATCATCCGCAGCCAAATGCCGCCGCAGATCAGAAAGCCCATGCAGCAGACCATCAGCAGCAACCAGCCGACTTGGATCCCCAGTTCGATCTGCGCGAGGAACTCCCGATCCGAGCCGACCATCCGCTCGGACGAACCCGCGGCCAGCTTCCGCTTCACCAGTTCCTCCTTCCCCCAGAAGACAAAGGCCACGCGACCATAAAAGATCAGCGCCGCCGCCACGGAGAAAACGGTCATTCCCGTGAACCAGCGCTTCTCGATCGGCCCCGCTGCCGAGTGGTCAGGTAGCTTGAATGCCATTTCCACCGGCATCATGCCTCGCCGCCCATTCCCGCGTCGAACCCAAATCCGCCCCACTTCGTCTGGACTCTTGCATCCGGTCTCTGGACTCTCACCCCATGCCCGACACCGCCGCCGCGCTCAAAGCCATTCTTTTGGAAAAGTCCGTCCGCACCGGAACCTTCACCCTCGCTTCCGGTGCTCAGAGCGATCTCTACATCGATTGCCGGGTCACCGCACTCGACCCCTTCGGCGCGAACCTCGTCGGCAAGCTCGGCTGGGCCGCTGTCCGCGAAAAAATCCGCGCGGAAGGCCTCAAGATCGACTCCATCGGCGGCATGACCCTCGGCGCGGACCCCATTTCCCTCGCCGTCGGCATGACCAGCGCCACCCTGAACCCGGACGAAGCCCTGCAGGTCTTCACCGTCCGCAAGGAGCCGAAGGGCCACGGCCGCGGCAAGCAGATCGAGGGCAATTTCGCCGCCGGCCAAACCGTCATCGTGGTGGACGACGTCATCACCACCGGCGGCTCGACCCTCAAGGCGATCGACGTCATCGAGCGCGAGGGCGGCAAGGTCGCCTTCGCCCTGGTCCTCGTGGACCGCGAGGAAGGCGGCCGCCAAGCCATCGAGGCCCGCGGCATCCCCGTTCTCGCCCTCTATTCCCGCTCCACACTTCTGGGATGACAGCGGTGGCTGAAACGTGCGAAAGACAGCACGCGTATCGATTCCCATGACCATGAAACCCGTAATTTTCGCACTTCCCCTCCTCTTCGCCGCCTCCCTCCACGCCGGGGAAAAGCAACTCTTCAACGGTAAGGACCTCACCGGCTGGGAGGGCAATACCAAGCTCTGGTCCGTCCAGGACGGCGTCCTCACTGGCAAGACCTCCGACAGCGGCGACACCAAGATCAGCCACAATACCTTCTTGGTTTGGAAGGGCGGCACCGTCTCGGATTTCGAGCTGACCTTCAAATACCGCATCGAGAAGGGCAACAGCGGCATCCAGTACCGCTCGAAGGAACTGGAAGCCGGGGAAAACGGCCCGATCGTCGCCGGCTACCAGGCCGATTTCGAAGCGGGCAAGACTTACAGCGGCATCCTCTATGAGGAGCGCGGCCGCGGGATCCTCGCCGAGCGCGGACAGAAGACCGTGATCGAAGCTGAAGGGAGCGGTCACAAGGTCGTGGCCGATGGCAAGGTCGGCGACAGCGCCGAGATCCAGGCCACGATCAAGAGCGAGGACTGGAACGAGTACAAGATCGTCGCCAAGGGCAACCACGTGCAGCACTTCATCAACGGCAAGCAAACCGTCGATGTCACCGACAAGGACAAGGCCCACGCCCCGAAGGAAGGCATCCTGGCGCTCCAGATCCATGCCGGCCCGGCGATGGTCGTCCAGTTCAAGGACATCCTCCTCAAGACGAAGTAAGTGATCCGGCGGTGACATTTCATCGCCCCCGGCGGCGGGATCATGCAGCCTTGCGGCGTGATCTCCCGCCGCAAGATCAAGTATGACGTCTCCCCCCTGCTCCGGCAGTACCTCTATCACTTCGACAGGCTGCGGGACATCCCGCAAGTCTACGATGACCTGACGCGCTTCGCGGGCTCCATGCCCTACGAAGACCCGCGCGGGAAGGAGACCCTCTGGCTCACGGTCTACTACTCCCAGGAGCTCATGATGGAGCTCCGGCCGAAGCTCACCAAGATCTACGCCGAACTGAAAATCGGTGGCGAGTCCGATCTCCACGAGCACCTCACCGTCGATCGCATTGACTTCGGCGAGTTCGGCAATTCCCGCCCCTTCCGGATCCGGATTACCAATCTCTACAACGACAACTCCGACTACTTCTACGTGAAGCAGGCGGACGCCTCGCGGATCTACGGCCTCGAGCTCGAGCACATCCTCTCGCCGAACCGCATCAACTACCTCGTCAACGGCAACACCCTCATCGAGGAACACATCGCCGGCGTCCCCGGCGATGTCTTCCTGGCCGACCACCTCCCGCGCCCGGAGCTCAACAAGGTCCGCATCGCCAAGGAATTCACCAAGTTCAACGAGCGCTGCTTCATCCGCCTGCTCGGCGACATGCGCAGCGTGAACTATGTCGTGGATATCACCCCCGACTTCGAGGAGATCCAATACCGCGTCCGTCCCATCGACTTCGACCAGCAGAGCTACGAACGCCGCGGCAAGATCTACCTCTCCTACCGCTTCGACTCGAACAAGACGATCACCAAGCTCGCCTTCGACGTCCTCAACCGCAAGACCATCGACCAGTACGTCGCTGAGGAGCACGCCCAGATGACCCGCCGCGCCAAGGTCGAAGGCCTCCGCCTCAAGGCCCTGCTAGGCATCATGCGCCGCGAGGAACTCGCCCCCCGTGACCACGTCGCCTCCCTCGCCGCCGACCTCGCCAAGTACCATCACACCGACATCTTCCGCGACTGCGAGACCATGGGCGAACTCACCTCCGCCCACATCACGCACATGCTGGAACTCTAACAGGCTGTCCTAGAATCACGCTGCCTTGGCGATCAGGCCTTCTTTCGGCTCGTGCCTCTGGAGACTCGAAGAGGCGACAGGGAGAAAGCCCCGGGTGAAACCCGGGGTCCAAGCATCTAGACCGGACGCCCCCTGAATGGGGGCAAGGAGGCCGGTTTCACCGGAACGTCTCGGCAGACCGGCCACTCCTTTGCGCCTAATCTCATTTGATACTATCACCCCCTCCGTCATAGAAGCCGCCGGTTCCGCTCTTAGCGCCGGAGGTGCGTCGGATATTAGCCGGTGGTGGAGTGAAACGGAACCACCGGTTGGGGCCACAACATCATCCCGCCCCGGACGGTCGGCGGAAGTGTAGGCATCAGGTGAGGTCGTGAATGCATGAGCCGGTCGTTCTCATTCTCGATCTCGGGACACATCCTCCGCCTTCAGGAAAGGCATTCTACCGCGTCGCTGTCGATTGAACGATTGCGCCGCGATCAGAAAATCAAACGGATCGATGTTCTCTTTCGTGAACGTCGCAGAACTGCGCTTCGAGAGTTGCTCACGGCGGGGAAACTTACGGCCCTGCTCGTCTACACCAGCGGGTCACTTCGGTGGACGTTTGTTGCCCCATACAGTTTCCCGCTGCGGATCATACACCATGAGCCCCCGCTCCAGGGCAATCGGCACCACCCTTGCAGAGACCTCAGCCGCATCGGCGTGCCCGCATTGGACAATCAGCCAAGTGCCGAACTCCGACTCGCCTCGATCACAGTGGATCGGGCAGTCGAACATCTCGGGCTCCTTCGTGTAGTCTCCAAACTCGGATCGGAGTGCCGCCTCCAGGTCTGCCAGATCAAAGGGAGCGATCGCAGGATGGCTTGTCTGCCCGTCGCAGATGACTCCATACACCTCCGCCAAGCATGGCGGTCTTGGTCGTTGGCGACCGCTTCCAAATGGCGAGATCGAAGCTCATGGCAATCGAATCTCAGAAATCAAACTGATCGATATTCTCCTTCGTGAACGCGAACGGCGTCCCGAGCAGGATGTTATCCCCTTCCACCTTCAAGGTCCCGAGCTTCCCCGCATTGAACTCGCTGGCCCCCGGCTTCAGCGAACCATCCGCCAGCGCCGCCCCCGCCTTGATCGCGAGGTAGCCAAGGTCCTCCACCTTCCACAGGATCACCAACTGGGTCACACCTTCCTTCACATAGGCCTTGTTCTCACTCGGCAGGCCCAGACCGACCACCTTCACCGTGCCGGTCTTGCCCGCTTGCTTCACCGCCTCCGCGGCTCCGGGAACGCCGGGCGAGCAGACGGAAATCACCGCCTTGAGATTCGGGTGCGCGCCCAGCAGGTTGGTCGTCTCCTGCTGCGCCTTGTCCTTCAGATCGTCGCAGGGCTTGATGTCCACCAGCTTCATCTTCGGATACTTCTCCGCCTGACGCGCCTTGATCGCGGCGATCCAAGCATTCTGGTTCGCCGCGGTGAGATTGGCCGTGATGATCGCGAACTCGCCCTCGTCGCCCACCAGCTTGGCCGCGTTGTCCAGCAGCGCATCGCCGATACCCTTCTCAGTGGCCTGGTTCACGAAGAACGTGCGCGCGTCCGGCTGTGCGTCCGCATCATAGGTCACCACCTTGATCCCGGCGGCCTGCGCCTTGCGCAGCGCGGTCGAAAGACCCTCCTTGTTCTCACAAGCGGCGGCGATCACGTCCACGCCCAGCGAGATCCAGTTCTCCACGATCTCGTTTTGCTTCGCCGGATCGGAGTTCGTCGGCCCGTCGAAAAGCAACTCGGCACCCAGCTCGTTCGCCGCCGCACGGGCACCGCGCTCGCAGGTCACGAAGTACTGGTTGCCCTTGCTCTTCGGCAGGAAGGCGATGGTCAGTTTCTTGCCCCCTCCGGCACCGGATTCGGATTTCTTGCAGGCACCGAGGAATGGAACGGCGCAGAGGACGGCGAGGGAGCAGAGGAAGCGGGAACGTTTCACGGGATCAAGGGTTTCGGTTCAAGGGTTACGCAAAGACTGGGCTAGTTCTGACTTCGCGAGCGGCGGCTGGCGAGGATTCTCAGCAGCGGCGTCACCGCCAGCGCGGCGATCAAAAGCAAGCCGGTGAGCACGCCCGAAAGCTCGCTCGCCATGTCGGAAATCTTGCGGTCCAGCAATTGGAAATCCATCACCCGCTTCAGGCCGTTGTTCAGCACCGCCACCGCCACGTAGCCGAGCAGGGTGCCGATCACCGTGCCCGAGCCGCCGAAAATGCTCGTGCCGCCGAGCACCACCGCGGTGATCGCCAGCAGCTCGTAGCCGATCCCCGCATTCGCCCGGGCCTCGCCGAGCCGCGCGACGAAGATCACCGCCGCCAGGCCCGCCACCGCACCCGCCAGGACATACGCGAGGCTCACATTCTTCTCCACCGATAGCCCCGCGTAACGAGAACCCTCCGGCGAAAAGCCGATCGCCCGGAAGCTCCGGCCGAAGGTCGTATGATGCACCAGCACGTAAATCCCCAGCGCCACTACCAGAAAGATCCACACCTGCGCCGGCAGCCCCGCGACCTGCGAATTCCCCAGCGCCAGGAAGGAATCGGGAAACGCCGAGTAAGACTTCGACCCTTTCGTCAGCGCCTCCGCCAAGCCCCGGAACAGCGAGAAGGTCCCCAGCGTCACGATCAGCGGCGGCAACTTCAGCCGCGCGATCAGAAAGGCATTCAAGCCCCCGCCAATCGTTCCGATCCCCACCGATAGAAAGCCCGCGACCAGCGGCGAAAGCTGCGCCTCCTTCACGAAAATTCCGAAGCACACTGCACACAGCCCCATCATCGAGCCCACCGAAAGGTCGATCCCGCCGGTCAGGATCACCGGCGTCATCACCAGCGCCAGCAGCCCGATCTCTACCGAGTGGCGGAAAATGTTAGAGACATTCGAGCCGTCCAGGAAGCGCCGACCGAGCGTGCTGAAAAGCAGCACCTCCACCGCGATGACCAGCAGCAACACCACCTCGTGTCGCGCGAGGATGGCTTTCAGGGATGTCGTCTTGGAGGCAGTCATGGCACTTCATTTTTTGTCGCGCCGCAACCCGTCGGCGACCACGGCCAGGAGGATGACGAGACCTTGGATCGCCCGCTCCCAATAGGGCGGTTGATGGAAATAGGTGAGCGCGGGATTCACATTCACCAGCAGCAGAAGACCGAGCAACACGCCCCACAGGTTTCCCCGTCCGCCGGTGATCGCCACGCCGCCGACCACCGCCGCGGCGATGACCTTGAGCTCGAGTCCGTCGCCCGCATTCGGCTGCACCTGCGGCGATTGCACCATGTTCAGCACCGCCGCGATCCCCGCCAGCGCCCCGGTCAGCGCGAAAACCCCGAAAGTCATCCAGCGCGGGTTAATCCCCGCCAGCCGCGCGGCCTCGGCATCCGTGCCGACTGCATACACGTAGCGGCCCAGGGCGAGATTCCGCATGCCCCAGGCGAACGCGATCAGTAGCGCGAGCGAAAGCCCGATCACAACCCCCTGCCCGCCCGCCTGGCTCAGGCCGAACCACTGGTTGCCCGGCGGCAGCGCCATCAGGCGACCCTGCTGCCAGAGCCGCAAGCCCTCGTTCCAAGTCACCATCGTCGCCAGCGTCACCACGATGCTCGGCAGCCCGAGCCCGGCCACCAGCAGGCCATTGAAAGCACCCATCACCACGCCCGTCGCCACCGCCGCCAGCACCGCCACCGGCAGGGGCATGCCCGCCGTGGCGACCACACCCGCAACGACGGCGCACATGCTGAACTGTGCGCCGATGGAAATGTCGATCTGCCGGGTGATGATCACCAGCGTGATCCCGATCGCCGCGACCAGCGCTGGCATCTGCGAGGTCAAGCGCGAGAGCAGCGGCTGAAATTCGAAGTAGTCCGGCGTGAAGATGCCGAGCGCCAGCATCAGCAGCCCGAGCGCCGCCGCCACCGTGAGCTCGCGGGAATATTTCCGCATGATCATGCGACCTCCCTTCCACCTTGGCCCAGCGCGGCGGCCATCACCTCGGCGGCATCGGCACCACCGGGAAGTACGGCGGTGATCGTACCACCGCGCATCACCGCGATCCGGTCGCTCATCCCGAGCACTTCCGGGAGGTCGCTGGAAATCATCAAAACTGCCAGCCCCTCTTTCGCCAGCCCGCGGATGATCCGGTGGATCTCGCTCTTCGCGCCGACATCCACACCCTGCGTCGGCTCGTCGAGAATCAGCAGCTTCGGTTGCGTCGCCAGCCAGCGCGAGACGCTGACCTTCTGCTGGTTCCCGCCGCTCAGGCTACCGCCCGGCGCTTCCGGCCCGTAGGCCTTGATCCCCAGGTCCCGAATAAATTGCTCCGCCAGAGTCGTCTCGCGCTGCTTGCGCAGCCAAGTCCCCGGAAAAAGCCGTGGATGCACCGCCATCGTGATATTGTGCGCGATCGGCATCTCCAGGATCACCCCATGGCGCCGCCGGTCCTCCGGCACATACGCGATCCCATGACCGATCGCTTCCCTCGGTGATCCAATGCTCGCACGCTTCCCGCCGATCGCGATCTCCCCGCCATCCGCCGGCGTGATCCCGAAAAGGATCCGCGCCAACTCCGTCCGCCCCGCTCCCACCAGACCCGCCATCCCGACGATCTCGCCGGCGCGCAGCTCCAGGTTGATCCCATGCACCCCACCCGCAGCGCAGGACAGATTCTTCATCGAAAGCACCGTCTCACCCGGCTCGCCTTCGGCCGCGGGATAGAGCGTCGCCACCTCGCGCCCGACCATCAGCTTGATCATCGCGGACTCGGTCAAATCCTTCACTGGATAGGTCCCCACGCTCTCGCCATCGCGCAACACCGTCACCCGGTCGGCCAGGGCGAAAATCTCTTCGAGCCGATGCGAAATATACACCACCCCCACCCCGCTCGCCCGCAGGTCCTTCACCACGCCGAAGAGCAGGTGCTGCTCCTTCTGCGTGAGCGAGGCCGTCGGCTCGTCCATGATCACGATCCGCGCCCCGGAACCCAAGGCACACGCGATCTCCACAAGCTGCTGCTCCGGCATCGAAAGCTCCCGCACCTCCGCATCCGGCGAAATCTCCGCACCCACCCGCTTCAAAAGATCGAGCGCCATCTGCCGCTGAGCCCCACGCTTCACCACGCTGAAGGGCTTCGGCTTCTTCAGCCGCAGGCCGATGTTCTCCGCCACCGTGAGATCCGGAAACAGCGCCGGCTGCTGGTAAATGCACGCGATCCCCAACGCCCGCGCATGCGCCGGTGTTAGCGAGCTCAAGGTCTCGTCCCCCACGGTCAGCGTCCCCTCATCCGGCGCATGAGCCCCCGTGATCACCTTGATCAGCGTCGACTTCCCCGCCCCGTTCTCGCCTAACAGGGCGTGAACCTCACCGGGCACAAGATCGAAGGAAACCCCCTTCAGCGCACGCACGGCACCGAAGGACTTCCGGACCTCGGAAAGTTGGAGAAGGGTTTTCAAGGCGAATCAATCGCTGGACTGACGGATGGCTGTCTTTCCGAACGGTTCCCGCTGTTCTCTACGAGAAGTCGTCCATAGGCAGGACACGAAAGCACGACGAAATGTTGCAAGACATCATCCTTCCAGTACTCGCATTCGGTCCACTGTCCGTCTCTGCAGGAACCTTGCATGAGCCCATGGAAAATGCTCCTGGTGGGTTCATAGGAGATTTCAACGCGACCTTCCTCCGGGATCGACGCGCCTAAAGTCCCCACGGGGTTTTCCATAAAGTAGAAGACGCCGGGCTGGCCGGGAGCTTCCAGTGAATCCGCGATCTCATTCAGAGCTGACCGGACCTCGCTCTCATTCAGCCCTTCATAATTCAAATGCAAACGAACGGCGCGGCTGCGCGCAGATTCTGTCTCGATGTCGGCATAGTGATTCACCATGGCGGCTCGCCATTCCTCATCGGTGAGTTCTCCGGCGGCAAGTTTGCGAATGGCCGCTGCCAATTCAGAACGGGTCATTTCACTGCCTTGGATAGAGATTGTGACCGCGAATCGCGAGACCAGCTCAGGCATAACTGTGCTCCGTCGCGATGCCAAGCTCCTGACGCCGCTTCGAGCGCTCCACAGCGGCCTTCTCGGCATAGCCGGTGGCGCGGTGCGCCATCAAGGGATCCGCTTCCAGACCCTTGCCTGTCCGCCATGTCGCCAGGGCCGCGGTCACATCGGTGTTGAAAGCCTTCTTCAGGCAGTTCTCGGCATCCACGATGTTGCCCTTCTTCTGCGCCTGCAGCAGCGCGGCGTGATCCACCAGCGCGGCCTTCGCATACAGCTCCTGCGCGGTGCAGACCGTCTGGATCATCGCCTCGATCTTCGGCTTCAGGTTGTGCGACTGGTCGATCATGTACTCGATCGACGGATACTTGCCGCCCCGCTCCTGCGCGAAGAGGTGGATCTCGTGGAAGATCCGGAAAATCTGGTAGGGATCGATCGAGCCGAGCGTCAGGTCATCGTCCGCATAGCGCCGGTCGTTGAAATGGAAGCCGCCGAGCATGTCCTCGTCCAGCAGCCACGCCACGATTTGCTCGATGTTCTGCGAGAGGTAGTGATGCCCGGTATCCACCAGCACCTTGGCCTGCGGCCCGGCCTTCTTCGCCATCAGGAAGGACATCCCCCAGTCGGCCAGGTCGGTCTGATAGAAAGCCGGCTCGAAGGGCTTGTACTCCACCAGCAGGATCTGCTCCGGCGCGAGGTGCGCGTGCATTTCCTTCAGCGCTGCCTCGAAACGGTGCTTCCGCGCGCGGATGCTGTCCTGCCCCGGATAATTCGTGCCATCCGCGAACCACAACGAGACCGCCCGGCTGCCCGTCGCCTTGCCGATCTCGATGCAGTCCAGCACATGCGCCAGCGCCTGGTCGCGCGCCGTCTCGAAAGGACTGCCGACCGAGCCGAGCTTGTAGAGCTGGTCCTGGAAAAGATTCGGATTGATCGAGCCGATCCCGATCCCGAGCCCCGCCGCCTTCGACGCCACCGTCGCCGCGTCGGTCCCGGGCACGAAGTCCCACAGCACGTGCGTCGCCACCGTCGGGCAGCACCCGGTCAGGCGGTTGACGTGCGCGGCATCCGCCAGCTTGTCGTCGAGGTCGATCGCCGCCGCCGGCTGATGGAATTTCCCAAACCGGGTTCCGGTATCGGCATAGCCCCACGAGGGCGTCTCGATGCGGAACGAGTCGAGGGCTTCAAAAAGGACGTCCGGATGCGCAGGCATGGCAGGTTCAACCGCTGGGTCAAGCGGCTGAAATGGATAAAAGTATCGTTTCTTATCAAAGTGCAAGGATTTTTGCGTTCGCTTAACCCGAACGGATTATTTCCCAAGCGGCGGCAATCCGTAACCCAAGAAAACCCCCTTCGATCCGGCGCGCGGCAGCTTGAAATCAAAGATCCCGTAGCCCGCCCGCTTCGTGTCACGGTAGGTCCGCCCGTCGCTGGCACCCGCCATCACCGGCTTTCCCGTCGATTTCTCGTGACCCAGATAGATCTGCACATGGGAAACCGCCACCTCGCGCCCGTCCTTCGGCTCATAAGTCCCTGACCAGAAGAGCAAGTCCCCGGGCTTGAGGTTCTCGAATTCCGGCATTTCCAAGGAAGGAGTCACCGCCGGCACCTCCGTGAGCGTCCCTGCATCCTTCACCCACGTGAACTGACCCGCCGAGGTCCGGGGCGGCTCGATCCCCGCCTGCTGGAAGATGTAATACACTGACCCCGAACAGTCCAAGCCACCACTCTCCGGATCCGCGCTGCCGAAAGTGTATTTCAGCCAGGTATCCTTCGCCGCCAGCTCCAGCGCCTCCTCCACGATCCGCTTCCGCGGCCCGCTCAGCGTCGCGTATTCCTTCAGATCCTGCGCCGCAATCACCCCCGGACGCACGCCCTCCGCCGACGCCAGAACCGGCGTCAGCAACGTCGCAAAGAGAAGGACCCGCATCTCTCACTCTAACACGATTCGCGGCAATCGCCAGAAACTTCCGGTCCTTGGCGCCAAGGCCCCAGCTCCCGCGTCTTGCGCAGCGCGAAGAGCAGGAAGGGCACGCAGAACACGCCGAAGGAGCAATCGATCAAGCGCCAGTAGAACGGAATCCCCCGGATCGGGCCGCAGATGAGGGCCAGCGGGATCACCAGCAGCGCGGCCGCGATCCCGACCTTCAGCACCCCCTCATAGCGCTGCGGATCGCGGTAGGGCAGGACGAAGAACAGTGCGATCATCACATGCGCGAAGGCCAGCCAGTCCGTGCCGTAAGCGACGAAGGGGTAGCGGGCATAGGTGACCTCCAGCCCTTCCCGGACCTTCAGGAGCCAGTGCACCAGCCCCGCATGCGCCGCCGGATCGCGCGAGTCCCCGGCCAGCCAGCCGGACAGCAGGTTCAGCTCGTGGAGCAGCGGAAAGGCGGTCAGGCCGCTAAGCACGAGGCCCGTGATCACGATGATCAGGGCCAGACGGATCTGTCGCAGAGGAGGCATCGCAATCATTGAAGACGCCTTCCCGGGAGATCCGATGCTCACGAGGTGAAGAAGTCGCGAACAAGGCCTACTTCCGCCGCCGTGCCAATAAAGGCAGCGCCGCCAGCGCGAGCAGTGCCGAGGCCGGTTCCGGCACCGGAGGAACCGCGTTGATCTCAAGGGTTCCCCCGAAGATCGAGATCCGGTGCGCGTTGTCGCGGTCCGAGAAGGTGTAGAGGCTGAAGGACGAGATCGGCGTGCTGCCGAAGTCCAGGAAGGTCCGGTAGGCCGGGGCGTTGTTCGGATTCCCCGCCGGGCCGGAGATCGCGTAGCTGATCGATTGGCCGTTGCCCGTGCCAATCATCCCGCCGCTCAGCCCGGTTCCCGGGGCGAAGGCGAAGCCCGCATCGATCCCGCTGCCGATCGTACCGGGCAGCAGCGAGAGGAAGGCCTCCGCCGCCACCGCATCGCGGAAGCCGTTCGTGCCGGAGATGTTGGACTGGTCCGAGTCGACGTCATCCAGACCCAACGACACCAGGGTCACCGGCTGGGAGAAGGAGAAATCCCAGCGCTGGTAGTTCAGCAGGGTGCCATTGAGATCGTTCGCATCGTCCTGCGTGCCGAAGACGAAGCCCCTCGGATTCCCGGTCGTGTCCAGGGTCAGGTTGCGGGTCGCGGGGTCCGCGGTGCCGACGATCGAGGTCGTGAAGGTCATCGTCACCCCGCCCTTGGTCAGGCTGCCGGAAAGCGCGCCATTGAGATAGCCGGTCTGGGTGGTAGCGCCGTTTGTCCACGGGTCGGTGATGAACGAGAAGGTGGTGGCGCCGTGCGCAGGCACGACCGCACAGGCCGCGAGGGCCACAAGCAGGGGAGTGGTTTTCATGGGGAGAGGCGAGAGAAGCGAAAATTGATAATTAAGTTCACTTAATCAAGCCTATGGAACGGGAATCCGCCATGCCGTGATCGCGAGGGCCACCCGTGCCCCCGAACGGCACAGGGGCGGTGCCCCGAACGGCACGCCACCCGTAGCCCCGAACGGCACGCAAAGGGTATCCCTCTTAAGGGTACCCCCTTAGAGTATTACTCAGGAATGTCCCAAGCGGTCATCCATTCGGAACCGGCGATGGTCCAGCCTTGGTCGGCGAGGCGCTTCACCATGTCCGGGAAATGGGCGGCACCGTAGAAGATGCCGAGCTTCTTCTTCCCGCCCTTCACCTCGCGGGCCAGCACTTCCAGGCACTTCGCGTTGCGGTCGCTGATGATCACGCTCTCCCCGGCCAGGATGGCCACCTGGTCGTCCCCGGCGCCGAGGGTGTGGACCAGCTCCCGCTTCAGCCCGGCCTTGTCTCCCTTGATCACGGAGATCAGCAGCTTGAGCGCGCTCGGTTCCTTCACCGGCTTGAGCTTGTTCGCCTGCATGCCGGCCTTGAACATGAAGCCGAGCAGCGACTCGCCGCGCTGCTCCTGAAGGTCCGAGAACTCCTGCATCGAGAGATCGGCGTGGACGAAGTTCGGCTTCGAGTAGTCGATCTCCATCATCTGGTAGCTCAGGTCGAGGTATTCGGCCGCCGCCTCGTAGGCTTGGTGGAGGCCGTCGAGCTTGCCGCCTTTCTTCTCCTCCGAGGCCTTGGCCATCTCGTCCTCAGCGGCTGCGACGCGTTCCTCGATGGTCTTGGGCTGCTCCGGAACGTCCACTTCCACCACCGGGGCCTGGCCGCCGCCGATGCCTTCCCAGAGCAGGGCGTCGTAGCCGGTGAAGCGCTGGTTGAGGGCCGCGTAGTATTTCTTGTCCGCGATGTGGATCGCGCCGATCAGCTCGACACTGGCATCGCCCTTGGACAGGCGGACCACGGCGGTCTGGAGGGCGGTGGGTTTCTTCTTTTCCTCCGTGACCCGGATGAATTGCTCCTTTTTCTCCTCCGGCGGCTTCTCAAGCGGAGCGGGAGCCACGGCCGGCTCGGCGCGCAGTATCGGCACCAGCAGGGCGGCAATCAGGAACAGGCGCTTTTTCATCGGCATCGCGAGAATACGTCCAAAAGCGCCGCGCGAAAGCCCGATCGTCTGCCCAAACCGGGCCCGGGGCGGAAATCCGCTCCTTTGCCGCCGCCGTTGCCGAGCCCGGGAACATCGTGTATCTCCCGGCGAATGAGCGACCACGCGCTGCTGCGATACTGCCCCGACCTGCTGGCCTACAGCCGCCGAATGACCCGCGAGGTGATGATCGGCACGGTCGGCGTCGGCGGAACCAACCCGATCCGCGTGCAGTCGATGATCACGTCCGACACCCGCGATACCCCTGCTTGCGTGGCCGAGGTGCTGCAGCTCGCGGAGGCGGGCTGCGAGATCGTGCGCATCACCGCCCAGACCAAGGTCTACGCGGCGAACCTGGAGAACATCGCCCGCGAGGTCCGTGCTGCCGGCTGTGAAGTGCCGCTGGTGGCGGACATCCATTTCAAGCCCGACGCCGCGCTCGAGGCCGCCAAGTGGGTCGAGAAGGTCCGGGTGAATCCGGGCAACTACGCCGACAAGAAGAAGTTCGAGGTCCGCGAGTATAGCGACGACCAATATCTGGAGGAACTCGAGCGGATCCGTGAGGAATTCGCGCCGCTGGTCGACCTGTGCAAGTCGCTCGGCCGGGCGATGCGGATCGGCACCAACCACGGGTCGCTGTCCGACCGGATCATGAACCGCTACGGCGATTCGCCGCTCGGGATGGTCGAGAGCGCGCTGGAGTTCGCGCGGATCGCGCGGGAGATGGACTACCACAACTTCGTCTTCTCGATGAAGGCCTCCAACCCGAAGGTGATGATCGAGGCTTACCGCCTGCTGGTCGCCCGCTTGGAAAAGGAAGGCGCGGACTGGAACTACCCGATCCACCTCGGCGTGACCGAAGCGGGCGATGGCGAGGACGGCCGGATCAAGAGCGCGATCGGCATCGGCTCGCTGCTGGCGGACGGGATCGGCGATACGATCCGGGTCTCGCTGACCGAGGATGCGGTGCATGAGGTGCCGGTGGCGAGAGCGCTGGCATCACCCTTCCAACTGAAGCCGACCGTGGTGGAAAATCACTCCCTGGTGCCGTCCTACGACCCCTTCTCCTACGAGCGGCGGAAGTCGAACGTGATGGAGGTGATGGGCCACGAGTTGGGCGGGGACAAGACGGTGCGGGTCTTCACCACCCAGGAGAAGTGGAATGCGGTGGCGCACAAGATCGCGAAGATGGGCGACTTCAAGCCGGAGATCATCCTGGAGAAGTCGGGCGTGGTGGCGATCGACCCGCGCGACGAGGCGGCGCTGTCCGCACTCAATCACGGCACCGAAACGCGGCTGGTGACGGTGGCGGATGGCATCGGCATGGACGTGATTCCGGCGTTCCGGATGCTGGCCTTCCGCTTGGATGCGCGGCATCCAATCCTGCTGAAGGATCTGCTCGAGCCAGTGACGGAGAGCGGCGAGTTCGTGGAGACACTGCTGGTGGCCGCACGGCACATCGGCTCGCTGCTGTGCGACGGGATCGGTGACGCGATCCTGATCCAGGGCGAGCCCGCGCCGGGCCAGTCCCTGCGGCTCTCCTACAACATCCTGCAGGCGGCAGGGACGCGGATCTTCAAGACCGACTACGTGGCCTGTCCGAGCTGCGGGCGGACGCTGTTCAATCTTCAGAATACCACGCAGAAAATCCGCGCCTCCACGGGGCACCTCAAGGGCGTGCGGATCGCGGTGATGGGCTGCATCGTCAACGGGCCCGGCGAGATGGCGGACGCCGATTTCGGCTACGTGGGCGGTGCGCCGGGCAAGATCAACCTCTACGTGGGCAAGCAGCCGGTGAAGTTCAACATCCCCGAGGCCGAGGCGGTCGAGCGCCTGATCGACCTGATCCGCGAACACGGCAAGTGGATCGATGCTCCCGCGGGCGAACCCGTCGAAGTCTGACCCCATGTCCGACACTCTTACCGTCACCCGCGAAGAGGTATCGCTGGACGTGCCGTGGAACGTCATCGTCCACGACGATCCGGTGAACCTGATGGGCTACGTCACGCTGGTGCTGATGAAGATTTTCGGCTACCCGGAGAGCCGTGCGACGGCGATGATGATGGAAGTCCACAAGCGCGGGCGCTCCGTGGTCTGGACCGGCGAGCGGGAGAAGGCGGAGTTCTACACGCAGCAGCTCCAGGCGCACCAATTGAAGACCTCGATGGAGAAGAGCGAATGAAAGTCGGCCCCACGCTTCAAGGCGGCCTGCGGATCGACGTGGAGACGCCGCTGGACTGGATGGTGCTACGATGCATCTCGTACGACGCCCGCGGCGGCGGCCTGGATCTGGCCGACCGGGTTTCCGAGGCGATGGGTGAGGACGACAGCCTGGCCGATTGGGAGGAGTATGTGCTGCCGGAACTGCGTGATGGCTTCAATGGCCAGCTCGACGCGATCGAGGGCGCGCTCTCGATCGCGGGTAGTGGCGAGGAGCCGGCGGAGATTCACATCGCGCGGGATCAGGCGGATCTTTGGTACGGCGGGCTGAACCAGGCGCGGCTGGCCTTGGAAGAGCGGTATGGGTTTTCCACGGCGGATCCGGAAGAGATGACGCCGGGGAAACGCTCGGCGTGGTTCCGTTCGCAGTTCTATCTGCACGTGCAGAGCGTGCTGCTGGAGCATGTGATGAGGTGAGGGGCCTGATGGGCGAATCATCAATCACCAATGTCTCAATCATCAATCGGTCTGCGGCTACGCCGGGGAGTAGAAAGGTCGCGGAGCTAAGACATTTGGCTCTCCGTCAGGTTTGCTGATGAATCACGACACGTTACCCCCCGGAGGGCGGCGCAGCCGCTTTGGAGTGCGGCGGGCATCGCCGCTTTCGTGCGATGCAGATTGGAGATCGCCGCATTGAATTCGCCTCCACGCCGCCCCCTGCTATCCCGCTTGAGCTGCGGATCTTCCTGAAGGTGGCGGAACGGCTGGCAGGATTGCAAAGGGGGGAACGAAGGGATGGATTCGAGACGGCGATCTCTGGCAAACATCGCTGGAAAGCGGCGATGCCCGCCGCACTCCAAAGCGGCTGCGCCGCAAAGGGGGCACACCGATCAACATGGAGAGTTTCCTCCAGGAGCTCCAGCAAACCTGACGGAGAGCCGAACACTTTATCGTTCTTCACGGCAGCAAGCTGCCTGCCGGGAGGCTGTGGCGAGCCTCAGCACTCCAGGGCGGCGGGGCCGCGGAAGGCAGGCTCAGGCGTCGAGGACGCGGAGGACTTCGGCGAGTTCGAGGTCGTTCTGGCAGCGGAGGTCCATGACGCACTTGGGGGCGTGGCAGGGGGAGCACTCGACCTTTCTTCTGGCGATGAGGTGCTGCTTGCCGAGGGGACGCATCCACTCGGGCTCGCCGGGACCGAATAGTACGACACATCTCGTACCGACGTGGGCGGCCAGATGCGGGACGCTTCCATCGGCGGCGATGCAGAGGCCGTGGGCGGCGAGTTCTTCCAGCGCGGGGAATTGGAGATCCACGGTGTCCGCCTCCGGGATGGCCTTGGCCAAGGCGGCACCGAGGCGGCCGGTGGTGGCGATGCGCAAGAGGCGGCCTTTTTCTAACAACGCCTTCGCCAGCGCTTCCCAGCGCTCCGGCAGCCATTCGTAGTGCGAGCCGAAATCGGAATCCGGCACGAGCAGGATCCGGTCGGGAGCCCGCGGGACATCCATGGCGACCGGTGTGAAGTTTTCACCGACCATGGTCTCGGCTCCGAGCTTCGCGGCGATCTCCAGGTAGAACTTCACGCGGTGCTCGATCGGGCCCGGGGTGTAGGTGATGGCGACGGGCTCGGTGAGGCGCTTTTCAAGGCCTTTGGCCGGCGGCCCGAGGCGGCGCGCGATGCCGGTCTTGGCGAAGGCATCCGCGGCCTCGCCGGCTTCCCAGGCGAGCGAGGTGCTGCCTGTTTCCAAGGAGGCGGCGATTTGGCGGGCCGAAGCTTTTTCCGGGTAGGTTTTCAGGTCGAGGAAGCCGCTGGCTTCCCAGAAGGAGGTCTGGCGTTCGGGGGAGACGACCCGGAGGACGAGGCCCATGCGCTTCAGGGCGCGCATCGCGGGTGCGGAGAGGCAGGCTTCCCGCCAAGCCACCGGGGCGGCGATCCAGAGGGAATCACCGGGGTGGAGGAGCGGGGCGGCGGGCACAGGGGGAAGAAATCATCAATCATCAATCTGCCAATCATCAATTGGAATGCCGCTGCGCGGGGCGGGAAGGGAGTTTGCTAGGGTTCAGTTTTCAGAAGATGTGGGAGGCAAGGGACGGCGGGAGGGTTGACCGCAGAGGCGCAGAGGCGCAGAGGTCGGGGAGCGGCGCGGAGGAAGGCAGGAGGCGGATCTCAAATTTGAGATTTGAGGATTTCAGAGGGAAGGCATCGGGACGATGGGAGGCGATGCGGAAAGTGCCGAGGGGCTGGCTACCTTCCTTCTCATGCTGCGCGCGGCCGGGGACCATTCTGCAGGCCGGTGGCTCCGCGCTCCCAGCGGGAGAGCCATCCGTGAAGCAGCACGGAGATGTGGCCACGGCAGCTAATCGCCGCTGGCTTCGAGGTCGTCCATGAGGGTGGCGGCGAGATCGGGCTTGAGGAGCAGGAGGATCTTCAATTGGGCGGGGTGGCAGGCCATGACTTCGCTTTTGAGATTGCCGGGGTTCGAGAAATCCTGGCCGTAAGTGTAGGGGAGTATCGATCCTGCGCCGTCGATCTTCGAAGGGGCATCGCCTGTAGAGAAATCGCCAATTTGTGGCGACTCGGCTGCGAGCGGATTGAGCATGGCCGTGATCCCAGAATCGAACCATGGATAATCCGAGTCGTAAGCCGTGCTTCCGGTGGATCCATCTCGCCGGGACATGATCCAATCATGCCACGTGATCCGAAGTTGTGCGTCCGTTAGATCAACCAGTCTCCATGGAGCCATCTCCTCGTTTTTCAGCCAATGAGACGGATTGACCAGGGCGGCGTAGGGCGGGGCTTCGGCTTCGGAGATGGGATGCAGTTCTCCTTCCGGCTGCTTCTTCATGAACTCGACCTCGGTCTCCAGCAGATGCACGCCGCAGCGCTCCTTCGCTTGGCGCCTCTGCCAGACGTCGAGCGAGAGGCCGTCGGCCAAGGCGTCCAGGTACCAGGTGCGCTGTTGCCAGCCGATCTCCATGGCTTCTGATTTCGCCAGCTTCGGCATGTCCGGATCCATCCAGCCGGGGCCTTTTTCGGAGCCGGCGGCTTCCTGGAAATCGTGGACCAGCTGCCAGACCTTCTCGACCCGCATGTCGTCGAGCCCGGCTTTCTGGAAATCCCCGACGATCCAGCGCACCTGCTGCGGGGTCATGCCCCTGCGGCAGCGCTCGACGTAGGTCTCGACGGAGAATTTCGGGCTGTTCTTCGCGAGCGAGCGGTCCGCAACCTTGGCGGGCTTCATCGTTTGTGGCGCGGCGGTGATCTTGGAGAGCATCATGGTGCCCTCGGTCACCTTCATCGCCAGCCAGCAGCCGGCGACGGCGAGCATGAGGGCGAGGATGATCCAGAGCGGGTTGGCTTTCTTGCGCGGCTCCTCCGGCTCGCGGAATTGCTCGAGCAGGGCCTCGAGTGCCGCGGCCTTGTCGTCTTCCTCCTCGTTGGATACTTCCGCCACCCTTGGAATATAGCCGCGATGAGGGGGAGGGTGCAAGCTCCGGTCTGGGGGGAAGAAATCCTCAATCACCAATCTTCCAATCATCAACCGGAGTGCCGCTGCGCGGGGATGAAAGGAAAGAAGGCGAACATCGAACGCCCAACATCGAACGCCGAATTTTGAATGGAAGGCAACGAGGGGGCGGAGCTTTCGGTGCTGATCGGCCTCGGTGAACTGAGCGGCGAGGAGGGGCGAGGTGGGACCTTGACCGCTTTGGTCGCTTCGGACGCTCGACAAGTCTCGCTAAGAAAGGCGGTGACAAGTCCTGCCCGTTACCCACAACTTTTCGAGGTCGTACTTAAATCGCGCTGGTACTAAACGACTGTTTACATCAGCTTCGCGGATGGACCTCGATTCTTCCGACCTCAATCCTCCCGACCCGCAAGCCGCCCTCTCCTGGGCTGGAACCGAATTTGCAACCTTGGATTGCGGCGACCCTCGCCGCAGCCGACGCTTTGTGCGTGTGGCCTCCGACTTCGCACGAAATCCCACCGCCCCGGTTCCCGCCGCTTGCGGCGACTGGTCCGGCACCAAGGCCTGCTACCGGCTCTTCGACCAGCCCGAGGTCAACTGCGGGGCGATCCTCGCCGCCCACCGCGCCGCGATGCTGGATCGGCTGCGGGCTGGGGACGAGGGAACCGCGCTGCTGGTCTTGCAGGACACCACCGCGCTCAATTACGACAACCATCGTAGCAAGGAAGGCCTGGGCCCCACCGCCGGCCATGGCAAGGATCGCTCCCCCGGCCTTTTCGTCCACGGCCAGCTCGTGGTCGGCACGGACGGCGCGGTCCACGGCCTCGCCTCGGCCCTTGTCTACGCCCGGCAACCCCGCGGTGCCGGCGAGCCCGCCGGCAAGCGCAACCGCCAGCCCTTGGAAGAAAAGGAAAGCCACCGCTGGGTCGGCGGCTGGCACGAGGCGCAGCGGCTGTGGGAAGACCTCGGCGGCACGCGCGCGGTGCTGTCGGTCGCCGACCGCGAGGCCGACATCTACGAACTGCTCGCCGCCTGCCAGCAAACCCGCGCGCAACGCGGCGGCGGAGCCGGATTGCTGGTGCGCAGCCAGCACGACCGCAAGCTTGAGGACGGCGGCACGCCGTTGTGGCAGACCCCCGCCGCGCTGCCGGTGACGGCCACCCTCGTGGTCGACCTGCCGCGGGGAAAGCAAGGGCTCAAGGCGCGCAAGGCCACCCTCGCGGTGCGGGCCGGGCGGGTCCGTCTGGCGGTGCCCGCCCACAAGAAGAAATACCTCGGGCTGTCGGAAAGCTTGGAACTGTGGGCGCTGGAAGTCCGGGAGATCGACCCGCCGCCGGGCGTGGAGCCGGTGTGCTGGCAGTTGCTGACGACCGAACCCGTCGCGGACGCCGGCGACGCCGCGCGGCTGGTCGGCTGGTATGCCCTGCGCTGGCGGATCGAGGACTTCCACCGCGTGCTCAAGACCGGCTGCCGGGTGGAAAGCCGGCAGGTGCGCGCGGCGGAGAAGCTCAAGGCCTTCATCGCGCTGGACATGGTCGTAGCGGTGCACCTGCTGTCCCTGGTTTGGCAGGCGCGGATCAGCCCGGGGCTCCCGGTGGAAGGCTGGCTGGAGCGCGACGAATGGGAGGTGCTCCCGGTGCACGCGGCGGGCGGCGGGCCGCCGCCGGAACGGCCGCCGGCGACCGGCGAAGCGGTGCGGATGATCGCGAGGCTGGGCGGATTCCTTGGCAGGAAGAGCGACGGGGAACCCGGCCCCGAAGTGCTGTGGCGGGGCCTCGCAAAGCTGCGGACCCTCGCACAGGCGTGGCGAGTCTTTAAAATGAAAAGTTGTGGGTAACGGGCAGGACAAGTCTCCGCACTCCAAGGCGGCAGGGCCGCGCCACGGGGACAAGAAAAACCCGCTGGCGCCGTTGGGGGAACGAAGGCAGCGGGTTTTCCCGTGGGGGGATGTCGTCCGTCCTGGGGGGAAGACGGGTCTGTTTCTCGGGGGGAGTTGCAAGCGGGCCATCGGGGGGAAGGGCGTCGCTTACGTGGACCATCATGTCCGATTTTGCTCCCGCCGCAATCACGCCATCGCGTGACCGGATTGTCACGTAGATTTGCTGAGATCCTGGAGCGCGATTTTACGGAACTTCTGCGGGCGGTGGAAGTCCGGCTCGCCGCCGCCGAGGTCCACGGCTGTTAGGAAACGCTGGTCGGGCGATTCGAGGATGAAGGCCACGTTCAGCGCGGTCTCCTTCCCGAAGTCGAGGCGGCCTTCTAACAAGTCCCGCGGGATCGCCATGGCTGCCATCCAGCCGCCGTTAGGCGCGAGCTCGGCGAAGGTGGCGACCTCCGGGAAAACGATGTCCCCCGCTTCCTCGCGGACGCGCGGGGCGGTGAATTCGCAACTCCACCAAGCTCCGTTAGGCGCAAGATTGAACTCAAAGTAGCGACCGCTTGTCTGATCGTGGAGAAACAGCTCCGCCACGTCGTACTTCCATAGTTCCGGCGTGAAGCGTCCCGGCCTGGCCGCCGGGTGCACGCGGGCGGGAGCGGCATGGGATGCGATGAACCAAAGACTGCGTGAATCTACGACAATGGAAAACGCGGCTTGCGGCCCCACCTCTTTCCCGTGCCAATCCTTATCGATACCAAAGAGGGGGAGATCCATCTCACCCCAGACCAAGGGCTTCGTGCTGCGGAACACCGTCATCGCGGACCACCCTGAAATGATGAACTCCGTCGGTCCAGAAATGGATTCTTAGAAAAAAATTGCTGCGGGACCGCGAAAAATGTCGCATTCCCGTCCCGGTTTTGATTTACTTTTCTTAATTAGAACAATGGCTAAGCGTCACAACAGCCATCACCTCGGCACCATCGAATACATCGGACCCCGTCCGCAGGCCAAGAAGCCGCAGCGGCGTCCGAATTTTCTCGGCGGTTGGGTGGTTCTCCTGATTGCGGCCGGTGCCGCTTGGTTCTTCGGCAAGCCCTTGCTGCCCTTGCTGCGTGCGCAGCAGACGGTCGCCTCGGTGGAGAGTGCGGACGTCCTGATCGCCGACCTGATGTCGACGATCGACTTCGGGGACCGGCTGGCCGCCGCAGCCTTGCAACGGACGAAGACTGCCACGATTTACGATACTTCCTATTACCAGATCGCGTACCCCAACGGGGACATCCCGACGGTGGATGGCAAGTGGAAGGGCAAGGCGGAGGACCTGCTGATCCGCAGCTACCGGAATCTGGGGATCGACCTGCAAGTCCTGATCCACGAGGACATGGCGAAGAATTTCTCCTCCTATCCGCAGCTTTGGGATTCCCGGGCACCGGATCAGAGTATCGATCACCGCCGGATCCAGAATCTGCAGCGCTACTTCAAGCACGTGGGTGCCGAGCTGCCCGCGACCCGCGACCACGCCGACTACAAGCCCGGCGACATCGTGGTGTGGATGCTGGCGCAAGGTGAGCTTCACTGCGGCATCGTGGTCCCCGGCCCTGGCAACCGCGGCGACGAAGCCTGGGTGGTGCATGACAACGGCCAGGGTCCCAAGTGGGAGAACGTCCTGACCGAGTACCAGATCCACGGCCACTACCGCTACACCGGCCAGGCTCTGGAAGTCGCGAAGCGCTGATTCCTTCAGGGACAGGCCCGCGCCCGATCTCTTTCCCTCATGGGGCTCCCGTCCGATCGATCCCGCCTGCGGATCTTCCTGCTGATGGGGCAGTCGAACATGGCCGGCTACGGCTGCGTCCTGCCTGAGAATCCCTGGCAGCCCGGCGACCGCGACCCGATGCCCGGGGTGCTGGCGCTTGGCGGCCAGTGCACGCTCAAGTTCTCCCTGCCCCGGGGCTGGACCCGCTGGCGGCCGGCGGCCCACCCGCTGCACCTGAACCAGCGCAGCGCGGGCTTCGGCCTGGCGCTGCCCTTCGCGGCGCGGCTGCGGGAGGCGATGCCGGAGACGATGGTGGGGCTGATTCCCTGCGCGTGGGGCGGAGCACCGATCGATCGGCTGGGACCGGGCTCGCCGCTGTATAAGAATGCGGTCCGGCGGGCGCGGATCGCGGAGAAGTCCGGAACGCTCGCCGGGGTGCTATGGCATCAGGGCGAGTCGGATGCGGAGAGCGATGCGCTGGCACCGGCGCATGCGGGAAAGCTGGCGGGCTTGATGGGGAGCTTGCGTGGCGATCTGGGGGTGCCGGAGCTGCCTTTCCTGATCGGGGATCTGGGGGACTTCGGGGATGAGAAGCGGAAGGCGGCTTCCGTGGCCCGGCGGGTGATGGTTCGGGAAGGTCTAAGGCGGGTGGCGGAGGAGGATCCGCACGCGGCTTTCGTGGAGAGCAGGGGGCTGGGCGGGGTGGA
Organism: Luteolibacter sp. Populi; assembly: GCF_040801775.1. Taxonomy (GTDB): domain Bacteria; phylum Verrucomicrobiota; class Verrucomicrobiia; order Verrucomicrobiales; family Akkermansiaceae; genus Haloferula. The sequence continues at coordinate 4,077,354 of NZ_CP161812.1, forward strand.
TTCCGTGCACTTCGGGCGGGAGGCGCTGGTGGAGTTCGGGAGGAGGTATGCGGAGAGGTTTTTGGGGATGTAGGAATCTCCTGGTGACTTGCCACTAGAGGCAGGGACCTTTCTCCGAAAGGTCCGGCCGGGGACGGCCTGAACTTGGCTCCGCGTCCGATTCGCATAGGACCGCCTCCATCCGCCGGACCGCTCGGAGAGCGGTCCCTGCCTTTGCCGCTGCGCTTGGCTTGGAAAGCCGCGCTTATACAAGCTCCTCAAAAGTAGGGCGCGCAGCGGAGTTTCAGCAGTTCCACGAGCGCGGGGTCCATGAAGTCGTAGTCATCGGGGATGCCGAGGACGGCGACGCGTTTGCCGACGAGGAGCTTGCCGAAGGCGCGGATGAGGCGGCTGCGGTGGACTTCTTCCATGACGAGGATCAGGTCCGCCCATTCGACCTGCTCGGCGGAGAGGCGCAGGTCGGCATCCGGGCTGAGGCCGGCGGAATCGACCTCCAGATCGGGATGGCCGGCGAAGATGGCTTCGGCGGTGGGGCTGCGCAGCCGGTTCCGCGAACAGAGGAAAAGGACCGCTTTCTTCATGGATAGCGCTGCGGGATGGCGGTGGAGCTTTCCGGATCGCCGCCAGCCTCGCGATAGGAAAATCCCGGTCCCCGGGGAACTTGGGGATTGTCGCCGCGGTGGCTGGGTTGCAGGACACTTGCGTGTCCGACTCCGTCCCATCCTGGCTGCTGCGCATTCCCGAGATCTTCGCTCCGCACGCGGAGGAGATTTTCGCCGGGCTTTCCGCGGTTCCGCAGAAGGCCATGGGCGCGGATTACCACTTGGTCCGGATCGAGGATCCGGCGGCGCTGCGGGATTCCGAGTGGGCGAAGTTCATCGCGTGGAACCTGCCGGTGCATCATGCGTGGCCCTGCAATCCGCAGAAGATGGAGGGCTTCGTGGAGAAGGCGGCGCAGGGGATTTTCAAGAAGTTCGGGGAGCTGGCACCACAGACGCTACTTTCCGGGCCGCTGCAGGCCTCGGGGACGCATGCCTTTTACAAGCACTTGGCGGTGAACCTGCGCGGACGGACGCTGCAGCTTTTCCCGACCCTGCCGGCATCCGCGGACGGGGTGGAAGGGCAGGACCCGGCGGCGGAGACGCTCTTCTGCCTGGTGGGCAAGGAGGGCCTTTTTTGCGGGATGCAGAGTCCGCGGGCGGCGAACGGCTTTTATCCGGGCGGGACGAAATTCATCAGCCAGAGCAGCGGGATCAGCCGCGCCGGGGCGAAGATCGCGGAGGCGCTGCACTATCTGGGCCTGCACCGGCAAGCGCCGCCGAAGGGCGCGCGCTGGCTGGAGCTGGGGGCGAGCCCTGGCGGGATGACTTCCGAATTGATCGCGCGCGGCTACCGCGTGACGGCGGTGGACAAGGCGATGCTCGATGTGCGGCTGAAACGGACGCCGGGACTGCAATTCGTGAAGGCGGATGTGGATGACTTCCGGCCGGCGGAGGACGACCGCTTCGACGCCCTGCTGTGTGACATGAACGGCGATCCGCGGGCCTCGCTGCGGCAGGTGATCCGTCTTTCGCGGCAGTTGAGCCCGGGGGCACCGATCATTTTCACGATGAAGCTGGCCGGGCCGGAAACGCCGAAGGAGATGATCGAGTTGACGCGGGCGGCGCTGGCGTATGCGAAGACTTCCGGGCTGACGCTGGTGGCGGAGACGCACCTGACCTATAACCGTCAGGAGTTTACGCTGTTTTTTGAACGCTAGGCCGGATCGACGGCAGTGAGGGTGGAATCCCTTTTCGTTTGACAGGATAAACGTGTTCCATCGCATGATCGGGCCGTCGCGGGGTGCGCGTTTTTCCCTGCGATAATCGACGGGGTGCGGTGCAAGGTGCCCGACGCTCCGGACTGCCCAACCCGCTTGTTTTGCAACTCAAGATGAAACTCCACCCCGTTCTCGCCGTGCTGGCTCTCGGCACGACCTTGGCTCACGGCCAAGCCCGCGTCTCGCCCCCGGGCGATGGCTTGATCCCGCCTTCTACGCCGCTGGTCGCCTGCGATCCGTATTTCAGCATCTGGTCGCCCGGCGACAAGCTGACCGATGTCGAGTCGACGCACTGGACCGGCAAGCGCCACCAGCTGACGGGCTTGGTGAAGATCGATGGCAAGGCCTTCCGCGTGCTGGGTGCGAGCCCGGCCACGGTGCCGGCACTGGAGCAGAAGAGCCTGACGGTGCTGCCGACGCGCACGATCTACATTTTCGAAGGCGGTGGCTTGGCCCTGCAACTTACCTTTACCACCCCGGCCTTGCCGGAGGACATGGACATCCTCTCGCGGCCGGTGACCTACCTCACTTACGAATGCTTCGCGCTCGACGGCAAAACCCACGAGGTCTCCGTATTCTTCGGTGCTTCCGGTGAGCTCACGGTCAATACGCCGGATCAGGATGTGACTTGGAACGACGCCAGCGAAGGCGGCCTGGCGGTGGTCCGGATGGGCTCGAAGGACCAGCAGGTGCTGCAGAAGAAGGGCGACGACCAGCGGATCGACTGGGGCTACGTCTATCTTGCCGCGCCGGCGGATGCGACGGCGAGTTATGGCTTTGCCAAGACGCAGGATTTGGCCACGGCCTTCGCCGATAAAGGCCTGGCCAGCGGCAAGGGTGCGAAGGGCGAGGCCGGGCGGGCGGATGAAGCTGGTGCCGGCATCGAGCTCAAGGCTTTCCAAGTGGGAGCCCAGCCGGTCTCGAAGTGGCTGATGATCGCCTATGACGACATTTACGCGATCCAGTACAATCACAAGAACCTGCGCCCTTTCTGGCGGCGCAACGGTTGGGAAGCGAAGGATCTGCTCGAGGCCTCGGCCAAGCAGTACGCCGCGATCCAGGAGCGCTGCGTGAAGTTCGACGAGGAGCTGATGGCCGACCTGACCCAGATCGGCGGAGTGAAGTATGCGAAGATCTCCGCGCTGGCCTACCGCCAGTGCTTCGCCGCCGGGAAGTTCGTGGCGGACGAGAAGGGCCAGCCGCTGCAGTTCTCGAAGGAGAATCACTCGAACGGCTGCATCGCCACTTCGGATGTCTTCTACCCGATGGCGCCGCAGTTCCTGCTCTTCGGCCCGAGCCTGGCGAAGTCCTTCCTCGCGCCTTTCATGGAGTATGCGAAGAGCGACCGCTGGAAGTTCCCCTTCGCGCCGCATGACCTCGGCACTTATCCGCTCGCCAATGGCCAGGTCTATGGCGGCGGCGAGAAGACCGAGGAGAACCAGATGCCGGTCGAGGAGAGCGGCAACATCCTCTGCCTGATGGGCGCGATCGCCCAGATGGAAGGCAATGCCGACTACGCCGGCCTCTACTGGGAGAAGCTCGAGCAGTGGGCGGAATATCTGAAGAAGGAAGGATTCGACCCTGCCAACCAGCTCTGCACGGACGACTTCGCCGGTCACCTGGCGCACAACGTGAACCTCAGCGCGAAGGCGATCTGCGGCCTCGGTGCCTTTGGCAAGATGTGCGAGATGCGCGGCGACAAGGCCAAGGGCGCGGAATACTCGAAGCTGGCGAAGGAGTTCGCGCAGCGCTGGGTGAAGGAAGCCAAGGACGGTGATCATTTCCGCCTGGCCTTCGACAAGCCGGGTAGCTGGAGCCAGAAGTACAACCTGGTGTGGGACAAGATCCTCGGCCTCGGCCTCTTCCCGGATGAAGTCCTCCGCACCGAGATGGACTTCTACAAGACGAAGCAGAACACCTACGGCCTGCCGCTCGATAACCGCCGCGACTACACCAAGCTCGACTGGATCGTCTGGACCGCCTCGCTCACGCAGAACCGCGATGACTTCGAGGCGCTGATCGGCCCGGTCTTCAAGTTCCTCAACGAAAGCCCGAACCGCGCGCCGATGCCCGACTGGTATGGCACCGTGGACGGCAAGAAAGAGGGCTTCACCGCCCGCCCGGTGGTCGGCGGCGTTTTCCTGCCCGCCCTCTACCACAAGGACCTCTGGTCGAAGCATGCCGGCCGCGACAAGACCAAGGCCAAGGGCTGGGCTCCGATGCCCGACTACGTGGCGCCGATCATTACCACCATCGTCGAGAATGCGGAGGAGAAGGATAACATCGAGTGGCGCTACGTCACCGATAAGCCTTCCGACGAATGGTTCGCGGTGAAGTTCGACGATGCCTCATGGAAGACTGGCAAAGCCGGCTTCGGTGCGGGCGGCCCGCCCAACTCGAAGATCCGCACGCAGTGGCGCGGATCCGATATCTGGCTGCGGCGCGAGGTGACGCTGCCAGCGAGCATTCCCGCCAGCGTGGCGCTCTCGATCTATCACGACGAGGACGTGAAGGTTTACATCAACGGCGTGCTTGCGGCGAGCGCAGGTGGCTTCGTGACCGAACACACGGTGGTGCCTCTGAGTGCCGAGGGTAAGGCGGCCTTGAAGCCCGGGAAGAATGTGATTGCCGTGCATTGCCACCAGGCGGGTGGCGGGCAGTACATCGACGTGGGGATTGTGGATGTGCGGCCGGGGGTGAAGAAGTAAGCGACTCCCTCATTTGAATATTTAGGCAAGGCGTGAGGGAGACCTCGCGCCTTGTTTTATTTTGAACGGGTGCTGTGAAAAATTGAACCGCCAAGACGCCAAGATCGCCAAGTTTTTAGAGGTCGGGGTGATTCAGGGCGATACGTTTGATACCGAGCTTGATCATGGGAACGTTGAAATTGATCAGAAGGCCGAGGGTCTTTCCCGACAGCTTCAAGTAGGTCATGAGCTGGGCGTGGTGGATTGGGAGTAGCTGCTCCACGGCTTTCAGTTCCAAGATGACTTCGCCATCGACGAGGATATCGAGCCGATAGCCCACTTCGATCTGCAATCCGTCGTAGATGATCGGCTGCGGCTTCTGGCGTTCGACTTGATAGCCACGCTTGGTCAGCTCGTGGGCAAGGCAAGCTTCGTAAGCACTCTCCAACAACCCTGGTCCGAGGGCGGAATGGATTTTGAAAGCAGCGTCGACGACCTCTTTTGCAATCAAGTCTGAGCGGTTCATAGCGGACGGGACTCTACCCAAATCCACTCAAACTTGGCGATCTTGGCGTCTTAGCGGTTCAATTTTCTTCGCGCCGACCAACTACTTCGGACCACCGAGGTGGTGGCGGAAGAAGTCGACGCGGCGGCGTTGGGCGTAGCGGTCCTCGCCGCTGCCGTGGTTCTTGCCGGTCATGGGGAGGAACTCGAAGTCCTTGTCCGCGGCGATCAGGGTGTTGATGACCTGATAGGTGGAAGACGGGTCGACGTTGGTGTCGACCTCGCCGACGGTTAGAAGAAGCGCGCCCTGCAGGTTTTGGGCGTGGGTGACGTTCGAGTTATCGGCGTACTCGGCGCCGACGGGCCAGTCCATCCACTGTTCGTTCCACCAGATCTTGTCCATGCGGTTGTCGTGGCAGCCGCAGTCGGCTGCGGCGGCCTTATAGAAGTCGCCGTGGAAGAGCAGGGCGCCGAGGGCATTCTGGCCGCCGGCGGAGCCGCCGAAGATGCCGACGCGTTCGATATCCAATTGCGGGAACTTGGCCGCAGCGGACTTCAGCCAGGCGATGCGGTCGGGGAAGCCGGCGTCCTTGAGGTTCTTGTAGCAGTAGTCGTGGAAAGCCTTGCCGCGGTTGGCGGTGCCGCGGCCGTCGATCTGCACGACGATGAAGCCGTGCACGGCGACCTCGTGCTTGGGCATCATCCAGGGGTTCCAGGCCTTCGGCACGAAGGAATCGTGGGGGCCGGCGTAGATGTTCTCGATCACCGGATACTTCTTCGCGGGGTCGAAGTCCGGGGGACGGCAGATGATGCCGTAGATGTCGTGCTTCCCGTCGCGGTCTTTCGCGACGAAGGGTTCGGGCAGCGGCCAGCCGGTGGCGCGGAGCTTCGAGTCGTCCGCCTTCGCCACAGTGCTTACGAGGCCGCCGTCTTCCCAGCGCCGCAGTTCGGTGACCGGCGCATGATCGACGCGTGACCAACGGCAGGTGTAGTACTTTCCGTCCGGCGAGCGCTCGAAGCGGTCGTGGGTGCCGTTCGATTCGGTGAGTGCGGTCAGCTTGCCGGTGTCGATGGAAACCCGCGCGTAGTGGATGTAGTAGGGATCCTGGTCCTTGTAGCAGCCGGAGATGCGCAGCAGCAGCTCGCGCTTCTTTTCATCCACCTCCTGCACTTCGCGGACGATCCACTCGCCCTTGGTGATCTGCAGCCGGGTCGAGCCGTCCTTGCCATCGAGCAGGTAGACATGCTTCCAGCCATCGCGCTCGGACATCCACAGGATCTCCTCGCCATCGTTGAGGTCGCGGCGCCAGGAATTCCCGCTGACGAAGACGAAGGTCGGGCTCTCCTCCCGCACCAGCACCCGCTGGCGGCGGCTGGCGCTATCGATCTCGATCACGTTGTGCTTCCCGAAGCCGCGCTCGGTGTATTCGAAGGTCAGGCGCTTGGAATCGCCGCGCCACTCCAGGCGGTCGCACTCGTAGGGATCCGCGATCAGGCCCGCGTCCGCGGCGATCGGCTCCTCCTTGTCGGTGAAGAAGACCCAGGGAGCGCGGGTGTCGATCTCATCGCCGGGCTTCGGGTAGCGGTTGGTGAAATGCTTCGGCTGGAGCTGGTCCTTGGGCGAGGACTCGACGTAGTGGACCAGGCGCTCCTCCACGTCCTTCTCCTTCCACATCGCGAAACGGGAGGAATCCGGGGCCCAGACCGGCTCGCCGGTGAAAGCACCCCCGGCGTCGGCCTTGGCCAGCTCGCGGTCCTTGCCCTCCTTGCTGTCCTTCAGGATCACGGTGCCTTCCTTCAGGGCCACTTCCCAGCGGCCGTCGGGGGATTTCCAGGAGCGGTGCTGGCGGTTATTCTCCTCCGGCGGGCGCTCGCGGCGGCGGCCATCGCGGCCCTCCCGGCGGCGCGGGCCTTCGGGGGGCTCGGCCTCGGTCAGCTGGCCGCCCTCGGCCTTGCGCCAGCCATCGGCGGTGCGCAGGAAGATCCCGGCCTGCGGACCGGCGCGGAAGTCCTGGAAATCGGGGTTGGCCCCGAGGGCCGGACCGGTCTGGCCATTGGCGGGGTCGAACTTCTTCAGGCGCTTGCCCTCCGGGGTCTCGAGGGCGAAGAGCAGCAGGGACGAATCCGGGGCCCATGAAGTCTCCACGCTTTCATTCGCCACCGGGGTCTTGGCGATGCCGTACCAGCGACCGGTGAGTTCGTTGAAGGACTGCAGGTTCCCGTGATCGGCGCGGGCGATGGCGAGCGAGAACAGCGCAAGGAGGATTGGACAGCGTTTCATCATCGTTCTAGATCTACCGAACGATGAGAATGCCGTTTCCCCTTCAGCCCCGCGAGCGATTGAGCGGTGAACGGCGGAATCTCCAGCAGTGGCTCGCGAAATGGCCCATGGCCGTGGCGCTGGTGCTGCTCGCTTCCTGCATCCCCCCGAACATGCCGCCCCCCGTCTCGGAGGGGCCGGGGTCTCCGGGTTGGAGCGGCAATGAGTCCTCCGCCTTCCGCAGCGGACACTCCGACGGCAGCCGCGACAAGCGCCAGGGCCGCAGCTACAATCCGTACGCCCGCCAAAGGGAGTACCCGCCCCGCCTGCGCGACGAGTACCTACGCGGCTACAACTCGGGCTACAAGAACGCCAATGACAACCCCTGGAGCGAGCGCCGGGCTTTCGACCTGGGGCAGAGCCACGGGCAGCGCGACCGGAGGGCAGGACTGGGCATGAATCCGGACCGCCACGCGAACGAAGTGCCGCAGGCGGTGCGCGACAATTTCCGCCGCGGCTACCGCACGGGATGGGGTTCGGCAGCGCCGGGCGGACCGGTGCGGGTACCGAAACCGGTGCCGTATTAAGGGCGAAACGCGATTTTGCAGCGCATTTAGGACGCTGGATGCCAACTTATCAGTTGCCGAGATAACGGCGACTGGGATAGGAAGCCGCAGTAAATGAAATCCACGCTCCTTGTCGGCACCCTCGCTGCCACCCTTGTTTCCACCCTCAGTGCGGAAGTTTTCGTTCTTGGCGCAAGCTGGCGCGAAAGATCCTTGGTCGCTCCCGACGGCGTGATCGAGCGGAAGATGCGCAATGCAGCGGCTCCCCGCGGCTACGTGATCATGGAGCCGGCCGCTGCGCCGACCCTGAACGGCGCATTCATCGAGTACAACAACGACCGGGTGGACGGCAAGACCTACACCATCACCTTGAACTTCACCGGCTTCACCTCCGACATGGTGGAAGACGAGCGGGGTGCCACCAACCGGATCTTCGGCCAGATCCTCACGCCGGTGACGACCGCCGACGTGCCGAATGCGATGATGAGCTTTTCCGGCAGCACGTACGGAACCAACAAGCCGAACCGGATCACCTTCGACAAGGAAGTCTTCCAATCCGGTGACAGCAGCACGGCGACCCCACCGAACATGGTCGTCGGCGGCGACATGAAGCGCTCGCTCCTGAGCGGCGCTGCCAGGAATTTCGTGACTACCTCGACCACTCTGGCGGATGCCGTCCTCGTCCTGGAACAACGCCTGATCGACGAGGGATATGAACGGAACGCCGTGGGTCCTGTGATTCTCGTCGATCCAGTGGCACCTGCGCAGCGGATCGGCTTCGATACGTCGAAAAGCTTGAGCGTGACCCTCGATCCGAGCACCTACTCCGAAAACGGGACCACCTACGCGTGGTTCAAGGAAGCCGGAGACACTGACACCTTGGTCGGCACCACCGCGGTATTTGCCATTCCGGGCGGGCCCGCGGGAGACGGCACCTACTACGTCGTGGTGACCAACGAAGCGGGCAGCGATACCAGCACTAGCGTTACCATCGCCGCTTCAACCCCGGTTCTTCTGCAATTCACGAACGCCGCTCCCAACAACATTCAGCCTCCATCGCCTGTTAACGTCCCGTTCGCCGGCACCGCGGTCCTGAGCGCGCCAACCAATGCGAACGCGCTTCCGCAGATCACGGGTTACCAGTGGCAGCGGTCCGCCCTGACTCCAATCTCATTTGTGAACGTCGCGGACGGCCTTGGAGGCAAGAACCCAACGCTTACGGTTAGCGGCGAGACTAGCGCCAACACGAATGGTCCGGGCTTGTATCGTGTGGTGATCACCAATGGTGGGACGCCTCCGACGATCACCAGCTCAAACGCCACAGTTGCAACAGCCCTCCCCTGATCGCCGGTAAGAGCTGAGACTTTGAGTTCCCGCCCGGCGCAAGCTTGGCGGGAACTTTCTTTCCCACATGAACAAGATCTGGATCACCGCTGGAGGAGCCCTGATTGCGATCGGGGCGGCTGTTTTTTTCCTGAACCAGGATCCCGCGCCGGATGGGCCGGGGACCGGAGGTAGCACGCTGCCGGGTACCGGAGAGACGGCTCCGGGCTCAGGACAGTCCCCGGAAGGCCGGCGTCTGCGCAAGGAGGGCCAGGAAGCCAAGGAGGCGGACTCCAAGGCGGCCACCGATCTGCAACTGCTGTGGGCGCGCGGGGACGAAAAGGAGGTGCTCGATGCGATCGACAAGGTCGGCGACTACAAGAAGGCCGAGGAGTGGCGGGCGGTGGGCAGCGTCCTCATCCAGAAAGCCCGCAGCGAAGGCCGGGACGAGGTGATCCGCTATCTTCTGGCCACGGGCGATGCCGCGCCGATGAGCATCCAGTTGGCGATGTATGCCGCGGCGCTCGATAACAAGGCGGAGGGCGTGAAGAGCCTAGCGAGGCTCGAGCTGCAGAATCTGACCGGGCAGGTCTTTAATTCCGAGGAGGAGGCGAAGGAGTGGCTCAAGGCGCATCCGCCGGAGGAAGAGGCGGAAGAGGAAGAGTAGAAGGCGAAGAAATCACCAATCACCAACCTTCCAATCATCAATCGAAGTGGCGCTGCGCGGAGACGACGGGCGCTCCGCTTGGGCCGGGGAGGGATTGATGATTTCCGGGGGGAGGATCGGATCCCAGGTGGCTACCTAATAGGTCGGCAGATTGTCCTGCTGCTGCTGTTCGCCACCGCTTGCGGGGCGGCCGTGGGCCTTGTTCTCCATCATGATCCCGAGTTGGCGGAAATCGCGGCCCATGCCGATGGCGGTATTGCAGGAGGTGAGGGAGCTGACGGCGAGAACCGCCAGCAGCGCGAACAGCATTTTCATGGCAAGATTTGGTAATTCAAAATCCCAGCGATGCAAATGCTTAATTTCCCTTAAGTTCTTTCCGCAAATTGACGATCTCCTCGCGAATTTCAAAAATCGAGTCGCGCAGCGCCTCCAGAGCCCGGCTGTGGTCGTTGTCGGTGGCGGCGGCGACCAGTTCGGAACAGGCGGCCAAGGCGTCGTTTTGCCAGCCCAGGCAGCGCTTGAGCATGGCCAGGACGTAGCCGGTCTCGCGTTCGTAGTCGCCATTGAGAGCACCGGCGAGCTTCCCGGCGACCTGCATGAGCGCGCTGCCGAGGGCGGCAGCGGCGGGGTGCTCATCGCCGGCGCGGCTCAGGTCGATGCCGCGGATCACCACCTCCTGGGCCTTGGCCTGGAGCGGGTGCTGGCGCATGTCGGCATCGTCGTCGAAGACCTCTTCGTCATCGTCCGCGCTGTCATCGGAGCTCCATGAGGGCTCCACGGGCGGGGGAGCCTCGCTTTCCTCGGCCAGGGCCTCGAGCAGGCCATCCCAGCCCATGGCGAAGGCTTCCTTCCGCTCCGCGTCGGGATCATCGAGGTACTTCTCCAGGACCTCCTGATAGGCATCGGCGAGGCGGTCCGATTCCTTGAGGCGCTCCTCCCACTGGAATTCGTCTTCCTCCTCGCCGCTGCTGTCGACATTGCGGTCGGCCGGTTCGATGCGGCGGACGAGGTGATTCATGAAGTCCCGCATGGCCTGCATGTTGGCGAGCTTCTGGGCTTCCTCCGCGTCGTCATCCATCTCCCAAGTCCGCTCGGAGAGTTCGAGTTCGAAGTCGCAGGTTTCGATCACGACGCGGCCATTGCGCTCGCTGAACCACTCGAGGTAGAGGGTATTTTTCCAGCAGAAGGGGATCTGATGGCGGGCGGCATACATGGCGGCGAATTCGTCATCGGAGACCAGCGGGACCTTGTTCTTGCGGGAGGCGGTCATATCGCCCACCACGCCATGCTGGATGGGAAACAGGTCCATGCTGGCCTGCGTTTTGGGCGCGGGATTGCGGAAAGTCAGGCGGGTGCCGGCGAGATCGCGCCAGCAATCGCCCGTCAAATCCAACAGCACCGGCTGGGCACGACCAAGGATCCATAGCCGGCCGGTGGTTTTCCCCTCGACCGTGTTATCGATTTCTCCGCGCTCCAGGGCATCGTCGATTCGCCATGCCACGCGGTGCAGCATCTGAATTCCAAACGGGGTGCGTCAATAGTTGTTGGAGACTACGGGGGTTTAACTTCTTGAAGGATTTAAAGTCGCAGGTAGGCTAGTGCGCGCCCACCCAGTATGGAAATGCTCCTTCAATTCGCCCAGACCGCCCTGTTGATCCTGGTGGTCATCGCGGTGTTCAACATGATCATCTTCGTCCACGAGCTCGGTCACTACTGGGCTGCAAAGTGGCGCGGGCTGAAGATCGACCGGTTCCAGATCTGGTTCGGAAAGCCGATCTGGAGCAAGACGATCAATGGTGTGCAGTATGGTCTGGGCTGGATTCCGGCCGGTGGCTTCGTGGCGCTGCCGCAGATGGCGCCGATGGAAGCGATCGAGGGCGGCAATCTCGACCGTGAGGCGCTGCCGCCGGTGAAGCCGTTGGACAAGATCATCGTGGCCTTCGCCGGGCCGCTGTTTTCGTTCCTGCTGGCAGTCGTCGCTTCGCTCTGCGTCTGGGGCCTCGGCAAGCCGGCGGACATGCTGGAAACGACCACGATCGGCTATGTCGAGGTGGGCGGAGCCGGGGAGGCCGCGGGCCTCAAGGCAGGGGACAAGATCCTGGCAATCAACGACAACCCGGTCAGCACCTGGGTCGGAACCTTGGATTGCGTGGTGCTGAACATCGCCACCAGCCGTGGCGACAAGATCAAGTTCAGCATCGACCGGCCGGGCGAAGGCGTGCTGACGAAATTTTCCGGTTTCAAGATCCCCGAGACGAAGAAGTGGCACCGCGCCGGGATCCGCACCGTGGGCTTGGAACCGCAGGGCAAGGGTCCGGTCACGATCGGTGCCTTTTCCGGTGAGAACGCTCCCGCCCAACGCGCCGGCCTGCTGGTCGGCGATGAGATCGTCTCGGTCAACGGCGCGGCGGCGACCTCGGTGCCGCAGGTCGTCGATTCGATCAAGGCCTCCGGCGAGAAGCCGGTGGAGTTCGTCTACCGCCGCGCGGGCAAGGAGGCGACGGCTACCGTGACGCCGCTCGTCCCCGTATCGGGGCAGGAGAAAGGCGAGGTCCGGCCCTTGATCGGGCTGGCTCCCGATCAGGATGCGTATGTCAGGGCGGGCCTGATCAACCCGAATCCCGTGGACCAGCTCACCGAGACGGTGAAAACGATGTGGATCACGATCACCAGCGTGATCTCGCGGGATTCGAGCATCGGCCTGCAGCATCTGAGCGGACCGATCGGGATCGGCAAGGTGCAGTACAACTTCCTGCTGATGGACCACCCGGTGCTGCGGATCATCGCCTTCCTGGTGCTGATCAACATCAACCTGGCGATCCTGAACCTGATGCCCTTCCCGGTGCTGGACGGCGGCCACATCGTGCTGGCCTGCATGGAGTGGATCGCCAAGCGGCCGGTGCGGGTGAAGCTACTGGAGTATATCCAGCTCTGCTTCGTGTTCCTGCTGTTCGGGGTGATGCTTTACGTGAGTTCGAAGGACTTGTTCGATGACTTCGGGCGCGGCGGCGATGTTCCGAAGAGGGGCAAGCTGGTGTTTCCGGAGTAGGAATCCGGGTGCAGGTGATCTCGCAAGCAACTGCGTTCAAATGCCCTGAAGGGGCAAACGTCGATAGCCCGGGGCAAGCAACGCGCAGCCCCGGGTTAGCCGAAGAAGCCGGGAGGCCCCCTGCATGGGGGCACGTAGGCCGGTGATTCCAGACATGCTGCCCAAGCGGACACCACGTGCCCACCTTCAGCGGGCGTTCCGATCCCAACCTGAACCCAGGGCTGCGCTACGCTTGCCTTGGGCTATCGACGGCCACCCCTATAGGGCGAAGAGCCGAACCGATGCCGTAACAGGCGGCATTGCGTGCCACCGCCGGCACCTCACTGGCCCTTCCAGAACATCAGGGCGCAGGCGATGACGGCGAGGCCGTAGGCGAGGCCGGCGGCGCTGAGGGCCTGCCAGCGCTTGCGCGAGGCGCTGGCCCAGTCCACGGCATCGCGGAAGAGGTAGGGCATGCCGACCCAGTAGAGGGAGGCGATGATCATCGCGAAGGCGAAGATCGGGACGAGCAGGCGGCTCTGGGGATCCTTCAGGAAGGCGGCATCGAGCAGGGGCGCGGCGGCCATGAGGCCCAGCAGGCCGAGGGCGCGCACGGCGAGGAATTCCTTCACGGCGATGCCGATCGCCGGAATGGCGAGCAGGACGATGTAGCGGAGGTATTTCTTGAGCGGATTGAATTCGCCCAAATCCATGGCGAGGGCGTGAAGGATGCCTTTCCCCGGGGAGGCGACGAGCAGCCAGAACCAGATCATCCCGATGAAGAGGAAGACCTGCCCGATCTGCTTGTCCCGCGGCAGGCGCTTCAGGAAATGCTGCACCGGGAGCGGTTTCACCAGCATCAGCAGGTGCAGGACGACCAACCACACTCCGAGGACCAAGCCGGTGCCGTAGAGGGGCAGCCGTTCGTAAAGGTGCATCGTGTCGTCCATGTGCGCACGGGGATTAGGGGAGGGCGCTGCCCGGGACAAGGCGGAAGTCCGCAGCCGGGATTCCACACTGGGCCGGACTTTCCACCGCGCCGGCCGGAATTCCGGGTAAAAACGGCCTTTCTTTACTCGAAATCGACGACCAGCGAGCGCGGCGCGGAGGTATTTTCAAAGCGCACATAGAGGAGGCCCTCCCCGCCCAAATAGTCGTAGGATTCCACGTCCACGCCCTCCAGCTTGACCGAGGCGGGGCGGCGGGCGCAGGCGACGAGCACGACGGCGGGAGTGTCCGCGACGCCTTCCACGGTCCACTCCATGCCCTTTTCCCGCTCGCGGGGGAGGGCCTTGCAGGCGGAGGCGAGCAGCTGCTCGCCCTTCACGGCATTCAGATCGAGGAGGAAGCAGCGCGAGCCGGCTTTCAGTTCGACCTCCCGCTGCACTTTCAGCGAGGGGTCGAAGAGATTGACGAAGCGGCCCTTGAGGACCTTTGCCGGGGCATCGACCGATTCGTCCAGGCCCGCGGCGGCAAAGTACGGTCCGCGGCGTAGCACGAGGTGATTGCGCTCTTCCCACTTGCCGCCGGTTTTCTCCACGGCGGCCTTCACGACCTGGAGGAGTTGCTTCTCGGCTTCCCGATCGCGGCCGAATTGGACCGGGCTGGTGCGCATCCAAACGACCGCGCCCTTGCCAACCGCCACCTGCGGATGGCCTTCCTGCGGGAAATCCTCGTCCTTCACGCCGAGCGAGCGGAAGAGATCGTGGCGCGGGATGGCGGTGGTCTGGCCGCCTTCATTCCACCATTCCTTCACGGCATTGAAGGGATCGCGGTCATCGTCCGCCACGATCAGGACGCCGCCCTGCTTGACCCACTCCGCGAGCGGCGGGTGGACTTCCGGGCCCTGCGGCTTCTGGCCCTCGTAGGTAAGGAGCAGGACCTTCTGGTCGCTGAGGAAGCCGGGGAGCATGACGTTTTCCAACTGCACGGGCGTGACCGGCATGCCGCGCTTCAGGAGGGGCAGGGCCTGACCGTAGATGTGGCCCATGTCAGGGTCGCTGGGCGAAGGCTGCTCGCGCTGGAACATCAGCGTGTCCGCGACCAGCACGCCGATGCCGCGGGTGCCGCAGTCCCAGGCGTGATCGGGCTGCTTCAGGTCGTTGAGCGCGTTCATGACGACCTGAAGCTCGGTGGCGTATTCAGGCGGGATGCCGCTGCGCTGTTCGGCGGGAACGCTCGCGGGATACTTGCCGCCGAAGATGCGGTGCGGCCAAGGAGCGACTTCGTACTGCCAGACGTCCGGCTGGAGCAGGGAGGCGACGAGGGTGGACTCCCAATTCGTGCGGTAGTCGGTCCAATCGTGACGCGGATTGTCCTCCACCGGATCATTCAGATACCAGACGCTGCGGCCGGTGGCTCGCACGAGGTTCTGCATGGCGTTGTATTCGAGGAAGGCGGTTTCGAAGGTGCGCTCCTTCTTTTCGCCGCGGTAGAAGTTCGGGGTGCGGGCGGTGCCGGTCCAGACCTGGGCGATGTAGCCGTTGCAGCCCTCGAGCTTCGCGAGGCTCGATTGGGGGCTGACGATCTTCCAGTGGGAGTAGTTCAGCAGGCTGTGGGTCGGGACGTAGCAGCGGACGCTTTTGCCGCTGCGCTGGTTGAACTCGCGGACGTGGCCGAAGACCTGCTGGAGCGCCCTACGATAGAGGTAGTACTTCAACTTGGAGGACTTCCATTGGGCATCCACGCTGGTGTGGGGTGGCTGCCAGTCTTCCTTGTAGTAGTCCTTCCACTCGCGCTTGAAGCCTTCCGAGTAGCCGGCGCGGGCCCAGAATTCCGGCTCCTCCAGGTGGATCGCCTCGGCTCCGGCATCGAGGGCGCGCTGGACGCCGACGCAGAGGAATTTCCCGAAGTTCTCCGCGGGGCACATGTAGTAGATGTCGCCACCGTGGCTGATGACCTTGCCGTTCCGGTCGGTCTGGGCGTTGTCGACATGGTTCACGCCATCGAAGCGGCCGTAGAGGTAGTCCTGGTATTGGCCCCAGGAGACGCCGGTCATGACATGCAGCCGGTAGCCGCGGTCGCGCCAGGTCTGCATGCGCCCGGGCAGTCCGGGGTCGATGCCGTAGACGATGGCGACATCCGAGCGGAGGTTGGATTGCGGGTTCCAGGATTTGTCGGTCTGGAAGCAGGTGCGCTCGAGGGCTTGGTCGGGATCGGCAGGGAAGGGCGGGGGCAGCTGGGCGAGAGCGGAGGAAGAGAGGAGGGCGGCGGTGAGGAGCAGGCGCATGAACTTGGGGATACGCTGCGGCGAGGGTCGATTTGGCTGAAGAAAAAAGGCCCGCCGCCGGAAGATCCGGCGGCAGGCCATTCAGTTCGCAGATGAAAGACGGGATGCTCAATCTTCGTCGAGACCGGCGAAGCCGTCGAGCGACTTGGGAACGATGACCTTGCCGACCGAGTGCATGACGCCGTTCTTCACGATTAGGTCGGCTTTCGAGACCTTGGAATCCTCGACTTCAACCGTGCTCCCCTTGATGTCGATTTCGACCTTTTCCCCATTTGCGGTCGTGATCTCGCCGTTCTTCAAGTCCGAGGAAATGAATTGGCCGGGGATGACGTGATACATGAGGAGCGAGCGGAGCTTCTCCTTGTTCTCGGGAAGCAGCAGCTTGTCCAAGGTGCCTTCCTTGAGCTTCATGAAGGCTTCGTCGGTGGGGGCGAAGATCGTGTAGGAGCCTTTGAGGTCACCCAAGGTGGCTTCAAGGTCGGCTGCCTTCAAGGCTTTCGCGAGGATAGAGAAGGTAACGCTGTCATTGATGACGGCCGCGAGGGTGCCGGGTGCGGGAATTACCGTTACCTCCTTGACCACTACCGTCTCTTCTTTGACGACAGCCTTCTTGGTTTCTTCCTTGGTCTGCGCCATGGCCAGCGGCGTGAGCGGGATGGCGGCGAGAAGGAGGGCGATTCGAGTCAGTTTCGTTTTCATGGATTCAGATGTTTAGCCCCGGGATCGCGGCAGCATAGGAGCCGCAAACCGCCGGAGGTGATTCGATATCCAATCGCAGACGATGTGCCATGGGGCTTTCTGGAAGATTTTTAGGTGTAGTTATGGACTAAGGCTTAGACTTTTACGTCGAGACACGGGCATGGGGGTGAAGGCGGGCTTGGAGGATGCCAGCTCATGCAAAAGTGCGCAACCGGAGGCAGGATGCACTCCGTGAGAGTCGCGGAGCGACCGTGGACTGCGGCAGCCAGCTGCCGTGAAGCACGGGAGAGTTCCCCTACCCCGCTCCGTCCGCGGCTCGCCACACCCGGTGCTTCGCCTTTGCAGCGCCCCTCGCAGCAGGCTGCATCGGGACAGCGGTAGCAGGCTGGGCGCAGTCCACGGCGGCGAAGCCCCGCGGGAGGCTCCGCGCTTCCGGGCTATGGCTCGCGCTCCTTGCCGGAGAGGGCCCACTTCATGGCATCGAGCAGACCCGCGTAGGGGCGCTGGCGACCGGCGTAGCCCTGCAGGACGTGGAAGAGAAAGTAGTAGAAGCGGCAGAACGCCCAGACGGTGATCCCCAAGAGGACAAGGCGCTGCCAGGTGAAGCCGTCCGAGAGCAGCAGCGCGGCGGCCACCAGGCCGAGCAGGAGGAATAGCCAGCCCTTCGAGCGGAGGGTGGCGGGGCTCTTGAGATCGCGGCCGAGATTCACCGGACCCTTATGCGGCAAGGCCGCGGATCCCGGAAATCAAAAACGGCCGGGGAATGTCCCCGGCCGTTTTTCAAGATTCTATTCCGGTCAGCCCGCTCAATCGCGCGAGGCGAGGAAGATCCGGAGGATATACCAGAAGAGCAGGGCAACGCTGGCGAACAGCGAGAGCGCCGCGGCGACGTGCTGGCCCGGCGCATAGTGATACATGATCGCGCTGGTATTGTAGAGGATCGACCCGGAGGCGAAGACCACCATGGCGATCGAAAACCAGATGCCCATGCCGCTCATGAGACCGGGCATGAAGACGCCGGCGACGATCAGGCCGAGGGCAATGAGGCCGAAAATCTTCAGGAAACCGCCGAGGAAAGTGAAGTCCTTCTTGGTCGTGAAGGCGATCGCGGTCAGGCCCAGCACCATGAAGCCGGTGACGGCCCCCGCCTTGCCGATGGCGGAGGGATCCTTCAGCGTGGCATACATGATCAGGGGCAGGAAGATCACCGCTTCCGCGATCGTGTACAGGATCAGGCCGGAGTACCGCTTCGATTTCGAGGCACCGTTGTAGGCCCACTTGTTGGCCAGCCAGGACACGCCCATGAAGGCACCGAGGACGATCAACCAGGAGAAGCGGCCGGTGCTGAGGAGTTGCATGGCGACTGCCCCCGCGCCCATCTGGATGAGCAGCGTTTCAAGAATGACGAAGAGCCCGATCGCACCGGCAAGGTGGATGTAAGTCTTCCGCACGAAATCGGTGCGGGTCTCCACGGGAGCCTCTGCGACCGACGAGGCCGCGTAGGGATTGTAAGAAGAGTTCATAAGATCGGCGAAGTTATGGTGTCGCAGGCCGCTTCCAGCAAGGAGATTCGGGCGCGGGGGAGGATACGCGGCAGCCCGGGCGGACAGCGTTACAAAAACCTCGGCATTTTCCAATCGGGTCGCCAGCAGGGGCTACGCATAGGCATCCCGATACCTCAGCACCGGGTCGCCGGGGGCGGAGGGATGGCAGAGGCGGGTGATGAGATCTTCCCAAGCGTCGTGGCCCTTGAGGATCTCGACCTCGATCCGGAGGAAATAGATCGGGACCGTGATCCCTTTCGGCCTGGGGAAGCGCACGGCGTCCTTCTCGGTGGTGACCACCAGCTCCATGTCCCGCTCGATGCAACGCTCCATGAAGCGGTCGATCTCGCGGCGCGAAAAGCGGTGGTGATCGGAGAAGCGGCGGCGGATCTCGAGGCGGGCACCGAGTTTCTCGACGCTGCTCTCGAAGCCTTCCGGGACGGCGATGCCACTGATGGCGGCGGTCCACTTGTCCCGGAGGAATTCGAGGGGCTGGCGCTCGCCGGTGAAAACTTCCTCCAGGTAGCGGGGGCCGTGGGTGCACTCGATGATCGGGGCGACGCGGTTGTAGCGGCGCAGCTTGTGGATCAGGGCGTCATTCGGCGTGCCGTCGCACTTGGTGATCAGGATGTAGCTGGCGCGGCAGAGATTCCGCGGGGGCTCGCGGAGGGTGCCGCGGGGCAAGAGCGCACCGGTGCCGAAGGGCGCGCTGCGGTCCACCAGGACGATGTCGAGTCCGTGGGAGAGGTGCAGGTACTGCAGACCGTCATCGAGGACGAGGGTGTCCGCGCCAAGCTGGCCGACGGCGAAGCGGCCACCCTTCACGCGGTCCTTGTCGACGACGACGGCGACGCCATCGAGGTTCTTGGCGAGCATGAAGGGCTCGTCCCCGGCGAATTTGGAATCGAGCAGGAGTGCCCGGCCGGTGGAGACCAGCTTGGGCATTTTCTCGGCAGGAAACTTCGTGCCGTCCTGGCTTTTCCAGTTCTGCGGCTCCTTGAGGCGGCGGCTCTTGTAGCCGCGGCTGAGGATGGCCACGCGGCGGCCGCGGTCGCGGAGGGTGCGGGCGAGAAGCTCGACGACCGGGGTCTTCCCGGTGCCGCCGACGGTGAGATTCCCGACGCTGACGACGAGGGTGCCGAGGTGGTGCTGCTGCCGCCAGCGCTTGCGGTAGATCCGCAGGCGGGTCTGGACGATGACGCGGTAAACGCCGGAGAGGGCGCTCATGGCCAGACGCATCATGCTGGCACGGAAGCCTTTCGCCCGCCCGAAGATGACGTCCGCGCCCCAGCGCTCGAGTTCGGCCAGCGATTCCTTCATTTCATCCCCGCCGCCAGCGGAACCCGGAAGGCTTGATAATCCAAGCCTGAAAAGCCGCGCGCGCTTGCCATCGGGGCGGGGCTTTCCTTGACTGGTCTCCTTATGCCCTCCGCCCGCCACGATGGCCGCCAAGCTGACCAGATCCGCCCGATTTCCTTCATTCCGCACGTCGCGCCGTATGCGGCGGGCTCGGTGCTGGTCTCCTTCGGCGAGACGCGGGTGATCTGCGCGGCGACGATCGAGGAGGACGTGCCGCGCTGGATGAAGATGCAGCGGGTGGAAGGCGGCTGGCTGACCGCGGAGTACAGCATGCTGCCCTACTCGACCCTGGAGAGGAAGCAGCGCGACATCACCCGCGGTAAGATCGACGGGCGCTCCTCCGAGATCCAGCGCCTGATCGGGCGCGCGTTGCGGGCGGTGACCGACCTCAAAAAGTTGGGCCAGCGGACGATCTGGATCGATTGCGACGTGCTGCAGGCCGACGGCGGCACGCGGACGGCCTCGATCACCGGTGGCTGCGTGGCGCTGGCGATCGCCCTGAACAAGCTGATGGCGGCGGGCAAGCTGAAGGGCTTCCCGCTGACCAAGCTGGTCTCCGCGGTCTCCGCGGGCGTGGTCGGCGGCGTGCCGGTACTGGATCTCGACTATGTGGAGGACAAGGACGCCTCGGTGGACTTCAATGTGGTCATGACCGAGAGCGGGGACTTCGTGG
The DNA here is from genome assembly GCF_040801775.1 of Luteolibacter sp. Populi. Classification (GTDB taxonomy): domain Bacteria; phylum Verrucomicrobiota; class Verrucomicrobiia; order Verrucomicrobiales; family Akkermansiaceae; genus Haloferula. The sequence continues at coordinate 4,097,712 of NZ_CP161812.1, forward strand.
AAGTTCAGGGCAGCGGCGAAGAAGCGGTTTTCTCCGGCGCGGAAATGACCGCCATGCTGGAGCTGGCGACCAAGGGAGCCAAGGAACTGAGCGCACTTCAGCGGCAAGCGATCCTGGAGGCGGACCGGCCGAGCGGGGACTCGCTGGCGGCACTGGCCGCGGCCTTTTCACGTTGAATTCACGGGATTTGTGATCCTTCGCAGGGTAGCTTGGGTAGATCCATGAAACCCCAGAATCATGACGCGGCTGGCATCACCATGATGGAGATCTTGGTGGTGATCGTGATCATCACGGGACTCGCGTTGGTCTCTGCTCCCGTGGTCTTTACGTCGCGGAAGGCTCCCGACCGCACGGAGGCGCTCAACAACATCAAGCAGGTCGGAATGATGCTGTCCGATTTCGAAGCCGACTACGGGAAGTTCCCTGACGATGAAACGGCGGAGGAGGTGAGGCGCAAGACCAAGACCGAATTCAAGCTCACTGGCCAATACTCGAACGATTACTTCCGCCAGATGCTCGCGGGCGGTAGCGGAAAGTCCGAGAAGCCTTTCTGGTGCAAGACCGCGCAATCCCCGAAGAAGCCCGACGACGTCTTCAGCATCCCCGCCAAGGCACTGGAAGCCGGTGAGGTGGGATTCAGCTACATCATGGCCAGCCCGACCCGGGGCCAGAGCGTCAGCGATGAACCGAGTCGCCCCGTGGTGGTAACTCCTTCCTACCGCTTCCAGCCGGACTGGACCTTCGATCCCGAGGCCTTTGCCGGGAAAGCGATCGTCCTGCGCCTCGACAACCGCGCCACGCCGATGCAGATCCGCGAGGACAACCGGAAGGTCTCGACCAACACCGGCAAAACCCTCGGCGACACCGGAGAGAACACGCCGTGGGGCAAGGTCATGACCCCTTACCTCCGCGCTCCGGAGCCACGCGGCGGTAAATGAGCGAAAGGGATAGGCCCATTCAGCGAGCGGCACCTTACGACACTTCAAGTTATCGCCCCGCTCACGGCCTCTTCACCGTCACCGTCTCGCTCAGCTTGTAAGGCCCTTCGACGCGCATCGTCACGCCCGGACCCGGCTGGGCTTCCATGACCATCGCCGCCTCGATCTTCACGTCCAGATCGGCGCGGTCCGCCAGGGAGCGGTGGGTGATCGCGCTGCCTTTGAAGCTCAGGCTGGCTTCAGGCCCGCCGATCGCCGTGCCCTTCACGTCGTAGGTCGATTTCAGGACGGCACAGGGAGTGCCTTGGAAATCCTTCACTTCCACGAATTCGACCGTGTAGGCACCCGTCAGTTTTTCGGCATCGGCGAAGGAGCGGAGATTCTTCGGGTCCACGGTCCACTTGTCGCCCGGCTTGCGCGGCGTGTCGCCATACAGCGCCACCTCGCTCTCGCCCTCGAGCGCCTTCACCAGCTTTGCCAGATGGGCGGCTTGGGCCGGGGTCGGCTCGCCTTCCTCCAGCTTGGCGGTGAAGCTGCCGTCCGCCGCCCGCTCCACAAGTACCGGGACCGCCTGCAAGGGCACCGGCTCATCCGGCATCGGGCGGTCTTGGCCGCTCAGCGTGATCTTGCCCTCCAGCGTCTTCTTCTCAAGCACCTCCCGGCTCTGGGTCGGGGACAGGATCTCGATGCTGTCCAAGCGGCTCTCCTTGCGGGTCGATGTGCCCTCAATGGTCTTCTCCGGCGTCGTCAGGGTCAGCTTCGCCCCGGTGATCTCGAGCACCGCCTGCTTGCCCAGCTTGGTCCCCGCGGGCTGGGAATACTTGCCCTTCTCCGCCAGCACATACTCCTCCGCCTGTGCTGCCAGCAGCAGGCCCGCACCGGCTACCATTCCCAGGGTGAATCGTCTCATCATGAGCCAACCCTGATCCGGTCCCGCGCGGAAGCAAAAGCAGATTCCGCCGCCGCTCAGGGCTTCTTCACCGTCCCCGTCTGCGTCATCTTGAAGGGGCCGGTGACGTGCATCGTGACCTGCGGGTTCGGCTGGCCCTCCATGGTCATGGTGGACTCCATTTTGGTCTCCAGATCCACGCGGTCCGCCAGGGAACGGTGGGTCACGGCAGTGCCCTTGAAGCCCATCTTCATGCCCGCCCCGCCCAGCGCCGCGCCGGTCACCTCGAACTCCGATTTCAGCACCGCACAGGGGGTGCCCTGGAAATCCTTCACTTCCACGAATTCCACCGTGTAGGTCCCGGCCAGATCCTCGGCCTCGCCGAAGGCCTTGATCTTCTTCGGGTCCACCGTCCATTTGTCGCCCGGCTTGCGCGGGGTTTCGCCGTAGATGGCGAGGTCGGAGTCGTTGCCCAGGCCCTTTGCCAGCTTGGTGAGATCCTCCGTCTGTGCGGCCGTCGCCTCGCCGGCTTCCAAGGTGGCGGTGTAGGTGCCGTCTTCCTTCTCTTCCAGGATCACCGGCACGCCTTTGAGAGACTCGGGCTTATCCCCCATCGGCCGTTCCTGGCCATTGATGATCATGGCGCTCGAGGTCTCCTTGTCCTGCAGCAGGCGCCGCGCCTTGGTCGCGGAGAGGATCTCGAGGGTGTTCACCTCGGTGTCCTTGCGGCTCATCGTTCCTGCCATCGGCGGCTGGCCCTTCACTTCCACGGTCAGCTTGGCATCCGTGATCTCGAGTAGCGAGTTCTTGGTGACCTTGGTGCCCGCGGGCTGGGAATTGCCCTTGCTCTTCTTGGCAAGCACGTGGCCTTCCTCCGCCGCGTGCATCTCCTGTCCGGCCAGCAGCAGGGCGGCCACGGCGATCCATCCTAGGGTGAACTTTCTCATCATCCGCGGAGCCTGCGTCTTCCCCGCAGGGCAGGAAAAGCAGAATCCGCCGCCGCTCAGGGCTGGCGGAGGCAGGGACCTTTCTCCGAAAGGTCAGGCGGGGGATGGCCCGAAGCCTCCTCAGGGCTTCGCTTGGGATGCCTTGCGGAGCATCGTGTAGTTGCCGCTCACGCGCATCCGCATCGTCAGTGCCTGCTCGCGAACCATGGTGGTCCGGGCCTGGACTTTCACTTCGATATCGAGAAGGTCGGCGAGCGAGCGCTGGGTGATCGCCTCGCCTTGGTAGGTGAGATTCGTCGGCGGCATTCCGGCCCGCGGGGGCAGGTTGCCTTTCACGTCGAAGACCGCCTTCAGCACGGCGCAAGGGACTCCGCCCACATCCTTCACCTCCACGAATTCCATCTTGCAAGTGCCCGTCCAGTCCCCGGGCCCGACGAAGCTGCCGGCGAGCTTCGCATCCACGTCCCACTTGTCACCGGGCTTGCGCGGGGCATCGCCGTAGAGGGCGAAGTCATCCTTGGCGGCGAAGCTGGTGGCCAGGGTTCCGAGCATCGTGGTCTGCTCGGCGGTGGGGCCGCCCTTCTCGAAGGTGGCAGCGTAGCGGCCGTCCTTCTTCTCCACGATCACCGGTATGCCTTTCAGCAGGGGCTGCTCCAAGGGCTTCGGCTGGGTCTTGTCGCCGAAGATGATGCTGCCTTCCTGCACCACCTTCTCCTGCACCGTGCGGAACTTGGTCTCGGAGATGCCTTCCATCGTCATCACGTCGCTGTCCTTGCTGCTCATCTTGCCCTCGGCCGACTTGCCGGCGGTATCGACGGTGACGATGGCATTCTTCACTTCAGCGACCGTCTCGATGGTCCGCTTGACGCCGGGCGGCAGGGAACCGGCGGCGGTGGCGGGCTTCGCCAGGACATGGCCCCCGTCTGCGGCAGGGGCTCCGCCTTGGGCCTTCGACTCGTGGGGGCAGCACAGGAATCCCGCGCCGACCATCATTCCTAGGACTAGCTTGCTCATGCTCCGAGCCTGAAGCGGTCGGCCGCGGGAGGGGAAGCAGATTGTCCGCGCCTCGGCGTTTGATGGCCTGCGCTCAGGGTTTGGTGAGGGTATTGCGGACCCGGGCGCTCATGGGACCGTCGGTCAGGATTGAGGTGCCATCGGATTCGCCTTTTATCGTGAAGTTCGCTTCGAGCTTCGTCTCAAGATCCATGAGGTCGACGAGCGACCGAAGCGCGGTGTATTCACCTTGAACGCGCATCGTTGCATTTTCCAAATCGTCGTCGGCCATTGTGCCGGTGAAATCCAAAACCGACTTCAGCACCGCACAGCGGATGCCTCCGACCTCCTTGATTTCCACGAATTCCACGGTCAGGGAGCCGTCGAGGTCCTTGGCTCCGGCGAACTCCGCCAGCAGCTTTGGATCCACCTTCCATTTGTCGCCCGGCTTCCGCGCCACCTCGCCATAAGTAACCAGATCTTCCCTTTGGGCGAATTCTCCAGCGATCTCCGCCAGCTCCTTTTCCTGTTCCGGTGTGGGGACGCCTGCCTCGAGGGTAGCGCTGTACTTGCCATCCTTTTCCTCCAGGATGACGGGGACGCCGGTGAGAGGTCCAAGCACGGCCGGTTCTTCGACGGTTTCGCCGGCGATGGCCATGGTCGAGGTTTCCTCGTTCTTGGTCTGGATCCGCCGGTAGCGGGTGGGGGAGAGCGCTTCGGTCGTGATGCTTTCGACGCCCGTGATCTTCATTGTCCCCTCCATGTCCTCCTCTCCCTCCGTGCTCAGCACCACTTTGCCGCTCTTCATGTCGAAGCTCGTTTCCTCAGTGAACTTCGCGCCGATCGGCATCGGCGCGTCCTTCTTCGCGAGCACGTAGCCTTCTCCCGCCTCTTCCCCCCGCAAGGCTCCGCTGGCGAGGAGCAAGAGGGTGGCGGACAGCAAGCCGGGGAGGATCTTTCTCATGATGCACCAAAGTTCCCGGGCGGGCGGGAAAAGAGAAGCAGATTGTCCGATCCGTCTCACCCCCCTAAGGCTGTCGGACGGATCGGACAAGGTGGTGCGCTCAGAGGACTGAGCGGACTACCTTACTACTTCGCGGGGATCGCAGGCTTGAGCTTCTCCACAATCTCCTCTGCGAGAGCCTTGGCGTCGGGCTCCTTGCTCAGGGTGATGACGAAGTCCTTGCCCAGCGGTCCGGATTGCACGAAGGGAGCGGTCAGGGGCTTGCCGTTGAAGAGGATCGCGATGCGCAGCTTGCCGGGCTCGCCGTTCTTGGTGGCCGCTGCCAAGCGCTTGCCGCCTTCCTCGCTCAATTGGATGGCGACCCCCTTCGAGCCTGGATCGCGGGAGACCTGTGCGACCTGCTTCTCGTTCACGATCAACTCGTCGGAGAGCGTGATGACCTCACCGGACTTGGCCAGCTTCACGGTCTGCTTGCCCTTCCCGGCTTCGACCACCTGGCGGATCTCGAAGAGGTCGGCGCTGGCGAGGGAGGGGATGAAAAGGAGAAGAGCGAGGAGTGCTTTCATGCGGCTTCACTGATGGTGTGGGAGTGAAAGCGGGTCAAGGGGAGAGAGGTGGGCCACCTTGCATCTTGCACAGCGCTCCCTTGAACAGGTGTCGGCTTCGTGCATAATGCCGTTTCCGACTTCTTCCTGCGAACTCGTGTGAGTCCGCCTAATGACGGAAAGCTCTTTAGCTATACGAATTATGGCGTTTTTTGCTTGGAAAAATCGCGGGACGGCATGATTTCCGCAAGCCGCAAGGGAGGCCCCCGATCCCGCTGTCATGTTCCGATCTCCCCATCCGCCCCCGCGGAATCTTTTCCGCCATCTGTTCGTCCCGCTTTTCGTGCTGGGGATGGTTGCTCTTTCGCAGCCGCTGGCTGCCCAGCAGGGAGCGGTGATCCCGGTCGTCGGAGAGCCCAAGACCTGGCACAAACTGACCTTCGATTTCACCGGTCCGGAGAGTTCGGAGGGCGCGACGCCGAATCCGTTTACCGACTACCGCTTCAACATCACCTTCACCCACGTGGCGAGCGGCCGGACTTTCCTGGTCCCGGGCTACTTCGCCGCGGATGGCGATGCGGCGAACACTTCCGCCGACTCCGGCCGCATCTGGCGGGCGCACTTCGCGCCGGATGCCGAGGGTGACTGGAGCTGGCAGGCGTCCTTCCGCAGCGGCGAAAACGTGGCGGTGAGCAGTGATCCTGCGGCGGGAGAAGGCGCGTCTCATTTCGACGGGGCGACGGGTGCCTTCATCATTCAGCCGAGCGACAAGACCGGCCGCGACATGCGGGCGAAGGGCCGCCTGGAATACGTGGGCAAGCACCACCTGCGCCACGCCGGGACGGGGCGCTACTTCATGAAGGCCGGCACCGACTCGCCGGAGAACCTGCTGTCCTACGCGGACTTCGACGGCGACTTCAAAAGCGACGGCGAGGAGGACGAGCTGGTGAAGACCTACGCGCCGCACGTGGCGGATTGGCAGGAGGGCGATCCGGTCTGGCAGGGCGACAAGGGCAAGGGCATGATCGGCGCGATCAACTACCTGGCCTCCGAAGGGCTCAATGCCTTCTCCTTCCTGACGATGAACATCAACGGGGACGACAGGAACGTCTTCCCCTACGTGGACTACGCCGAGCGGGCGCGGATGGATGTCTCCCGGCTCGGCCAGTGGGAGATCATCTTCGAGCACGCCGACCGGATGGGGATGCATCTCCACTTCAAGACGCAGGAAACGGAGAACGAGACGCTGCTGGACAGCGGCAATACCGGCAACCAGCGCAAGCTCTACTACCGCGAGCTGATCGCACGCTTCGGCCATCACCTGGCGCTGAACTGGAACCTGGGGGAGGAGATCAACAACGCCTCGACCGCGCAGAAGGTCTCGTGGGCTCAGTATTTCCACGACAACGACCCGTACCATCACCCGATCGTGATCCACAACGGGGCGAGCCACTCCGACATGCTGGGCGATGCGTCGAAGTTGACGGGCTTCTCGCTGCAGATGAACGAGGCGAACTTCAGCGATACCTACTTCAATGTCGCCCGCTATATCCGGCGCTCTGCCGAGGCCGGCCGCCCCTGGGTGGTGGCCTGCGACGAGCCGGGCGACTCGCGCAAGAGCGTGCGGCCGGACTACGATCCGGGGAACAGCCACCGGGATGCGCGCAAGAACGGGATGTGGGGCACGATCATGGCCGGCGGGGCGGGCTGCGAATTCTACTTCGGCTACGATTATCCGGAGTCGGACCTGACGCTGCAGAACTTCCGCAGCCGGGATGCGTTCTGGGACTACTGCCGCTACGCGGTGCAATTCTTCGATGCCAACCTGTTTCCCTTCGAGCAGATGAAGACTCACCCCGAGCTGGTGAGCGGGAGCGGCGACAACGCCAACCGCTGCCTGGCCAAGCCGGGGGTCGCCTACTTGGTCCAGCTTTACAACGGCGGCAGCTCCACGCTCGACCTGACGGGTGCCAGCGGCCCCTTCACGGTGAAGTGGTATGACCCGCGGAATGGCGGTGCGACGGTGCCGGCCCCGGATCTGGAGGGTGGCAGCGTGGTCCCGCTGGGCAGCCCGCCGGATAGCCCCACCGAAGATTGGATCGTGCTGGTGCAGGCGGTCGGCAGCGGCGGCACGGGGACGAACAATCCCCCGGTGGTCAGCGCGGGCGTGGACAAGTCGGCCTTCCTCAGCGGCGGCACGGTGGCGGTGAATCTGGCCGGTAGCGTGAGCGACGACGGCCTGCCGGACGAGTTCGCACTGACCCGCAGTTGGACGAAGCAGTCCGGGCCGGGCGCGGTTTCCTTTTCCAGCACCACGGCCAGCATCACCACTGCCACCTTCGCGGTGCCGGGCAGCTACGTGCTGCGGTTGACGGCGAACGACAGCGAACTCCAAGCCTTCGACGAGGTGGCGGTGACGATCAACCTGCCCCAGAGCGGCGGCCACCGGAGCTTCGCGCCGACGCAGGATGCCTACCTCCAGAACGGGGAGAATTTCAACGACACGGCGCTGCGGGTGGAGAGGACCACGCGGGTGCGGACGAGCTACCTGCAATTCGACCTGGCCACGCTCGATGCCACCCCGACCGGGGCGGTGCTGAGCTTGACCGAGGGAGCGGACGATTCCGGCGGGATCGTGACCTTGCGGCTCTATGCCACGGCCACCGGCGATTGGAGCGAGGGCACACTCAGCGGGGCGAATGCGCCGGCGAAGGGGCAGGAACTGGCGGTCTTCACCGGTGCGGTGGCGGATGGCGCCACGGTGGACTTCGATCTCGGCATGCACATCGCCGGGCCGGGAGCGTATGGATTTATCCTGGAGATTGATGCGTCCTCACGCGACGTGGCCTTTGCGTCGAAGGAGTATGCGACGGTTGCGGCGCGGCCGGTGCTGACGGTTGCGACGATCGAGAATGCGATGCCGGTTTTCGCAGGGTTTGCGGTCGCGACGATGGAGGACCGGGCGGCGGTCGTTTCCTTTGCGGAGTTGCTGGCCGCGGCGAGCGATCCGGATGGCGATCCGGTGAGCGTGGTGGCGAACGGCGGGACGACGCTGAATGGCGGCGAGGTGGAGATCGGGGCGGAGGGCCTCACTTACACGCCGGCAATCGACTACATCGGGCCGGACAGTTTTACGCTGACGGTGCAGGATGGGCGCGGGGGATTTGCGAGTGGGGAGCTGAGTATCGAGGTGATCGGGACGGATGGGATCGAGGGAGGGCGAGTGAGTTTGGAGAGGGGCGAGACGAACCGTGTGAGATTTGAGGGTGTGCCGCGATTGCTTTACGTGATCGAGCGGTCGGGAGATTTGGGGACTTGGGAAGTGGTCGGGACGATTCGCGCGGATGCGGAGGGAGCGGTGGAGTGGAGCGATCCGGAGCCGCTGGCGGGGATGGGGTTTTATCGGGTGGGGGTGGAGTGATATTTGAAATTTGATCGGTGATATAAGGGAGGGGGAGGATCTGTCCGATCCGTCCCACACCCCTAGGGTGGTCGGACGGATCGGACAGAGGTGGTCCGCACAGTCCTCTGTGCGGTGGAAGCCACCTCTGTGGCGCGCCTCATCCGGGGGCCTCTCGGGTGGATGCCGCCGCCAGAACTGCCTCGGCCGCACAGGGACTGTGCGGAGCACCTTGGAAGAGCCTCCTTTGGGGGGACTTTTCCTAGCTGCGGGGCGGGCTGAAAGGCGGACCTAACTAGGGGTATTCACGGATGGAAGGTGAGGCGTTATTGGTCTTTTTTCCTCGTCGATGACCCGTAAAACCTTTAGATTGGACGCTTCCAATGCATGGACGCGGTCTCGGGCTCCCCTTGCCCAAGGTCAGGTGCATGAGAAGAACGGATCAATTGCCCCCTGCGGAGACTGTGGGGATTTCTCGCGTCGCAATCTTTAACGATTGCTGAATTTCAAATTTTACGAACGAGCTGATGTCGCCAATCAGAGTCCTTTTTGCCCTTGCCAGTGTGGCCGGGGTCGCGGTCGCGCCTGCGATCGTCGGCCCGACCGATGTTTATCAGGAATCCGGAGGAATGGTGGTGATGGAGGCGGAGAATACGCCGTCCTCGCTGGGGACGGGAAGCGACCGTTGGGAACTCTATACACCGGGGGAGACGAACTACGTGGATGGCGCGACGGGCGGGGCGCATCTCGAATTCCAAGGCAATTACCCGAACGGCGCGACCACGCCGAAGACGCCGCTCACCTACAAGTTCAAGATCAACGAGGCCGGCACCTACCAGCTTCACATCCGCTCGCGGGCCCGGTTGGCCGGCGCGGCGGACGACAAGAACAACGACTGCTACGTGAAGCTCACGGGCCTCAACGGCTCGACTTTCGACGATGGTCCGAACGCGGGCGGCTCGCACATGGACGACGCGATCAAGTCCCTGCTGACGAGCAGCACCAAGATCTACGTCAATTCGCCCACCAGCTGGGGCTGGGCGAACCTGCTCGATGCCGGCGGCTCCTCGAACAAGCGCTGGCCGGTGTATCAATTCCCCGCTGGCGGCAGCTACGAGCTGAGCCTCGGCGGGCGCTCGGGGAAGTACAACTTCGACCGCATCATCTTCCGCAAGGTCTCGATCCCGGATACTGCGGCGAAGTCGACGGCGATTCCCGAATCCGCGCTCAACAGCAGCGGCAGTACCTCGCCGGCGATCGCGCGGGTCATGCTGGTGAATGCGGATACGGATGACGATGCGGGGATCCTGAGCCACGGCGGGACGATCAACCTGGCACCGCTGGGGCCGAACCTGAACCTGCGGGCGGACACCACGCCGGCGGTGATCGGCTCGGTGCGCTTCACCCTCGATGGCGCGGAAATCCGGAACGAGACCCAGACGCCCTACAGCATCGGCGGGGACAACATTTGGGACGATTACCTGCCGTGGACGCCGACTGCGGGCAGCCACACGCTGACGGTGACGCCCTACTCGGTCACGGGCGCGGCGGGCACGCCGGTGACGGTGAATTTCACGGTGACGAACCAAGCGGTGGCGGGATCGCCGGTGGCGAATGCGGGGGTGGACAAGACGATCACGCTGCCCAGCACGACGGTGAGCTTGAGCGGCTCGGGGACGGACAGCGGCGGGAGCATCGCGGGCTACAAGTGGGACCAGGTTTCCGGGCCGATGCCGGTGGCGTGGTCGTCCAGCATCGCGGCGAGCCCGACGCTGAGCGACCTGGCGCACGGGACTTACAAGTTCCGGCTGACGGTCACCGACAACAGCGGCCTGAGCGGCTATGACGACATGACGGTCACGGTGCTGCCGGCGGCGAATTCGCCGGTGGTGAACGCGGGGGTGGACAAGACGGTCACGCTGCCGGCGACTGCCGTGACCCTCAACGGGACCGGCACCGATCCGAGGAATTCGATTTACGCTTACCTGTGGACCCAGCTTTCCGGGCCGAGCAATGCGACGCGCGCGGGCGAGAGCAGCCTGAACCTGACGGCCTCGAATCTGATCGCGGGGACCTACGTTTTCCGCCTGCGGATCTATAGCGAGGTTAGCGACGTGGTCCTGGTTGGTGCGGATGATGTGGTGGTGAACGTGACCGCCGCCACGGGGGCGCCGGTGGCGAATGCAGGGGTGGACAAGGCGATCACGCTGCCGACGAATTCGGTCACCCTGAATGGTTCCGGGACGGACACGGGTGGCTCGATCAGCAGCCATGCGTGGACGCAGGTTTCGGGGCCGGGCACGGCGGGCTTGTCCGGGAACGCGAGCGCGAACCTGACGGCTTCGGCGTTGATTGCGGGGAGTTACGTCTTCCGCCTGACGGTCACGGACAACAGCGGGCTGACGGCTTCGGACGATGCGGTGGTGACGGTCACGGCCGCGGCTTCCAATCCGCCGGTGGCAAATGCGGGCGCGGACAAGGCGATCACGCTGCCGACCTCATCGGTGACTTTCAACGGGTCCGGGACGGACACGGGCGGCTCGATCACGGGCTATGCGTGGACGCAGGTTTCCGGACCGGGGACGGCGGGCTTGTCGGGGAACACGAGCGCGAACCTGACGGCCTCCGCGCTGGTGGCGGGTAGCTATGTCTTCCGCCTGACGGTGACGGATAATAGCGCGCTGACCGCTTCCGACGACGTGACGGTGGTGGTTTCCGCGCCGGGTTCCGGCGCGCCGGTGGCGAATGCGGGGGCGGACAAGACGGTCACGCTGCCGACTTCCTCGGTGGTGCTCAGCGGCTCCGGGACGGACAGCGGCGGTTCGATCAGCAGCTACGCGTGGACGCAAGTTTCCGGGCCGAACACCGCGACCCGCGGCGGCGCTGCCACTGCCACGCTCACCGCCTCGGGACTGGTGCAGGGCGGCTATGTCTTCCGCCTGACGGTGACCGACAACAGCGGGCTGACGGCATCCGACGACGTGATCGTGACCGTCAATCCTGCGGCCGGAAGCAGCGGCCAAGTGCTGACCACGCTGATGCTGGTCAATGCCGACACCGACCAGGAACTCGGCCCGATGACGACCGGCATGAGCATCGACCTGGCGGTCACGCCGAATATCAGCGTGCGTGCGGACACCTCGCCCGCGCCGGTCGGGTCGGTGCGCTTTTCGTTCAACGACACGGTGAACCTGCGGACGGAGAGCGGGCCGCCCTATACGATCAATGGCGACGTCAACCAGAGCGACTACCTCGCGTGGCCGATCGCGCTCGGTACTCACACGCTGACTGGCACGCCTTTCACGCAGGCTGCGGGAGCCGGTTCCGCGGGGACGCCGCTGACGGTGGTCTTCAACGTGATCAACAGCGCGACTTCCGGGATCCCGGTGGCGAATGCGGGCGCGGACAAGACGATCGTGCAGCCGGCTGCGAGCGTGGTCTTGAACGGCAGCGCGACGGACGCGGACGGCAGCATTTCCAGCCACCTGTGGACGCAGGTCAGCGGGCCGGGCGCGGCGGCGCTATCCGGCAGCGCGACGGCGAACCTGACGGCGTCCAATCTGGTGCAGGGCACTTATCTCTTCCGCTACCGGGCAACCGATAATGCGGGGAATTCCGCGAGCGACGAGGCTTCGGTCTTCGTGCTGCCGGACAGCGGCGGCGAGGCGCTGCTCAGCGGCGAGCTGAAGAAGTGGCACAAGGTCACACTGAGCTTCAGGGGGCCGGTGACCAGCGAGACGGCGACGCCGAATCCCTTCACCGACTACCGGCTGAATGTGACCTTCAGCCACCCGAGCAGCGGCAAGAGCTACGTGGTGCCCGGCTACTTCGCGGCGGACGGGAATGCGGCGAACAGCTCGGCGGGATCCGGCAATATCTGGCGGGCCCATTTCGCGCCGGACGAGACCGGGCTGTGGGTCTACACCGCGTCCTTCCGCAGCGGCTCGAACCTGGCGACTACCGCCGGTTCCACCGCGGGCGCGAGTGCCGGGTACTTCGACGACGACACGGGGAACTTCAACATCGCCGCGACCGACAAGAGCGGCGTGGACTTCCGCGGCAAGGGCCGGCTCGAATACGTGGGCAAGCATCACTTGCGCTTCGCGGAGACCGGCGAGTATTTCATGAAGGCGGGCGTCGATGCGCCGGAGAACCTGCTGGCGTATTCGGACTTCGATGGCGAGTTCAAGAGCGATGGCCAGGGTGATGCGTTTCTCAAGACCTGGGGTCCGCACGCGGGCGATTGGCAGAGCGGCGACCCGAGCTGGGGCGACGGGAAGGGGAAGGGTCTGATCGGCGCGATCAACTACCTGGCCGCCGAGGGCTTGAATGCCTTTTCCTTCCTCACCTTCAACGTGGGCGGGGATGACAAGAACGTCTTCCCCTACACGACCTACAGCGAGCGGAGCCGGATGGATGTCTCGAAGCTCGACCAGTGGGAGATGGTCTTCGAGCACGGCACGGAGAAGGGGATGCACATGAACTTCAAGACCCAGGAGACCGAGAACGAGCTGACGCTCGACGGCGGCGATACGGGCAACCAGCGCAAGCTCTACTACCGCGAGATGATCGCCCGCTTCGGCCATCATCCGGGGCTGAACTGGAATCTCGGGGAGGAGATCAACGACGCTTCCTCCACCCAGAAGAAGGCGTGGGCGCAGTACTTCCACGACAACGATCCGTACAAGCATCCGATCGTCATCCACAACGGCTCGAACCACTACGACATGCTCGGCAGCGCTTCGAAGCTGACCGGGTTCTCGCTGCAGTTGAACGCCTCCGACTTCACGGACATGTTCAGCATGACCAAGGACTACATCGACCGTTCGGAAGATGCGGGGCGGCCTTGGGTGGTGGCTTGCGACGAGCCGGGCGATTCGCGGCTGGCGCTGCGGACCGATGCCGATCCCGGGTCCAGTCACACGGATGCGCGGAAGAACGCGATCTGGGGCAATATCATGGCCGGGGGTGCGGGTGTGGAGTTTTACTTCGGCTACGATACCGCGCACTCCGACCTGACCTGCCAGGACTTCCGCAGCCGGGACAGCTTCTGGGACTATTGCCGCCATGCGAGGGAGTTCATGGAGGGGAACGGCATTCCCTTCGAGCAGATGAGCAACCGCAATTCGTTGGTCAGCGGCTATGGCAACAACGCCAACCGCTGCCTGGCGAAGACCGGCCACACGTATCTGGTGCAGCTCCACGGCGGCGGCACCCACACGCTGAATTTGAGCGGGACGAGCGGAAGCTATACGGTGAGGTGGTTCAACCCGCGCAGCGGCGGTGCGCTGATCAACGGGCCGACGGTGAACGGTGGCGGGACGGTCAGCCTGGGCGCGCCGCCGAACCCGACGACGCAGGACTGGATCGCGCTGGTGCGCTCGACCACTGCGGGCGGGGCGACCAATACCGCGCCGGTGGTGAATGCAGGCCCGGACAGTTCCGGCTTCCTGAGCGGTGGCACGGCGCAGGTGCTGCTGAGCGGCAGCGTGACGGACGACGGCCTGCCGGACCCGCTGGCGCTGACCAGGAGCTGGTCCTTCGTTTCCGGGCCGGCGGCGGTCGCCTTCTCAAGTCCGACGACGGCCTCCACGACGGCGACCTTCACGGTGCTGGGCAGCTATGTGCTGAAGTTTACTGCCTCGGACAGCCTGCTCTCCGCCTCGGATCAAGTGACGGTGACGGTCCAGCCCCCGGTGGGGAATAACCGCCCGCCGGTTTTCTCCGGCTACAGCACCTCTACCCCGGCGAACAACGCGCTGACGCTGTCTTACTCGCTGATGCTGGGGGGGGCCTCGGATCCTGACGGCGACGCGCTGAGCCCGGTGATTGCGAGCGGCAGCAGCGCCGCCGGTGGCTATGTGGCGATGGCTTCCGGGATGCTGACTTACACGCCGCCCCCGGATTTCAGCGGTAGCGACAGCTTCGCGCTGACCATTCAGGATGGCCGCGGCGGTTCGGCCACCGGCAGTCTGGTGATCACCGTGCAGCCGGAAGACGGGGTGACCGGTCTGGCGCCGCCGGTGATCGAGCGGATCGAGGGGAACCAGCACCGGGTGCGCTTCCACGGAGTGCCCGGGGTGCAGTATAGTTACCAGCGCTCGGAGGACTTGGTGCGGTGGACGACGCTGCAGACGCTGACCGCGGGGGCGACCGGGGTGGTGGAATTCACCGATTCCACCCCCCCGTCGGGCAACGGGTACTATCGCCTCACGGCTCCGTAGTGGATTCCCCTAGCATGATGGTAAGGTGTGTTTGAATTCAGACTTGCCAAAAAACTGCGTAAAGTTTAGTAAAAAGGGAGTTCCTCCCTTGGTTTTTTATGAAGTTTGCCCTCCCTCGCATTCTTGCGCTCTCTTTGTTGGCTGGTTCCGCCTCCGGGGCGGTGATCAATTTCGACTTCAATTTGGGAGGCGTGGACGCGAATGTCCCTCTCGACACGTATGTGGGTCTGGCTGCCGCTCCGGATTCAGCGGGTAGCGGGGCGATTTGGAACAGCGTGCGCCGGACCGGCAGCACCAGCATTTCGTCGAGCAATCACCTCAATACCCATGTCGGTCCCACTTTGACCCCGACCCGGGACTCCACCGGGGTGGCGACCACTGCCAGTGTGACGATCGCCGGCGAGGGGATCGGCCTGATCAACTCCCACATCGGACACCAGCAATCGGTGGGCAATCAGGAATTGGGCGGTGGCTCTCTTACCGACCTGATGGGGGATTTCATCGTGGTCGATTCGGATGGCGGCAATGGTACCGTCGGGACCGCTTACGGGACAATCGCCGGTCTGGCGGCCAACGCGTACTACGATATTTATTTTTATGGCCAAGGTTCGGCCAACCCGACGCCCGGGGACTCCGGTGACGGTCAGAACAGCCTGTTCGCAATCACCGGGACCTTTGGCGGTTCGTTGGTCGGACCGGCGGAACAAACCGGCTGGGATGGCGTGAATGGCGGCAACGGGACGCTGACGGAAGGCGCGGAATTCGTGAAATTCTCGATCCAGACGAACAATCTCGGGGAGGTCTTCTTCATGTGGCAGAACGTGGTGACGGGCCCGGGCGGGAATGTCCTTACGGATGCGGTGCCGAACGGGGTGAATGGCGGCTCGCGCGCCGGAGCCCTGAATGCGATTCAGATCGTCAGTGTTCCCGAGCCCTCGGCGGTCCTGCTGGGTGCCTTGGGGATGCTCGGTGTCTTGGTCCGCCGCCGCCGCTAAGCGAGTTCAGGCCCGGTGAATGCGGGGTGGGAAGCGGACTTATTGCCGTGGCATGGGGGTAGCTCCGAGCGGCGATCCCACGTGATCGCGTAGCTAGGCAAGAGAGCTGCGATTTTTTAGAAAGCGGGCTGCTGGACCACCCCCCTTGCCATGCGATCCCCCCTTGCTTTCATCCTGGCCGCTGCATGCCCCTGCATCGCGCAGGCCGCCGTCGTGAACATCGACTTCAGCGCGGGTTCCGCGCCGATCACCTACGCCGGCCAGGCTGCCGCGGCCGATCCCGCAGGTTCCGCGGCCATCTGGAACGCCGTCGGGCGGGATGGTTCGAAGGACCGCGTGGCCCAGCCGGCTCTGGTCGATTCGCTCGGGGTCTCGACCTCGATCACCCTCTCGCTGGGGATCAGCGGCAGCCATGCCAGCGTGGACGGCGACTTGGAGCACAGCGGCGGGTACGATGCCCTGATGTCCGACTATGTGTACGTGAATTCCGGGTCATCCTCGCTGGTCACGACCAGCACGGGGGTCATTTCCGGGCTCGGCGCATTCGATGTCTACGACCTCTACTTTTACGGCCAAGGCGACAAGTTTGCCGGCAATACCTTCGCCGGCCAGAACTCGCTCTTCACCATCGGCGGGACCTCCCGGCAGACTTCCTGGGACGGCGTGCAAGGCGGCGATGGCAGCCTGGCCGAAGGGACCGAGTATGTGAAGTTCACCGTCTCCGCCGATGCCGACGGGCGGATCGAATTCCTGTGGTCGAACGTGGTGGCCGGCGTGAACACCGATGCGGATGCCGATGGCTCGGCTTCGCGATATGCGGGCTTCAATGCCCTGCAGATCGTGCACAATCCGAGTCCGATCCCGGAGGCTTCGAGCGCCTTGCTTGCGGGATTGGGGGCGTTGGGGCTGTTGCGGCGGCGGCGGTGATTTCCGCCGGCCGAGAGAGACCCCCAGGTGAGGGCTATTCGAAGCCCTCAAGACCGCTGTACATGTTGGCGTAGCTCGAAATGATCGTCGACGCGATGTAGAGCAGGATGATGAAGTAGGCGATCTTCGGCAGCCAATTCGCCAGGGTTTGGGTTCCGCGGGCGGCGTCGTCCTGATAGACCTTCTCCCAGCGCGCCAGATCCTTGTCGAGGCTGCCGGATTCTTCCGCGGTGGCGTAGGAGCGGGCGAAGGCGGAGGGGAAGGCACCGCTGCTCATGAAGATCGGGCCGAGTGCGCCGCCGTCCTTGAGGACTTCCGTCATCATGGCGGCGGCCTTCTTGATATTGCCGCTGCGGGAGGCATCCGCGGCGGTCTGGGCGGTCTCGCGCATCGGCAGGCCCGCGAGGAGGGCGGTGTGATAGACCTTGGTGAAGCGCGCCATCACCATGGCCCGCCGTGCGCCGCCGACGAGGGGGATGCGCTGGATCAGCAGGTCGAGCGAGGGGTTGTTCGCCGCGGCGTTGAGGACTGCCTTGATGCCCAGCCATGCCAGGAAGAGAATGATGTAGAGGGCGAGCAGGGTGGCTGCCAGCTTCAGCAGCATTTCGGAAAATTCGCCGCCACCTTGGAAGTGCTTCACCAGGAAGGACACGAAGATTCCGAGATGCAGCATGACCAAGGGATAGACCATCGCGACGGCGGCTTCCTTGCGGGCCTTTGCCAGCATTTCGAAGTAGTCCGCGAGGTGCTGGAAGGCCGGGGCCAGGCGGCCGCCGCGTTCGCCCGCGGCGATGATGCTGCGCTCCATCCCGGTGATGGCCTTCGGATCGCGAGCGAAGGCATCGGCGATCGACTTGCCTGCTTCCAGATCGGCGTCCATCGCCTTGAGCAGGGCGGTCTGGCCGGCGGGCAAGCGGGTATCGAGCATCACGCGGGCCGCCTCCCGGATGCCGAAGCCCGCCTCCAGCAGTTTTGCGATCTCGGTGTAGAAAAGCTGCTTCTGCGCGGAGGAAAATGACATCGGGCTTACTGGGCAGGCTGACAGGGAGCACCGCCCGCGCAAGGTGATAAAGAGGAAGCTTCAGCGCTCCGGCTTGGCTGGCGGAGGCTCGTGGTGTTCCGCGGCGATGGCGGAGAGGCCGGCGCTGTAGGTGAAGACGGCGTGGGGATCCTGCGCGTTGATCGTCAGTCCGGCCGTGTCCTCGTCCTTGCCACCCCCGGCCGGGATATAGGCGACGTAGTGGAGGCCGCCGAGCATTCCGGGGACGTTGCGGGGCTCTTCATCGGCGAGCCTCGTGAAGGTGATTTTTTCGCCGATGGTCTTCTTGCCCTTCACCACGGCGACGATGGTCGCGCCGATATCGATCTGGCGGAGGATGTTGTTCAGGCGCTTGACCTCGACCTTGTGGTAGCAGACCAGGTAGATCTCCTTGGATTCATGGAGCGTCCGGTGGAATGCGGTCTCGTGGCTGTCGACTTCGCCCAAGGGACCGGCTTGAACGCCGCCGGCCAGGAGCAGGAGCAGGAGGGAGAGGGCTGAAAGAAGGACTTTCATGGAACTGTCTCTACTCCTCGCCGTCGAAGTAGTCCAGCGGGTCCGACCTCAAGATCCGTTTCTCCGGGATGGGCACGCTCCACTTGTTACTATCCGGGTAGTAGCAAGCCTCGCCGAGCGGATTGTCCGCGACGACGTAGAGGATCAGGTCCGCGGCGCTGTCGTTGCCGAGCTGGTGGGGTTCGTTCGGCTTGAAGAGGAAGGCGTCGCCGGGTTCGATCCGGGTGGTGCCCTCCTGGTGGCGGACCCAGCCTTCGCCCGAGATCACGTGGTAGAATTCCCACTGGGCGCTGTGCGAGTGGTAGGGGTAGGGAGTCTGTCCGGGCGGGATGCGCAGGATCTCGATGTCGAAGGGGTGGCGCTCCATCAGGTCCGTGGACATCGGATTGCGGCCGAGTTCCTCGGAGACTTCCTTGCCGGCACCGGTGAACTTGCCGTTCGGGGAGGTCCAGGTGAACTCGGGGATGGTGGCAGTGTTGACCTTGTGCATGAGAAGGGCGGGATGATGCCATTCGGGGTCTCCGTGGCAAGACGGCGGGAGGTCGGTCAATGCCGAGCGTGCCCGTGAAACGAGCCTCCCGGTCCCCCTTCAGGGGACGTAACCCGTACGACACCCTACCCCGGGCGATGCCCTGACCTTTATACACAAGTCCGCGCTCCGGCATGAAATCCGCCGGTGCAGTTTGCGGGAAATAAATCTGTACGAGTGTTTGAAGCCCTGCACAATGCACGCGCTGTTGGATTTTTGGCGTGGCTGACGACATTACAGGCGAGTTCGGCAACGCGGATCTGAAGGATACGCGGCGCGACCGGCGCTTGCCCAAAGTCGCCGCGGCGCTCGCCGCCTTTCCTTCCAAAAGCATTGCCGCCGCCACCGGCGGCAGTGGCGAGATGACGGCGGCCTACCGCCTGCTCAATTGTCCCGACGTCACCGCCGCGGCCGTGCTGGCCCCGCACCGCGAGGCCACCATCGCCCGCTGCGCGGCGCACCGCCGCGTGGTGGTGTCGCAGGACACCACCGAGCTGGATTTCACGCACATGACGGCCACCACCGGTCTGGGCCCGCTCAACGACAAGAACCGCAAGGGTCTCTACCTGCACGCGCTTTACGCGGTCTCGGGCGAGGGCCTGCCGCTTGGCACCCTCGATGCGGCGATGATCATCCGCGATCCCGCCACCTTTGGCGATGCCAAGGTCCCGCACAAGCGGCGGCCGGGTAGTGACAAGGAAAGCCGGCGCTGGGTCGAAGGCTATGAAAAGACCAATGAAGTGGCCGTGCTGCTGCCGGACTGCGAGGTGATCTCGGTGGGCGACCGCGAGGGCGATATCTTCGAACTCTATGCCGCATGGCACGCTGCCGTGGAGCGGGGCGGCCCCTGCGCCGGGTGGATCATCCGCGCCAACCAGGACCGCGCCCTGACAGGCACGCTGCATGATAACCCGGCGAAGCTCTTCGCGGCGCTCGCCGCGGCACCGCTGCTCGGCACCCATTCCTTTGAAGTGCCGGCCTGGAAGGGCACCAAAAAGGTCAAGGGCAACCGGGTGCCCTCGCAGCGCAGCGCGCGCACGGTATGCCAGGAAGTGCGGGTGATGGAAGTCACCCCGCGCCCGCCCTACCGCAAGGGCGTCAAGCTGCCGCGGGTCTCCTTCTGGGCGGTGCTGGCGGAAGAACGCGATCCGCCGGACGGGGAAGATCCGGTGCGCTGGCTGCTGTTGACCAGCAAGCCGGTGGCGACCCTTGAAGAAGCGCTGGAGATCATCGGGCTTTACCGGCGGCGCTGGGACATCGAGGTCTTCCATAGGGTCCTCAAGACCGGCTGCCGGGTGGAACGCATCCAGCTCAAGAGCGGGCAGGCGCTGTGCAACGCGCTGGCGATCCATCTGGTGGTCGCGTGGCGGATCCTTTACCTGACTCATCTCGGGCGCGTGGTCCCCGACTTGCCCTGCGGCAGCGTGTTCGAGGAAGCCGAGTGGCGATCGGCGTGCGCCGTGGCCAAACGCGACAAGGCGGCGGGCGAGCCGTCGCTTGCCGAGTTCATCCGCATCGTCGGCAAGCTCGGCGGCCACCTCGGGCGCAAGGGCGACGGGCCGCCCGGTGCACAATCCCTGTGGCAGGGGCTGGCTCGGGTGAGGGACTTCGCGTGCGCGTGGCGCGCCTTTCACGACGAGTGAAAGGGCCCCGGAGGAAGGCGGGCGGCTCAGCCGCACCGCCCGCCCGCGCGTGCCCGGATGACGCGTGCCACGCCGGAAGCGGAGGCCTCGTGCTGGCAAGCAGTGATCCACTCGCCGCCGTGACGAGCGACGGCCGCGCGGACTTGTGTATAAAGGTCAGGGTTTCACCCGGGGCTATCTCCCGTCCGCCTCTTCGAGGCTCTTGAAATAGGTCCAGCGCTCCGGCAAGCGCCATCCGAACTCACTCCGCTTTTCCGGCGACCTTCTTTTCGGTGGCCATGCCCTCGCCGAGGAAGAAGGAGGGATGGGGCGGCTTGTTGTAGGAGACGTTTTGCCAAGCGATCGAGAGGCGGTACTGCGGGTCCTGCATGAGGGTCACGAGGCGGTGCCGGGTGGGGATGGTGGTGGTGTAGAGGCGCAGCGATTTTCCTTCGGGGCCGGGCAGGAGCAGTTCCTCCCGCCAATCGCCTAACAGGTCGGCGGCGAGGGTCGGGCGCATGCCGGCGTAGCGGCTGCGGCGCTCGGCGGGGGAGGCGTCGAAGATCTTCTCCTCCTGCCCGGATTCGGGTTTCCACTTGAAGATGCCGAAGCCGCCGTAGATCTCGCGCAGGAGGTCGCCATCCCACCAGATGACCCAGTTGGAGTGGCGGGGCTTGGGGCCGATTTCCTCGCCCTTCACGGTGCGGAGGCCGCCGGGGCCGCCCCAGACTTCCGCGCCGGGGTGGCGAGGGTCGATGTCCGCGACCGAGCCATCGCTGATGTCCACGCCCGGGCTGTGGGTCCAGAGCGGCGCGCCGGTTTTCGCGTCGTGCATGCCGGCACCGGGAGTCTGGAAGCGCACGGTGTCTTCCTCGTTTTCGGTCACGAGGTAGAGTTCGAGACCGGGGCGGGAGGGATCGAAATCGCTGACTTGGATCGCATCGCCGTGGCGGCGCCCGGTGGAGTAGAGGCCCTGGCCGTTGTCATCGACGGTCATGGCTTGGTAGAGGATCTCGTCCTTGCCGTCGGCATCGACATCCGCGACCGAGAGCGCGTGGCCGCCCATGCCGGAGAAGGGCGAGGCATCGTCGAAGGGCGGCCGGGAGATGCCGGAATCGAAGACCCAGCGCGACTTCAGCTCGCCGCCGCGCCAGTCCCAGGCGGCCATCACGATCCGCCCGTAGACGCCGCGGCACATCACCAGGCTCGGATGCTGGCCATCAAGGTAGGCCACGCAGGCGAGGAAGCGGTCGCAGCGGTTGCCATAGCTGTCGTTGCCGCCGTTGCCCCCTTTGCCGCCCCAACCATCGATGGGATCGCGGCCGGGAATGTAGTCCACCGTCTTGAGCGCCGCGCCGGTCTTGCCGTCGAAGATCGTGAGGTATTCCGGTCCGGTGAGGATGCGGCCATATTTCTGCGAGCGTTCTTCCTTGTTGCGCCAGTCCTTGTCCTTGTCGCCGATGATCTTGCCGGTGCCGTCCTTGGTGCCGTCGGCGGTCTTGCAGGCCAGCTCGGCGCGGCCATCGCCGTCGAGGTCGTAGACCAAGAACTGGGTGTAGTGCTCGCCCTCGCGGATGTTGATGCCGAGGTCGATCCGCCAGAGCCGGGTGCCGTCGAGCTTGTAGGCGTCCAGGACGGGAGTGCCGGTGATGCCGTTGAAGGAGTTGTCCTTCCCGTTGGAAGTCTGGTGGAGGATGATCTCGTACTCGCCATCGCCATCGAGATCCGCCGCCGAGGCATCGCCGGGACGGTAGCCGGGGATCGTCTGGATCGGGATTTCGAGGTAGGGCTGGGCGAGGACCTTGGCCGGGCGGCCGGGGGAGCCCTCGCCTTGCTTGGTGACGGGGCGGACGAGGTAGGCCTCGGCCTTCGCGGCGTCCTTGTCCACGAATTGCGTCGGGCCGTCCAAGGGACTGGTGTTGACCCGGGTTTCCTTGCCCTCGCTGAGCCGGTAGAGATTGAAGGCGGTCCCGGCGGGATCGCTGGCGAGGAGGCGCCAGCCGGTGAAGACCGAGCCGTCCGCCTGCCGGATCGCGACCGTGCCGCGGTCGAGTTTCTCCATCTCGCGCTCGCCGCGGGCCGGGGCGACGAGGATCAGGGCGAGAAGGGCCAAGCAGGAGGAGGGAAGGGACATGAGGATGGAATCCTTCATGAAACCCTTCCCGGGACCAATCCTCTTCTTACCCCTTCGGGGGATAGGGCGATCGGCACAAGCGCTTCCCGCGGCACGCAAAAGAATCGACAACAGCCGCGGGATTCCGGGCAATAGCCCTGACATTCCGCTTCCCATGGCCGTCCCCCTCCCGCAGCCACAGATTCTCGTCGCCCATCCCTGGATGGGCCGCGGCGGTTCCGAGGCGACGGCCATGTGGACCCTGCATGCCTTGCAGGACGTGGCCAGGATCACCTTCACCAGTGCTTCCCCGGTCGATTTCGATAGCTTGAACCGGGTTTACGGCACCCGGGTTTCGCCATCGCGCGTGGAGTTCCTCCAGGCTCCCCGCTTTCCCTGGGTGGAAACGGGGACGAAGTTCGCTTTCTGGCAGCGGGCTTGGTTCGAGCGGTTCTGCAGCCGCGTCGGCGGTCGTTTCGACGCCTGCATCAGCGCTTACAATCCGATCCGCTTCAGCCGCCCGGCGATCCAGTTGATCGGCGACTTCAGCTTCAGCGAGGAATGCCGGCTCGAGCTTTATCCGACGGCCTCGGAGCAAGCGCACCACCGGCCCTCGCTGGTGCGGAAGCTTTATCTGTCTGTCGGCGAGCAGCTCGCCGGGCGCGAGAATCCGGAGAGCATCGGGGCGGGCGATTGCGTGGTGGCCAATTCGCGTTGGACCGCGGGGATCCTGGGGAAGCATTTCCAGCTCACGGACCCGCCGATTCTTTACCCGCCCGCGGCAAAGCACCCGGGTGGCGGCGCGGGAGAGCGCGATCCCCTGGCCTTCGTCTGCATGGGCCGGATCATGCCGGAGAAGGAACTGGAGACGATTATCGTGATTTTGGACAAGGTCCGCGCCGCGGGGCATCCCGTGACCTTGGACCTGGCGGGTCAATTTGGACCCGACCCCTATTCACGGCGCATCCGGGAGATGGCGGAAGAGCGCCGCGACTGGATCGATCTGGTCGGCTTCCTCGATCCGAAGAAGAAGAGCGAGATGTTCGCGACGCGCAGCTACGGCATTCACGCCTGCCGGGTGGAGGCCTTCGGGATTGCGGTGGCGGAGATGGCGGCGGCGGGCTTGATCCCGTTCGTGCCGGCGCATGGCGGCGTGCCGGAGATTGTGGGGAGGGATGAGCTGATTTTCGCGGACGAGGATGACGCGGCGGCGAAGATCTGCGCCCAACTGGCTGACAGATCGGGCGATGTTGCCTTGCGCGCCGGCTTGCAAGCCCGGGTTGCGGGTTTCTGGCCCGAGTGCTTTGCGGAGAACTTGCTCGGCATCGTTGGAAATTTCCTTGGCCGACCTTTGGCCGATACTGCCACCCCCTGAATCATGTGGAGCAAGTTGTGGCAGCGCCTCACGGATCCGCTCTTCTACCGCAAGCGCTTCCTGCAGCTTCGCCGCCCGCTGCTGCCGCCGCGCGCGCCCCGGCCGGTTGCGCTGGATGAGTTGTTGGCTTCGCCGGGGCCGGTGATGGTTTTTATCGCGCATCCGGATGACGAGCTCTTCGCCTCCTGCCTGCTTTGCGAACTGGCGGCGCGCGGGAGGGAAGTTCGGATCATTTGCCTCACGCGGGGTGAAGGCGGGGTGACCGGCGGCGGCACGCGGGAGGATCTGGGTCGTCGGCGGGAAGCGGAATTGCGGACCTCTGCCGCGGCGCTGGGGGTGGTGGAAGTTGGATTTCTCGATCATGTGGACCCGCTGGGGAGGCCCCACCGGACCTATGCGCCGGCGGTTCCGGTGGCCGGGCTCGCCGGGCAGATCCGGCCTTTGTTAGATGGGCCGGAGCTGGCGTTCGCGGTGACGCATGGCAGTGGCGGGGAATACTGGCATCCCGCGCATCTTTTGATTCGCGGGGCGCTCTTTGAAGCGGCGGCGGGACGGTTTCCGATTTTGACGCTGCATGCCTGGCAAGAGGGGCATGCCTTGCCGGGATTGCTGAACCGGGATGATCCGGCGGATCTGATGATCGACGGCGCGCCGCATCGCGAGCGGAGGCTGGCGGCGTTCCGTGCGCATGGCTCGCAGGAGGGATATTTCGCGGGCCATGGCGGGAGTCTGGAGGGGTATGTGGATTTGACAGTAAGGGAGGCGTTTCGCTGTTATGAGACGCAGCGTTGAGAAGAAGGGACTCTTCCGGTCACAAGAGTATCGCCTCTCCCTATGCACGCATTGGGCGAAGCAGTGGCGCGGGAGTTGCTGGTCCCCGCTTAGACCCATGATCCGATGAAAGAAGAAGCCCTCGATACCCACCACAAGGCGCTCAAGATCAACCTTGATACACGCTGGTATGGAACCTTGGCGGAGATCGGGGCGGGGCAGGAGGTGGTGCGCTGGTTCTTCCGGGTCGGCGGCGCGGCCGGAACCGTCGCCAAAAGCATCTCCGCCTATGACATGACGGTGAGCGACGCGATCTACGGCAGCGGCGACCGCTACGTTTCGCGGACCCGCGTGCAAGCGATGCTCGACCGCGAGTTCTCCCTGAATCTCGAGCGGCTGGAAGACAAGCGCGGCGACACCACGGCCTTCTTCGCCTTCGCCGATACGGTGGTGGCGCGGAGTTTCAAGGGCGGCAATGAATGCCACGGCTGGATGGGCGTGAAATTCCAGTCCCGGCCGCGCGACGAGCCGAGTCAGATCCTGATCCATGTGCGGATGCTGGATGCCGAGGCATCGCTGCAGCAGGAGGCGCTCGGCGTGGTCGGTGTCAATCTTCTCTTCGGTGCCTTCTTCCTCCACCACGAACCGGAGCTGCTGGTGGAGAGCCTTCTGGACAAGTTGACCACGGGACGGATCGAGATCGATGTGATCGAGTTCCGCGGCATCGAGTTCCGGTCGGTGGACAACCGGCTGATCAGCCTGAAGCTGGTGCAACTCGGGCTGAGCGGTGCGGCGATGTTCGGGCCGAATCGCGAGGTCCTGCAGCCCTCGGAGATCCTCTACAAGAAGGCGGTGCTGGTGGAGCGCGGCAGCTTCCGGCCGCCGACGCATGTGAATTTCGACATGCTGCACTGCGCCTTGGAGAAGTTCACCGCGGATCCGGATGTGGCGGGCAAGCCGGTGCTGCCGATCTTCGAGCTAACGATGCGCAATTTGCTGGCGGGTGGCAGCGAGGTGGACCGCCGGGATTTCCTGGCCCGCGCCGACTTGCTCGCGGCCTGCGGGATGACGGTGCTGATCTCGGACTACTTCGAGTACTACCGGCTGGCCGCCTACATTTCGTGGCGGACGAAGGAGCGGATCGGGATCGTGATGGGCGCGCCGAGTCTCACCGAGTTGTTCGACGAGAGGTACTACACGCAGTTGCCCGGCGGGATCCTCGAGTCCTTCGGGCGGCTCTTCAAATACAACCTCAAGCTCTACGTCTACCCGCTCAAAAATCCCGACAGCACGCTGACCACGGTGGAGAACCTGGAGGTGGCTCCGGAATTGAAGAAGCTCTACGGCTACCTGGCCGATCGCGGGAGCTTCGTGGGGCTGGACAATTTCAAGCCGGAGTATCTGCCCATCTTCTCGCGGGATGTGCTGAGGAAGATCGCGGTGGGCGATGAATCCTGGGTCGAGATGGTGCCGCCGGAGGTCGCCGCGCTGATCCGGGAGCGGAGGTTTTTCGGGTGGAAGGGGTGAGGGGGGCGAGAGTCCGGAGAGGCGAAGCGCGCTTCAATGATCTCAGATATGAGATTTGAGAAGCAAGGCACCGGGACGATGGGGCCGGGCGGTGCTCCGCGGTCGCAGGGGGGCGTCACCTTGTTAGGGGTTTGGGGGGTGGTCGGGGTCACGTTAGGAGCGCGCTGGGAGATCTAGCGGAGCACGAAAAAAGGCAGGGAGCCCGAACTCCCTGCCTTTGGTTGCGGACCAGATGAGATTCCCCAAATCTCACCGGAGTGGCGGGATCATTGTGCTTCCACGCGGACGAAGACCGTCTTCTCGCCTGGAGTGGCGGTGAGCGTGACCGCCATCGTCTGGACGTCGTCATTGGTGGCGAAGACGGTCTGGCCTGCGGTGGCAGCGGCATCCGTGGCCCAATCCACCAGATTGGTCGAGGTCTTGACGGTGTAGGTGAGACCGCTGACTCCGGGAGCAAGCCGGGTGTATTTGAAGGTACCGGTGACCTTGTTGAGCAGCTCGGTGATCGGATTGACCGAGGCACCGCTGCCGGGATCGAGGCCGAAGGCGAACTCCTCGAAGTTGGTCATTCCGTCGCCGTCCGGATCGGCACCCGAGGCCTTGTCGGGCAAGGCCGGGTAGTTGGTGTTGATCCACGCGGTGAAGGCGCCGGCCGAGGGTGCCATGATGGCCTGAACCTGCGGGGCGAAGAGCTTCTGCTTGTAGATCCGGACATCGTATAACTTGCCCGCGAAGTAGTTGCTGAAGTTCACACCGTCGGTCTGCCGGCCTCCCAGGACCAGGTGCTGGCCGGTGGCCATGTTCATCACATCGCCCAAGGTATTGACGTCATGGGAGAGCACCCCGTCCACGTAGAGGGAGCGAACGCCGGTGATCTGGTCCCAGACGCCGACGAAGTGGTGCCAGTCGTTGTTGTTGACGTTGACGCTGCTGCCCCCGTGGTCCTCGTTGCCGAGGCCGCGGACCGTGAAGCCGGCGACCGGATCCAAGGCCACCCGGCGGACTTGCCAGCCGGCACCGCCTTCGCCGCCCTTGGCGACCCAAGGCGACCATTCTCCCGGGAATCCTTTGGCCCAGAAGGCGACGCTGATCTGATTGCGGCTCTGGTCGTCGAAGGTGGTCTGATAGCCGGCCCCGTCGGTCGTGGCGCTGTTCTGGATCATGACCGCGACATTTCCGGCCGACAGATCGAGGGATTTGCCGCTGAAGCCCGCGGGCACGTCACTCGAGTAGGCGAGCGACGCGGCATTCCCCACCGCGACGCCGTTGTGCACGCCGGGAGCATACCCCGAGGTATCCGCCAGACTTTCCGCGCCGGAAACCCAATGTCCGACGAGCGCAGAGGCAGGATCAGGCATTACCGAGACGGACACGGTGTATTGCTTGATGATCGCAGAGTCCGACGAGGTGATCGTGTAGACGACCGGGTTGGTGAAGTTCTGGACGCTGCCGGAGGGTTTGTCAGCGGTGGCACCGTCACTGAGGGTGTAGGTCGGTGCGAGCGCCGTGACCGAAGAACCGAAGGGAAGGGCCCGCAGGATGATGCTGGTGCCACTGATGGCGGCCTCATTGGGGAAGTTGACGCTGGTGATGTTCGCCGCAGGGGGAATAATCTCAGGATCGGCAATCGTGCCGGGAATCGAGACGTTGTCCAAGCGGGTCCAGCCCCAGTCACCCTTGTTGTAGTCGATGAAGTCGAGGGTGTAGCGCTTGTTCGGGATGATATAGGGTGCCAGCTCGGCTTCGGTGAAACTGCCGTTCTGGTAGCCGCCGCCGTTTTCGGAGCGCCGCTTGCTCAAGACGTAGGTATTGGTGTCCACATCACGCAGGGCCACGCCCGCAAAGCCTCCATTCTGGACCGCGTTTTTGGGAATGGCCGAAGGCCCTCCGACGGGAGGAGCGGCGAGAGACCCTCTTCCGCCGGCCAATTGGAAAGTGAGAGATCCCGAGTTGTCCAAATGGAAAGCCGGAGAACGGCCGAACCGTGATTCCGCGTCATCCGAAAGCGCACGCGGCCCCTCAGGGGTGCCGATGCCACCGGTGTTCCAATCCTGCCACAACGGAAGAGTGCCGGTGACCGGCCAGAACTGGGTCCAGCTTTGCACGCCATCGTTGAAGTTGTAGGTGATCGGGTCGGCATGGATGACCGCCACGGTGTAGGCCTTGGTGCTGTCGTCCTCGGCGGTGATGGTGTAGGTCTGTGGCGTGGAGAAATCCCGGCCGGTTCCGGAAGGATAGAGGTCATCCTCACGGGCAAACGGGGAGACCGTGTAGTAGACGAAGAGGTTCTCCAGGTTCACCGAGCCCGGTACGAATTTAATGATGTTATTACCGGAGATCGCCGCAGGTCCCAGGCCATCGAACTCGAAGGCGAGGATGTCCTTGGCCGAACTCTCGCCCGGGGTCGCGCTGACTACAGCCGAATACGGGCCGCTGCCGCTGCCCTCCTTGGTTGCCAGGACCTTGAAGTCATACGACACGCCATTGGTCAGGGGTTCTTTGATGAGGAACGGCTCGGTGACGATATCGGTCACCGGTGTGCCGCCCAAGCTGGGCGTGGTCGACACCGTGTATTCGGTGGCAAGGGGCACGGGCGTCCAGCTCAGGTTGACCCTCCCGGTGCCCGGCGCCGCCACCAGGCCTTGCGGTGCCGCCAGCGGGATCAGATCGACGACATCCTCCTGCGCGAGCGCGTTGTTGTAGATCCGGACATCGAACAGCTTGCCCGTATAGAAGTGGCTGAGGTTCGGGTAGTCCGTTTGCCTGCCTCCGATGATCAGATGGTTGCCGGGCGACTGGATAAACGTGTCGCCCGGGGCGGTGAGCGCATGGGAGAATACCCCGTCCACGTAAAGCGTGCGGGTGGCTGTGGACGCATCCCAAACGGCCGCGAAATGGTGCCAGTTGGCGTCGTTGACGTTGATGGGGCTGTCCCCGCCGTTGTCATTGGGGACTCCGCGGACGGTAAAGCCGGCACCGGAACTGCCGGCAATGCGGCGGACTTGCCAACCATAGCCGGGACTAAGACCCTCACCGCCCTTGGCGATCCAAGGCGACCAGTCTCCCGGGAATCCTTTGGCCCAGAAGGCAATGGTGATCGTGCTGCCGCTGCCTCCGTCAAAGGTGTTTGCATAGCCAGCGTCGGAGGTGGCGGTATTGGAGATCTGCACTGCGGCACCGTTGCTCAGGTTCAAGGAGCGCAGCGCCGTATCGGTAAAGCCCGGTGGCAGCTCCGTGTCGTAGCTGAGTCCTCCGACATTGCCCACGGCCACGCCATCGTGCAGGCTTGGGTCGGTGAATTCGGACGTGTCGCTCATGTTTTCGGCACCCGAGAACCAGTGGCCGACAAGGTCTGCCCGGGCCTGTGTTCCGGTGCCGAAGAGCATCGCTGCTCCCATCGCCGTGGCGAGCGCGAGAGGTCTCAGATGAGTTCTGAGATATTGAATTCTATCTTTGGGTTTCATGGATGGATTTCCTGCGGTTTTTTCACTCCAGTCAGTGAAGCCGCGGGCTGGCCGAGAGGGTTTCAGACCAAGACCCGAAGCGGGGTTTTTCGTGGGTCAGCTGTGGCAAATGGCTGAATCGAATGATTCTCAGATTGGGCGATCTGAAATGTCACAACAGTGGAGCATTCTGTCCAAAAGGGCGGAATGCGATAGTCCCCAAAACGGGGACAGGGGAGAGGCGGGATGTGCCCGGGAGCGCGGACTTTAGTCCGCCCCATAAGGGCCGCCACCGCCTTGCACAGGACCATCGGGCGGACTAAAGTCCGCGCTCCCGGGGCCTCGGGCCGCTTAGGAGCGATACTTGATAATCGCTTCCACCCTGCTGCGGACGTGGAGCTTGAGGCAGATGCGTTTCACGTAGGTGCGGACGGTTTCCAAAGATATGTCCAGTTGATCCGCCACCTCCTTGTAGATGTAGCCGGACGCCAGCAGCCTGAGGACATCCTTTTCCCGCGGGGTGAGCTTTTCGTTCTCGTCCTCGATGTCCTTCTCCGCGCGGAAGTATTGCGCCACCTTCCTTGCGATGTGGCTGGAGAAAGGAGCGCCGCCCGAGTAAACGTCCCGGATCGCATTGTAGATGTCTTCCGGCGTGCTCGATTTCAAAAGGTAGCCGCTGGCCCCCTCTTTCAGGGCCCGGAAGATGTTATCATCCACCTCGTAGGCAGTTAGCATGACGACTTCCAAGCGTGGCAGCTTCTTCTTGAGATCCCGGATGCAGTCGATGCCGGAGATGCCCGGCAGGTTGATGTCCATGAGCACCACATCCGGGTGATGGGCGGGGATTTTTTCCAAGGCCTCCTCCGCGGAGGATACCGCGAACAGGCAGGTGATGTCCTCCGGCATATCGAGCATTTTGATCAAATGCTCCTGAAGGCGGATATCGTCCTCCACCACAACGACCGTTTTTTTTCCGGGGATCACTGCTGCAAGTCGGTTTGAAGAAAGCTCAGGCGAGCGGAGCTTCCAGGGAAATTTCGAGGCCGTCGTTTCCGAGCGGCCGGATGGTGCACTTGCCCCGGATGGATGCCATCCGCTGGCTGATGCTTTCGAGTCCGAGGCCGGGTTTACCTGCATCCCGGGTAATTCCAACCCCATTGTCGGCAATAGTGATCTTCAGAAGGGTTTCATCAAGCCGGATCGTCATTTTGATCTCGGTGGCGTGGGAGTGCTTCAAGGCGTTGTTGATGGCTTCCTTGACGGCGAGGCTCACGTTGTGACGGAACTCATGGCTGATGGCCATGTTGTGGAATGCGGGCAGGGCGTCGATCCGGCAGCGGATTTCGGCGAGCTTGCACAGCTCGCTGACCAACCTGCAGAGGAAGTCCACGAGTGCCTCCAACTCATTGTTTTTCGGATTCAGCATCCATACGGTTTCGGAGAGCGCGCTGATGAGCTCGCGGGACATCGCGGTGATCTGCCGGAAGGAAGTGCGGGCTTCGTCATCCGCGCTGTTGCTCTCCGCGTAGGCCCCGAGGAGGGAGATGTGGGAGAGCCGCGTGCCGAGGTCGTCGTGGAGGTCCCTGGCGATCCGGAGGCGTTCGTCCGCGATCATTTGCGCTTGTTGCAGATGGCGGCTGATCTTCCTGCGGATCAATTGGCGGCCGACGAGGGTGGACAGGATCGCGACGGCTGCCGCCACGATTCCCCAGAACCAGAAGCTCTTCCAATAGGGCCGCGGCACGTAGACGGATACCGCTGTCACCGAGTTCAAGGAATCCCCCGTGACGGTGAGATCCTCCACCAGGAACCGATAGGATCCCGGTGGCAGGCGTTCGTAGGTGGCCGTGAAATTCCCACCCGCGCTGATGCTGTAAGCCTCTTTCCACTGCGCTTCGAGAATTTCCCCGGGGGTCACAGGCAGGGCATGGATCTCGGTAGCCCAGTCCGCGTGGCCGGCGAGATCATCATCCATGATGACGAGAACCGGGGAGGCTTCGTCGCCCTCATCCAGATGAAGGCCATAGGCCATCGACGGATGCGTGCCGGACTTGATCCAAAAATGAGGCAGGGGCTCGGCGGTGCGGCTGTCGGACATGAAAACCCTCGCCGGGGTCGGGCTGCCGTTTCCCTCCGATTTGATGCTGATTTCCGAAGCGGCGTACATCCCGACCAGGGATGGTGCCCCCGCGGAGGACATGGCCACGGACATGTAGACCGCGTCCGGCGGGACGCTGAAGGTCTCTTTCCTGCGGGTGAATTCAGACTTCTCCAGGGATCCCTTCCAGCCATCGCTGCGTCCGCTGACGGGGAAGGACATCTGGGAGAGTTGGTCGCCCCTCGCGTTGAGGAAGCGGACCATGAAGAACATTTTATCGACCCGGGTGGTCCAATCGTGATCGAGCCCCTCGAGCTTGTATCGCACCGAGAGAGACTGCGGCGCCACCGCGAAGGCCAGCGTCGAAGCGTCATGCGGCACCGTAATCTCCGGTCCATGGAGCGGCGCCGCCGAATGATCGACGAACAGCTCGACCGAAGTGGGACCGGGCTCCCCTCCCGCGATTTGAATGCAGAAGAGGAGGATGAAGTGAAAGGGCCGGAGGAGCATTGATCAGGGCAGAAGTAGAGCCGCCTGAGCGGAGACGCGAGCCGGATTCTTCAGCTCGGACCGGCACCTAGCACTGGATCGAAGGGAAATGAGGCCCTGTGGGTGCGACGTATTCCCCCAGCGACATGTAGGAGAGCAGCTTGCAGGTCCGGTGCCCGCTCGCCAGGGCCTTGCGATAGAGCCCCGGGCGACCCATCGGGCAAATGTAGCGGGCCAGCGGCGGGGGCAAATGCCGGGCGGCTTCGCCTGCCACGGCGAGCAGATCTTCATCGGTCTCCGCCCCGGCGTGGCCGAAGAGGGTGGCGAAGAGATAGGCCACCGCGCGACCGTCGCGGAGGCGGAGGAAACCGGGCACCTGCCAGTCGATCAATTGAGCGGCGTCCTTCACCCGCGGGAAGCCGTAGGCGGCTTGGGAGAGTGCGGCGATGGCGGGCAGGTCGTCCGCCGTCAGGGGCCGGACGGTGGAGTCTTCCTCCCCCGGAGGAAGCGCCTGCATCATGGCTGCGGAGTCGCGCCAAGCGAAGCCCAGCGAGGTGTAGAGGGAGAGCGAGGTGGTGTTCAGCGCTTCCTGGAAAAGCCGGGTCTGGCGGATTTCCCGGCGGCGGGCTTCGTCGATCGCCCATTGCATCAACGCGCGGCCGATGCCTTTCGATTGCACCGCCGGATCGACGGTGATCGGACCGACGCCAGCAACCTCGTCGGCCTGCACCAAGAAGTTCGAGCCGACGATCTTGCCGTCGAGCAGCGCCATCACGCCGGTGTAGTCCGGGCGCTTGACCACCTGGGAGATGATCATCTCCCCGACGGTGGCGTCCGGGATATCGCGTTCGATCCCGCAGCGATCGTGCAGCGCGGAGAATGCCTCGTGGCAGATGCGGGAAAGGACGGGGATTTCCTCCACCGTGGCAGGGACCAGTTCGAGCGCCATGCCCCGTGATTAGGAGGCATGCAGGCGTTGCGCAAGCGGGGGCGTGCGGCTTACCCCTTTCGGACCACCTTGGCCGGGGCGGGTTTCGGATTGCTCCGGAAGCCGTGGGTCCAGCGGTGTTCCCAGACGTGCAGCCACGGATGCGCCCCGTGCTGATCGGGCGCGCTGTAGGCCGAATAGGCGATCGAGGCCACCCACATGGCGGGGACAACGATGAGCGACAGGCCGAGGGTGGCGAAAGCCAGCCAAGCCGCCACGAAGATCATCAGCGAGTTGCCCACGATCAGGATGCCAAAGCCGTCGATGTAGTGGTGTTTGTAGAGGTGCCCCGCTCCCGGCAGCACGCTCAGGAGGGCGGCGATCTTGTTGCGATCCACGCCCTTCCATGCGTCGAACAATTCTTTCATGACGATGAAAACTCCTTTCTCACCCTTCACGCTGGCACAGCCGTGGCGAGGAAGCAAGAACGGGAATTCCCGTGGATCTACCCGAACGGGTATGAAGGAATGCACTCCGCCCGGCGGTAATGGCACGACCGGAAGCCGCGGCACGCCAAAGCGCTTGTCGCCCCGTTTCCGGCCCGTCTAGCATTCCTTCACTATGAAACCGGCCTCCTGCGTTCCGCTTTTGATCGCCCTCTGTGGCACTCTCTCCGCCCAAACCAAGCCGTTGAAGGTGATGCTGATCACCGGCGGTTGCTGCCATGATTACAAGGCGCAGACGGAGATTCTCAAGAAGGGTCTCGAAGAGCGCATCAACGTCACGGTGGATCAGATCCATGTCGACGACGGCAGCACCAAGCCGGCCCTGCCGATTTACGGCAATGCCGACTACGGCCAGGGCTATGACCTGATCATCCACGACGAGTGCGCCGCCGACGTGAAGGACGAGGCGACCGTGAAAGCCGTGCTCAAGCCGCACCAGGACGGGATCCCTGCGCTGGCCCTGCACTGCGCGATGCACAGCTACCGCGTGGGCGATATCAACAAGCCGGCCAAGGATGGTTCGCTGGACGCCCTGTGGTTCGAGTTCCTGGGCGTGCAATCGAGCCGCCACGGCGCGCAGAAGCCGATCGAAATCAATTTCGGCAAGAAGCATCCCTCCACCGCGGGGCTGAAGGATTGGACCACCGGGAACGAGGAACTCTACAACAACGTGAAGGTCTTCGATACCACGGAGGAACTCGCCAAGGGCAAGCAGGAGGGTGAAAAGGACGCCGTGGTCGTGTGGACGAACCTCTACGGCAAGGACAAGGTCCGCGTCTTCTGCACCACCATCGGGCATAACAACACGACGGTCTCCGATCCGCAGTATCTGGATCTCGTCGCCAAGGGCGTGCTGTGGGCCACCGACAAGATGGACACGGCCGGCAAGCCGAAGGCGGGCTACGGGCGGCAGAAGAAGTAAGCGGCGGTTTTTGTTCTGCAGAGCGATCGAATCAAGATCCGAGCCCGGGAGTCGTGCCATCTGGCGCGCCCCGGGCTCGACTGCGTAGCGGAAGGCCGATAAGTCAATCGGGCCGCCGCTGATGAAACATTTTTCCGCGATCCCGATCCTGATTTTCGCTTTGGCCGGATGCCAGCCGGCCCATCGCGGAGACTCCCTTGCACACGGGAAACCGGCGTATGTGATCCGCTGCTGGGTCGGCCAGGATTGGGTGGGACGCGATCACGGTTTCTCCGACATCACCGTTTTCAACGACGGGTTTTGCAAGGAGACCTACAAGGGCAAGAGCGCGGAAGCTTTCTGGACCCGTCCAAGCGGACCGGCGAGCCGCCCGCCGACAGCGAAGGGAAATTGCCGGTCCACCGTTTCTATCCCGAGGGCGCCGATCAGCCGCCATGGCTGCGCGAAGTTTTCCGCGGCATCCGCTGGAAGGATCCCTCCCGCTCGATCATTTATCCGCTCGATTGAAGGGACAAAGCCTGATGTCTTCCCTCGACATCTCGTCAACACATGAGGTGCCACCCGCTCCCTTGACCGTTGCACGGGTGCCGTCAAAAAACCGGCATGTCAGTTCGATGTGGGATCGGACCCAAGCATCCCGCGGATCCGGCTCATGACCGCAGCGGGGTCGCGGTGCCATTGGCGGCTGGTGACCCGCAGGTGCCGCCAGCCGCGGTGGGCTAAGACGTTGGGGACGTGGACGTAGTCCTCATACACATCAGTTTCCTTGTCACCTTCATCGCAGAGGATCGCCAGCGCGTAGAGATGCTGGTCGTCACGGGATACGACCGCCACGGGTAAGCGGAACTCCGAAGTCCCGACCAGCGTCTCGACCGTAAGCCCGTCTTTCTCCAGCGCGAGCGACAACTGGTGATGCAGAGGCAGGTGGGTGTCGCCTCCGGGTTTCGATGCGATGTTCTTTCCGGCTTTGGGCAGGTCGTTGACGAGGGTGAGGATTTTCTCCGCTTGCGCACGGCGGCCTTCTCCAAGGTGGCGGGCGAATTCGACGAAGGCCTTGAACATTCGCGGGCCATCATTTTTGGTATTCGCGACCGAAAGCATGGAAGGCTCGAATGACGAGACGACGATGACTTCGGACTTGGCGCGGGATACGGCGACATTGAGGCGCCGCTCGCCGCCTTTCTGACCGAGCGGACCGAAACGGGCGGGCACGTAGATCTCATCGCTGCCGTCTTTCCGTTTCCGCGGCACGGGCGCATAGCCGAGCGAGAAGAGGATCAGTTCGCGCTCGTCTCCCTGGACGCTCTCGAGATTTTTAACGAAGGGCCTCTCGTCGAGCGATTCGCGGGTGGTGGCAATGTCCCAAAGCGCGGAAAAGGCCGGTTCGCTGGCACGCCGGGCGTCGATCTCATCGAGAATGGTGCGTCGTTGGGAGAGGTTGAAGGTGACAATGCCGACGGTGGGTGGTTTCGGCCGGGCAAGGAGTCCGGCAAGGAGATCAACAACACATTTCGCCTCAGGGACATTGGAGCCTTTGTCCCAAGTGCCGTTCTCCACGCGGACCCAGCGGATGGCGGGCGGGGCAGACCGGGATAGGGTGGCCGGAATGGTGAGCAGGGAGCCGCCATACATCGAGTGATTGGAGAAGGCGATCAGCTCTTCGAAGAGCGCCCGATAGTGCCAGCGGAGTGGCGCTCCGGCCCCCGTGGCACGAGCGAGCACGAGGAGGGACTCGGAATCGAATGCATCCGGCGCGACCTCGGCCTCGCTGGCCTCATCAATCTCCAAGCCACTGCCGGCCTTGAAGAAAGAAGACGGCGGCATCTGCTTGTCATCCCCGGCGACCACGGCGCGGTGCGCGCGGGTAAGCACGGGCAAACCATTCTCGACGGTACATTGCGAGGCTTCGTCGATAATGAGGAGGTCGAAGATGGGCTCGCGCGGAAAGAGGATCGCGGTGGTCTCCGGCGACATCAGCCACACCGGAACGACATCGAGGATCTCGCGGGCATGCTGCCGGACAAGCGTACGCATCGCCGTCACACGGCGCTGCTTGCGGGTCTCCTTGATGAGGTTCTCTCGAGCCACTTGCGCGGGGCTGCGCCGGATGCGCGCTTCTGCGGGTATCACGGCCATCAGACCGGTCTGGTCACCGGCGGCGGAAATGCGCAGCGATTCTTCCGCGGAAATGAGTTGATGGAGCTGGAGCAGCCGGGCGGATGCAGCTTCGGAAGAGCCGAGGGGAGCGGCCTGGTCAAGAACCGCGAGCAGGGGGTCGGCGAATTCGGCGGCATTCAGATGGGCTTCTGCCCAGGCGCGGTCGGCAAGTTCGAACCATCGTTGCGGCGGGGCATCCGGAAAGGAATTGGAGAGTGTGGCGACGAGGGGCAGAGGGTCGCGGAGGATCCCGCCCAACTGCACGAACGATTGGTCGGCGAGACGCAGGGAAACGGCATCGGTGTGGAAAGCAGCTTCGAGCACCGCAAGACCGGCGGGAGGCAGCTTTCCGGCCAGGGGGAAATGGATCGCTGCGGTACGGGCGGCATCGAGGTAGGCCTGTTGCGCGGCGAGGAGATCGAGCGCGGCTTGGCAGCGGCCGGACCAAGCGGCCCATCCACCGGCCGGACCATCGGTCCCCGCGGCGAGCGGCCAGAGCCCGAGTGATTCGAGCGCGGGCCGGGCAGCAGAAAGGCGGTCGGCGGTTTCCCACAGGCCAAGCATTTCGCCATGGCGGGTGGCCAAGGTGGCGGCGTCCGCTGGCACGCGCGAGGGCATGCCGAGGGTCTCGAAAAGCTGCGTGGCGGCGGTCCAGCCGCGGGCGGTGGAAAGGCGGCGCTCGATCGCGGCGATCAGGGCGGGATCGAGCTTCGCGGAAGCTTTTTCCGGCCAGTCGCGGTGAAGCGCTTCGAGCACGGTGGCGCGGGCGCGACGCCAGGCAGGTTTAAGGAACTTGAGCCAAGACGAGACGTGTTGGCGGGCGTCGGCCAAGGCGGCAGTGAGTTGAGGACTATCGGTGAGCTGGACACGGGATTTTTCCTCCAGCAGTAGCGGGAGACTCCGGCCCAGGGCGGCGAGGGAACTTTCGACCGAAGCATGCGCTTGGGGATCAAGCCGGCGGCCTAACAGAACCGGGAAGAGCGGCTCGGCTACAGGGGTTTTGACGGCGAGCTGGAGCGCCTCGCGGGCGGCACTGAGGGCCGGAGCCGGGAGTGGTTGCGCGGCGTAGGCACGCTCGTAGGTCTCGGCCGTTTCCCGCGTGGCGCGCAGCGCAGCCAGGATGCGCCGCAGGTCGTCATCGGTCGTGGTGGCCAGGGAGGCGCGCGGCGGTTCGCTGTGGAAAGGGGACGACTTCGTGAAGTGCCGGGAGTGCGGGTGCAAATCGCGCAGGTGACGGTGCAGCGTCGGGAGCTGATCGAATGGAAGTCCCGCCAAGGAAGGGAAATTCCCTTCGGGGAAGATGGGTTTCGCCGTGGCGAAGGCGTGGAGGCCGCCAATGCTAAAGCCGGAAGTCGTCGGAGCTGCCAGCAGGCGGGAGCGGGTGGCGAGTTCTGTCTCGAGGACTCTTGCCTCCCGGCGGAACTCGGTGAGGCGTGTGTCACTGAAGTTCCTGCGGTCCGGGCTCTCCAAGCGGTCGGCGATGTGGGTGTAGAGTGGCTTGCGGTCCTCGTGGACATCGTGAACGACGGCAGCGAGATGGCCGAGGCCGGCGGCATCCAGCCGCTGCTTGACCACATCCAGGGCAACGCGCTTCTCGCAGACGACGGCCACTTTCCCGCCGCGGGCCAAGGTATCGGCGACGAGATTGACAATAGTCTGGCTCTTGCCGGTACCCGGCGGACCGTCAACAACGAGCAGGCGGTGGGCGCGGGAACTGCGGACGGCGGCCCGCTGGGAGGGATCTGAATAGATGACCGGCTGGTCCGGCTCCGCGGCGTGGGCAGGTACGGTAAAAGCCGGACGATGGGAGGCCGGGAGGATATCGCAGGCGGCATTCAGGGAGGATTCCAAGGAGCTACTGGAGGCCGGATTGAGACGGGTGAGGAGTTCGTCGTAGTCTTGAAGCAGGTCGGAGGAAGATTGGGGGAAGAAGCCGATCACCGCGTTCTCGGAGAGGGCGATTCCTTCGGGCAGCAGTTCGGTAGCGGCGGGTGAGAGGTCTTCGAACAGGCCGACAGCACCGGTCAGCGGCCGGGGATCCAGGCCGAGATCGCGCAGAGCGGCGAGCAGGGCTTCAGGTGACTCCGCGGCTTTCAGGTCGAGCTCGGTGGCGAGCTCTTCTGTGAAGGGGAAGCCCTTCTTCGCGAATAGCAGACGCAGGAGTGCCTGGTTGGCGAGCGCCGTATCGTCGCCGGCGCGCTTGAGCTGGTAGTGACCGCCGCCACGGGAGTCGCCGTACAGCACGAAAGGATGTAGGATCAGGGG
This sequence comes from Luteolibacter sp. Populi, assembly GCF_040801775.1. Taxonomy (GTDB): domain Bacteria; phylum Verrucomicrobiota; class Verrucomicrobiia; order Verrucomicrobiales; family Akkermansiaceae; genus Haloferula. The sequence continues at coordinate 4,136,834 of NZ_CP161812.1, forward strand.
TGCGCGGACGAAGAATGGACCAACTTTTCCGATGAGAAAGGGATAGCCAAGATGAAGGTCGCGGGCACCGGTCTCCTCGACCCGGGCTCGTGCCTCCCGATCCAGCGCGCGCAGGCTGCGGGCGAGATCCGCGGAGGTCTTCGAAAGTCCGGCCTCGTCGCCACCGAGAAGCGGCAGCGTGGTGGAGTCGTAGAGCTGGGTGACGATGCGCTCCGAGCGACCGGCGATCACGGCGTCGAGCCGGGCGAGGTCGAAGTGTCGACCCGCGCTAGCGCGGTAGAGGCGGATCGAGGGGCTGCGGCCGTCTCCGGAAACGAGGCGCTCGCGCAGATGCTTCAGGGCCGTGAGCAGGGAGTCCCGGTCCTTGGCATTGGCCAAGCCGTCTGCGGGCTGGAGTTCGGCAGCCTTTTCACGCTGGCTGCGTTCGGCATCGCTCAGACGGAAAAACAGCGGCTGTTCGAGCCGGATCTTGCCGTTCTCGTCGGCGGTCGGCGGAGCGGCGGCCTCCAAATGATGAAGGGCTGCCGCTGTAGCCAGAATCTCTAGCAGCGCAGGGTCCCATGCCTGCTCGCCAAGAATGCGGAGCAAGCGCGACAGCGCAACGCTGCCTCCGCCACGGCGCGATAGGCCGGCGAATAGACCGCCGAGGGCTGCCCGCGTCTCGCCGGTGCCGGGTGGCAGCGCGGGCAGCGGGCGCTCGACATGATGCTGCGAGAGTTCAACCCGCAGTTCCCGGGCGACGGCTGCCAGCAGATAGTGGAATAGATGCTCTTGATGAAGGGACCGACCCACCGCGGCGAGAACCTCAAGCTCGCGGATGTGGATCTCCCGGTCGGCAAGCGTGACGTGGAGGAGGATATTGAAGATCGCAAGCGCGACGGTCTCTCCTCCTGAAATGGCGAGCGATAGCAACTCATCGAAACGTGCCAGCGCGATGGTCGGATCAAGCAGGTCTTTCCAGTGCGGAAGCAGATTGGCGAAGGTTTCCTCAAGTGCCTTGGTTTCGGATTCGTCGAGATCGTCGTCCGACGTCGCCACCAGCACGGCGGCGGCGAGGGCGAACTCCTGCAGCTCTGGTGGCAGCGTGGCGTCCCCGGTTTTATCGAAAAGCTTTTCTCCGGACGCCATGAGGATGCCCGCCAGGATCGTATCCACATCGGCAATGGGGCGTGTACCCGGCCCTTGACCGGTGATGGCACGGAATAGATCGCTCCCCCCGAAAAGCGATAGGGCGTATGCGCGGAGCAGGTGCTCCGGGTGGGAGCCCAGCGCTGCGGTGGCGGATTTCGCGGCATCGTCGAAAATGGCGTGTGCTTGGGCCAGGTAGGCCGGCACGTCATGGGTGAGCCGCTCAGCGGGAAGTCCCGTAACAATAGACATCAGCAATCGGACCGGACCTTCGACGCCTCCGGCGGCAACGGCTCCGAAGCGATCGGCGGTGAACTCCTTCGCCATCGACACCCGCGAGCCGAAAACCCGCGCCTCCAATGGCAGGCTGGCATCACGCGCGATCGCCGAGGCATGCCGGATGGCCATCAATCGGGGCGTGCCCGCAAATGAATTGGTGTGCGCGAGGTGATGGCCGAATTCATGCCCCAGCAGCGCAAGGAATGAGCCCTCGTCCAGCGAGGAGATGAGCTTGCCCTGTAGACTGACGAAGACGGTATCGGCACAAATATGATTGGCGGCGTTCTCATCGCCGGCGGACTGATAGAGTTCGACCGGCTTGGTCAGACCCAAGGCTCCGGATGCACGGGCGGACCACGCGAAAATCTCCGGTGCCATGTTTTCCGAAAGCCGGAGGTGTCCGGTCAGCAAGCTGCGGCGGATCTGATCGGCATCTGGAAGCACGGGAGCCGTCGCATTGGAGAAGAACGCGGTACCGGCCAAAGCATCGGCGAAGGCGATCTCGCCCGAAAAGCGGAGGCGTTCCGGATCAGGGGCGGAGGACGACGGCTCTGCGGGGAAAGGAAACGATTCGGCCATAAATAATCAGGGGCTGGCAGAACGATAGGGAAAAGTCCGGTATCTGACAGCGCCTGTATTATACCGGAGATATTTGAAATCCAGATCCGGGCAGCTCGGGTTCCCGGACCAACACGCCACGACCCACCATGCCCGCGGAATCAGAATCCATCGAGAGATGAAACGAAAAAGCGGCGGTCTGTGACCGCCGCTCGTGTGCCCGGCATGGGCATGAACTAGTCAGATGAAACGAAATGACCGGGGTTAGTGACAACAACCGTAGCGAACGACAAGGCGGGTGCCGCGAGGCACTCAGCACGAAAGAAGTCGGTAGCAAAGGCACGACCGTAGGAACACGAACCGGCAGCGAGGCCGCGATGCGGGCGATAAGCGTGCGAGAGAACGCGAAATCCAACCGTCACCGAAAGACGCATCGGGTAGAGCCGGGCGGCACGGGCCGGAAGTTCATGCACCTTACCCGGGGAGATCTCCCGGACGAGAGTCCGGGAGGAGTCAGCAGAGGCCGTAGTAGTGTGGAAGGCCGTGAAAGCGGTTGGAGCGAAGGGCCGAAGGACCAACAGAAGGCGATCAACCGACGGACCAGGAAGGGGGACGCGTGTAGTCCCGCGAAACAGACCGGAGCGGCAACTGCGGCAGCTACCGGGACTGGCGGCGTGCGGAGCCACGGTGGATCCGTGGCGCAAGCCCGCCGCGCGGAGGCGAGCGTCCCGCGCCTGAGGAAGGAGGTGCAAGGAGATGCCTGAAGACCAACCAAGGGAAGCCACGCTGGAAGCAGTGCTGGCAGCGGAAAACCTGCGGGCGGCGTGGCTGGCGGTCAAAGCCAACGACGGCGCGCCCGGGGTGGACGGGATGGACATGGAGCAAAGCGCCCTGCACCTGCGCGGGCATTGGGAAGGGATGCGGGCCAAGCTGCTTGCCGGGGATTACGTCCCCGGGGCGGTGCGGGCCGTGGACATTCCCAAGCCCGGCGGGGGAAAGCGCCGGCTCGGCATACCCAACATTGCGGATCGCCTGATCCAGCAAGCCATCCATCAAGTCCTAAGCCCGGTGTGGGAACCGGGTTTCAGCGACCACAGTTACGGGTTCCGGCCCGGACGCAGCGCCCACGACGCGGTGAGAGCCGCGCAAGCCTTCGTCAAGGAAGGCAAGACGTGGGGGAATCGACATCGACCTCAAGGACTTCTTCGACCGGGTCGACCACGACATCCTGATGCACCGCCTGCGGGGCAAGGTCGGGGACAAGCGGCTGAGGGCACTGGTCGGCGCGTATCTGCGCGCCCCCGTGCAGCAGCCGGGAGGCGGCAAGGACAAGCGCTGGAAAGGCGTGCCGCAGGGCGGCCCGCTGAGCCCCTTGCTGGCCAACATCTACCTCGACCCGCTGGACAAGGAGCTGGAGAAGCGCGGCGTGAGCTTCGTGCGATACGCCGACGACATCGCCATCCATGCGTCCAGCCAACGCAGCGCGGAACGCATCTACGAAAGCGTGGTGGCTTGGATCGGAAAGCACCTCAAGCTCGAGGTCAACCGGACCAAGAGCGGGACGGGACCCTGCGGGCAAAGCAGCCTGCTGGGCTTCCGGCTGTTTGAAGATGGCAAGGTGGGCATCGCCCCCAAGACCATCGGCAAGCTCAAGGCGAAGGTGCGCGAATTGTGGGACGCGCGGCAGAGCCGCACCAGCAAGCAACTGCGCGGGCAATGGCAACGTTACATCCGCGGGTGGTGGAACTACTTCCAACTCGCCGGTTGGCGGCGGGAAGTGGAAGACCTCGGCGGATGGATCAGGCGCCACATGCGCAAGTGCTTCTGGCAAAGGTGGAAGACGCCGCGCGGCCGCCTCAACGCGATGAAACGGCTGGGAGTCAAAGGCCGGGCCTTGGGCCAATGCTACAGCGGACGGGGAGCGTGGGCGATGAGCCTCCACCCGGTGATGCAGCAGGCACTCAAGAACCGGACCCTTTACCGGTACGGCTTCATCATCCCCTGGCAAGTCGCCGCACCATCCGCAGCAGGCGGGTGAAAGCGGCCGGGTCCAACCGCCGGATGCGGAAAACCGCACGTCCGGTGGTGTGGAAGGCCCGCGGGGCGCAATCCCCGCGGGCCCATCCGATCCATCGAACGCGAACTCGATGTAAATTGTCCGCTACTTACTTCTTTTTCGCGGCGTCGAGCTTCTCGCGGACCTTGTCGGTCAGCTCGGTGTAGAGCGCATCGTCGGCCTTGAGTGCCTCCTTGGCGGCATCGCGGCCTTGGGCGAGTTGGGCGCCGTTGTAGGCGAACCAGGAGCCGCGCTTCTGGACCAGATCCATCTCCAGGGCGAGGTCGAGCAGCGAGCCGACCGAGGAGATGCCCTCGTTGTACATGATGTCGAACTCGCACTCCGCGAAGGGCGGCGCGACCTTGTTCTTCACCACCTTGATCTTGGTGCGCGCGCCTTGGGGCGTGCCGTCGGTCGCCTTGATCTGGCCGATCCGGCGGATATCGACGCGGACGGAGGAGAAGAACTTCAGCGCCCGGCCACCGGGGGTGGTTTCCGGGTTGCCGAACATCACGCCGATCTTTTCGCGGATCTGGTTGGTGAAGATGCAAACCGTGCGGGCCTTCGCGATGAAGCTGGTCAGCTTGCGCATCGCCGCGCTCATCAGGCGGGCCTGGGCACCCACGGTGGAGTCGCCGATTTCGCCGTCGAGTTCCTGCTTGGTGACCAGCGCGGCCACCGAGTCCAGGACGATCACGTCGATGGCATTCGAGCGGACCAAGGCTTCGCAAATCTGCAGCGCTTCCTCGCCGGAAGAGGGCTGGGACACGAGCAGGTCATCCAGGTTCACGCCGAGCATTTTGGCATACTGCGGGTCGAGGGCGTGCTCCACGTCGATGAACGCCGCGAGGCCGCCCTTTTTCTGGGCCTGGGCGATCACGGTGAGGGTCAGGGTCGTCTTGCCGGAGGATTCCGGGCCGAACACCTCGATGATGCGGCCGCGGGGGAAACCGCCGACGCCAAGGGCGCGGTCGATCAAGAGGTTGCCGGTCGGGATAACATCGACATCCACCCGGTGGCCATCGCCCATCCGCATGATGGCGGCTTCTCCGAACTCCTTCTGGATGCTGGAGATCGCGAGATCGAGATTGCGTTTGCGGGCGTCGGCGAGCTTGTCGGAAGGATCATCGTTTTTGGCCATAAGTCAGTCTTGTTGGGATGCGGGATTTCTCTCAGAGGCGGACACCTGCGTCAAAGAAAAAGATGTTCACTCGAACAAAAAAGAGCCTTTTCCCGATTTGATGATCCGAGTGCAAAGAGAGGGGTTTCGTCCGACTCGTTGAAGGAGAAGCAACCACGGATGGACACCGAGAGACACGGATGAAAGCAGCCCGATCGGAGTTCCTTACAGCCCGGCTTCGGTTTATCCGCGATGCCTGATGGAAGGCACAAAAAAGCCGCCCGGAAGATCTCCGGGCGGCTGAAATTCGTCGGTTGGTTGAGGGAGCTTATTCCTTGGCTTCCTCTTTTTCGTCGGCTGGCTCCTCGGCAGGATCCGCTTCTTCTTCCGGATCCTCGGCCGGAGCGGCCTTGGCTTCTTCCAGCTTCTCCTTGAAGCCATCGAGCTGCGCGGCCATTTCAGTATCCGGTGCGGCGGCCTTGGCTTCGTCGATCGCCTTGATCGCCTCGTCGAACTTGCTCTCGCTGGCGAGGATCTGGACCTTGATCATGAGGACCTGCTGCTTGGCTTCACCTTCGAAACCGCCATCGGCGAGTGTCTTGGCGACATATTCCAGGGCACCTGCGGCATCCTGCTTCTCGCCGAAGGGCTGGAGGCCTTTTTCGAATTCCGCCATCTTGGCCTTGTCGGCGATCTTCTTGGCAAAGCCGGTTTCATCCTTCGGGTCGGCCGCCTTGATCTGGGTGACCACATCGGGGTAGAAGGTCGAGACCGCCATGTCCGGCAGCTCGCCGAGTGCGGCGACCAAGGACTTGGCCTTCTCGACCCCTTCGGATTTCCCGGCCTTTTCGAGCGATGCCTTCATCTCGCCGCCTTGCTTGCGGAGCTCGTCGAGGTGCTTGACGTATTCTTCCGGGCCGCCCTCTTCAAAGCCGGTGTAGGCGTAGGGTTTGCCGGTGGCGTCCGCCAGGATGATGGTGGGGAAGCCTTCGATCCCGTAGTCGGCGGCGAGCTTCTCGTTGCGCTTCTTGTCGGCTTCGGACTGCTTTTCGACGTTCTCGGGCTGGCGCGGGAAGTCCAGTTCGACCAGGACGAACTTGTCCTTGGTCAGGGTGCGGAATTCCTCCTTGGACAGGATCTTGGAGGTCAGGGCCTTGCAGGGCGGGCACCAGTCGGAGCCGGTGAAATCGATCAGCAGGTCCTTCTTCTCTTCAGCCGCCTGCTTCTTGGCGGCCTCGAAATCGTGGGACCACCCTTCGCCGCCGGCGAAAGCGGAGTTGAGAGCGAGGGATGCGGCGAACGCGGCCGCGAACAGGTATTTCGTTTTCATGGCGATAGGGGTCGGAGCGGCCCGAGCCGCAAAAGGACGCCGCAACAGCGATCCCGGCTAGGAAATTTCTTGAAATTATTTTACCGCGCAGGGAACTGCGGATTGCCCGCGAATCCCCTCTTCAGGCCAAGCCTGCAAGGACTCGATTGCCGCAGGGCGGCAATCCTTGGAGTGCTGCGACATGTCGCAGCTTTCGGGCGATGATCCCCGGCCCCGGCGGCATCCCCGGAGCCGATATGTCGGCTCCGCAAGGGCGTGTCCGGTACGGCCCTTCCCCGTGTGATCTATCCTCCTTGGAGTCTTCGCCAACCTCGCGAAACCTTTCCAGCGAAGCAGCGCACTCCACCGCTGGCGGGCCAACCGGAAACGCCAGGGCGCAGCCGAGATGTCGCTGCGGGGACGGCGGGAAGATTTACCGTGGATCGATCCAAAGCGGCGACATCTCGCCGCACTCAAAAGGAGACTTGCCTGCGGCGGATCCTTAAAGGCATTGCTCTTCAGGCCGCTCCGGGAAGGCACGACGCCTTCCTGCGGACACGCGCACGAAACGCTGTCCGCGGGCTCGGGAACCTCGTTCAAGGAAGCCCATTCAGCCCTTGGCCTCGTGGGGATGCTTCGTCTCGTGCATCTCGTGGAGTCGCTGCTGCTCGCGGTGGATCTCCTCGGCCTTTTGGAGCTTGTGTTGCTCGTGCTGCGTCTGGAGCTTCCGTTTCGCCTTTGGATTCTTGTCGCCCATGATCGTAGGAATGGCGGGTTGCCGCCTTTGCGGAACGACCGGTGGCGGCGGGATCACCGGTCGGAAATCTTCAGGTATCGAAAGAATATTGTGCGGAACCGGAGATTCGCCACGGAAAAGTCGAAGGGAGCCGGCGGCTCAAAATGTCATGTGCAGGCGCAGCGAATGGCGGAAGGCGCGCCCGACCGGGATGGCTTGGGCGACGTCTTGCAAGTGCAGGGTCCACCGCGGACCTCGATCAAGGCGTACGATGCGGGCGGCTTGGACCAGATAGCTCTGGTGTACCCGCATGAAGCGCTCCGGGGGCAATTGCCCGATCCAGCTCCGCAGGCTGCGCCTCTCGAAGCAGCAGTTTCCATCGGCCAAGTGAACCCGGGTATAATCGCCATCGGCTTCGATGAAGAGAATCTCTTCAAGGGAAAGCGCCTGCATGCTGCCCTGCTCGTTCACAAAGACGGAGCGGTCCGGGGCCGCAGGGGGCCCGGCGGGCGGGCTGATGCTCCTGCCGCGGCGCAGCAGTGCGGCGAGGTAGCTCGCCAGCGTCGGGATCCGCTTACTATCCGCGGCTGTCCAAGAGGTCGCTTCCCGCACGTAATCGAAGCCGAAGAATCCGATCAAGTTGCCGGAATGCATCAGCGGATAGGAGAAGGTGGCGCGCACCCCTTCACGTCGCAGCTCCGCCTGCAGGGCCCGGCGTTGGCGCGGCATCCGTTCCACATCGGGGATGATCACCGCCTCTCCTTTGAGGAATTTCCCATGGGCATCCCCGATGAATTCCACGGGAATCCCTTGGATCTCCTGGATATGGGAAGGAACTCCGGTGTTCACCCAATCGCTGGCTCCCCAAAAATGAGTCAACTCCTCATTGTATCTCCCGACCCACACCCGGTCAGCCCGGTAGAAGGGTCCGATGTGGGCAAGTGCCCGGTCGAGGGATGCATCGGTTTGCGCGGCGGCGAGCGCCAAAGGCTCCCAGAAACCGTTGTCTAGAAGGGTCGGATCTTCCGATCTTTCCTGTGCCTCGCGCGGTTGGACTCGCTTCGATTTCTGCGGTTGAGGGAAAGGTGATCCGGCCATGATCAAGAGGAGGCGTGCAGCTTATCGAACGATATTGTCGATTGTCGATTTCTCCTTTTTGAACGCCGGACTGGGAACCAAAAGCTGGCGCACAAATCTCCTCCTGAGACAAGCATCCGGACTTCCCCCCACGTTCGACGGATAGGGCATGCCCCCATTCCGGCCCGGGAAGTATCGATCGCCTGATGACGGTGGGGCCAGGTCACAACGCCTATGAAAAGAGCCATGCAGTCAGGACGTCGCCGGATTACCACTGCCCTGTGGACCGGAATCATGTTTTTCTCATCCCTGACTGCGGCCCGTGCCACTCATCAGGCGTTTGTCTTCATCACCAGCGGGGATGTGGAGTTTTACGACTGGTTCGTAACGGAACAATTGGGCACCGAGGATGTGGCGATCCAAAAGATCGTGGTGGGTGGAGCACCGGTGATCGTCAACGGCGTGCCAGTCGTGTACAGGGGTTCCGTCACCCTGGATCGTTTTGACATGCCGGCGGACCTGCCTGCGGCCGAACATTTCTTCGTGGCCGGGGATAATTTCACCCTCGGTGCGGATCAGAGCATCTGGGCCTTCGGCAGCCGCCTGATGGTCCTTGAATTTGGAGGAAACGCCACCTTCGAAACCGGGTCCCTGGTCAATTTATCCGCAAACAATGAAAAGGGTGGAGCGGGCGGCGGCATGGGCGGAGCCCCCAATCGGGAACGCATCAACTATCCGTCGCAGGACACGAAGGGAATTGCGACGCCACTGTACGTGGTTGGGAAAGGAGGCACGGCCATCGCCGCGTCGACCGCCGGAGAGTCGGGTCAGAGGCGGGCGCGATATACGGACAACGACTATCTCCATATGGTCCCGGAGGTCGAATACGCTTCTTCCCGGACCGGAAGGACCGGAGGCAGTGGCCAGGGAGACCGATATTTCATCAGCTTTACGGAAGGATTGTCCGGTCAAGCAACAGGCGGGAAGGGACAGCTTTGGTCCGGCTTCGTCCCTTTCGGCGCTGCCGGGGGCGCTGGCGGGGGCAATGGGTCTTCGTCGCCATTCGGGGGCGGCAATGGCGAAGATGGGGAAAACGGGCAGCCCGGCCAGAAGGGTAGCAACGGCGTCAATGGTGCCAACGGGAGTCTGCAGACATTGGCAGGCACGGCCATTCATTTGCGCGGCGGGAGTGGCGGTGGGGCGGGAGCCAGCGGCGGCGATGGCCTGGGCGGCGGCACCGGTGGGAGCGGCGGAGGTGGAGGTGCCAGTGGTACCGGGGGAATCGGGCAAAACTTGGTGAACGGAGGTGATGGCGGGATGGGCGGAAGCGGCGGTGAGGGCGGCGATGGCGGCGATGGCGGTTGGGGCGGCGGCGGGGGCGGCGGCATGCTGGTGCTTGTCCGGGGGACATGCGTCAACCGGGGGAACTGGAAAAGCAAAGGGGAGGAAGGTGGCGAGGGTGATGATGGACACAAGGGGCTCGGTTTCGATGGCTTGGACGGGGCGCCGGGCGGGGCCAGGAACTCGTCGCTTAGCCTCACCTCCGGAAAAGGCGGCGATGGCGGAAGAGGCGGCAATGGTGGAGTCGGGGGCGATGGCGGGAAAGGAGCCAGCGGGTCCGGTGGCAATATCCAGATCGCTGCCGGCGTGTATGTGAACCAAGGAGCCACCTTCGATTGTTCCGGAGGCCCGGGTGCCCCGGCAGGCTTGGCGCAGTGGCATGGCTTCAATGCCACTTCCCAGAACGCGCCCTTCGGTGCCTTCGCCGCGGAGCACAATTCCTACCGTTCCTTCGTGGATAGCTATAGCAGTCCCATACCGCCTCTCCCCGGAAAGAAGCCGGCACATACCCCGAGGTTGCCTTCCCTGCTGGGCGGACCGGCCGGCTATGGCCTGAGCACTCAATTCCCGGACATCGTGGCACGGACACTCAGCCTGCTGACGCCTCCTCACAATTGCGATGCCGTGGTGTTCCGGCTCAATGCCAACGATCTCGCCATGCCCTTCAGCGACTATGATATCCTGGTGTATGCCAACGTGCGACCAGAGACCTTCATCCCGGACCCGAAGGTCGCGGCGGTCAGTCCTCAGGATAGCGCCACGTCCGGAAACCCCGCGCTTGTCACCTACCTTCCACTTCCCCAGCCCCTGAAGGCTTACGCGGGCTACCAAGAGGATTCCTCCCTGAATCCCGCCGGTACCGGGCCGGTCGCTACCAATCTGCCCTTCGGCAGCATCTGGATCACTGCCATCGAGAAGAACAAACCTTTCGAGGTGAGCGGTTCATGGACGCCTTACGGTCTGCCCAGGACCATGGTCGCATCGCCCGTCCGCGGCAGCCTTTACGTCTTCGGCACGCTCCCGCAGGACGTCCTTTACCTCACCGACAAGGGCAATCCGGAATTGGTGGTTGAGCAAGCTTCCGAATACTCGGTGAGCACGGACGAGATCATGCTGGAGACGCCGGGTGACCACACCTTCACACGCTACGTCCGCCTGGGCAGCTCACCGACCTATCGCTACAAGGTGGCCAACTACTTCGGAAACCCGCACTCGCGGGCCGGCGGTTTCCTTTCTTGCGACTATTTCCGGCCCGATGGCCTCTTCATGCTCGGGCAGTCCCGCAGTTACGGCGACCGCAGCAATACGGATCCGCAGGTGGCTGTGGAGGTGACGGTTCCAACGCAGGGTCGCGCTCTTTTTTCGGAAGCAGTCCTGTCGACCGGCTTCATCTCTCCTGACATCGATGCCACGGAGCGGCGGACCAATGTGTCCATGAACGCGCGCCTCGTAGGTCCGTATCCGATTGTCTTCGGCCTGACACCAACGGAAACGGGTGATAAGCTGAAGGGGCAGGCGCAAGCTGCGGGACAGACGGTGCCGATGGTGTTCGCGATGTTCAACGGGAATGCCCTGCCAGGGGGATGGTCAACGGACGTCTACGACAAGCCGAAGTTGACCCAGCTAAGCATCCTGAGCGCGCAGATCGTGGGCAGCGGGAGTGCGGCCTTCACACTGGCCAATCCGATCCCGACGGTGCTCGATCTGGGCTACGCCGAGGACCTCACGGTGAACTTTACACCGCCCACGCTCGGCACCTATGCAGCCACCCTGCGCCTGCAGACTGATGCCGGGGCCGCCTTCGGCCAGCCCGGGCGGGTGTTCGAAATTCCGCTTCAAGGCACCACCGGCGAGTTCGCGACATGGGCTGCCAGCTTGCCGGCAGGCCTGCGCGGTGCCGATGACGATGCCAACCAGAACGGCATTTCCAACATCATCGAATATGGCCTGAACGGGGGCGGGCTCGGCGATCTCCCTAAGATCATCTCCGGCTCTCCGTCCTCGCAGGCTCAGTTCAATCTGCCGCTCAACCTGCGTCCGGATGTCCTCTGGGCGGTGGACGGCTCCGCGGATCTGGGCTCCTGGCAGCGCGTGGCCACCCGCAATCCGGCCACCGGGTTGTGGAACACCGCAGCGCCGCTCGGCGCCGCCGCCGAGCAACTGCTGGGCGGCAACCGCCGGGTCTCGCTCGCCATGCCGGGCAACCAGCCGAAGTACTTCATCCGCTTGGTCGGGGACCATGTCTCGAATGGCTACAGCAATGACTTCAGCACCGGCGCCGGGGCGACCCTGCGCGGGCCTGCCGTATGGGATCAGGCGTCCTTGCGGCTGTCGGACGGATCCCCGCTAGGACTGGGTGCCGCGGTGTTGGACGGTTTGAGCACATGGGCCGGCCAGACCGGATTCCAAGCAACCTTCCAACTGCAGATGGAGTCCCGCTCCGCTGAGGCGGGCAATGGCGTGGCTTTCGCCGTGGGCGATTTGGGCACGGGTGCCTGGGCTGAGAAGGGGCCCACCCCCGGGCGCAATCTGACGGTGGTCTTCGAGACCTATGACTTTTTCTCCCCGCCTCCCAATCCCCGGGGTTTTCAGATCGTGGTCAATGGCATCCCCGTCGCCACGAATCCCGTCCCCGCTTTCCAGAGCAACTACCCTGAGGCGATTGAGGTCACTTATACGCCGGCGACCGGTGTCAGCGTGCGATACAAGGGCACGCTCGTCTTGACGAATGTGGCTGTCCCTGGATTCACGCTTCAGGCCGGGGATCAGTTCGGCTTCAGCGCCTACAGGGGAGAGAACGTCCACCTGACCCGGGTGAAGAATGTGGTGATCGTGCCGCGCTAACCGGATCATTCTAATTCGGGCGCGGAAGTACGATCCGCCGCTTGCGCCGCTGCCACCAGCAGCAAGAGCCCGACCACGAAGCTGCGTAAATCACCGTGGTGAACCACCAGGCGATCTTGATCGAAGGGGTCTCTTTTCCTGTTCCAATGTTTTCGGACTCCACGACGAGAGCCCGACGAAACCATTCCTTCTTCTCCACCTCATTTAGCCAGATGCCATAGTGGGAGAACCATCCCTGCGTGGATCCCGTCCCTTGAACCGGAATGGGAGAGGGCACCGTAAGGGTGCCATACTGGCTCGCGAAGCTTCCGCTCAGCAGCCTCGAATCAACTTCGACAAACTCCTTCCTGTAGACGGAAAAGCTCCAGACCCACACGAGGAACAGAAAGGGGATCGACCCTAGCCAAAACAGTCGCGAGCGGAATAGCGGTCTCACTTGGTTCATTCCAAATGCGAATGTCCCATTTTCACCACGTCCCTCCCTACCAGGCCCGCTCCCCGCGCTCGTCGTAGGGCAGCCAGAGCAGGGCGATCGAATCCACCGAGATATTGGTCTTGGTAGGCTTCAGAGTCTCCGTATCGAGCTGGAGCGAGGCGGGATCGTAGGAACGGCTGATGGTCTCGATCTCGGCCTGAAGATCTTTCTCGATGGCGGCGATATCCGCCTGCACGGTCCCGACCTTTTCCTCGGCGGCATTCACGTCCTGGTGCTGCTTGTAGGCGGAGGTCCCCTTGGTGATCAGCGATCCGCCGCCGCCCTTCCGGCCGAACAGGCCGCCGAGCAGCCCGCCGAGAATCGAGGCACCGGCCTGCATCATGGCTCCTTTCGACTCCGCCTCCTGCCGGTCGAGCCCGGCTTGTGCCGTCTGGAGCCGGCCCTGCAGGGTATCGAGCTTCTTGTTGGTGGCGGCGCGGATTTTCGCGAGGGCAGCATCCCGCGCCTCACGGGCCTGCTGGACCAGGCGGGCGCGGAATTCGCCCTCCGACTCACCGAGCTGCGAATAGGCCTTCAAGGGCACGCAGGAGAAAACATCGGCGCGCTGGTTGCGGTAAAGCCACTCGGCGAAGTCCTTCTCCACCTGCTTGTAGTTCGCGGCATTCATCGCGAAGCCGGGGAGACTGCCGAAGCCCGCGCCATCGGCCGGCTCGGCACCGAGTTCCTCCGGCTTGAGCGGCGGCGGCAGGTCGTGGTCCCAATCGATCGCCTCGGGCAAGATCGCGTTCACTTTGCGGACCTTCACGCTGCCGTCCGCGCCGGTCTTGGCGGAGTTGAAGTGGACGGTGGCGACACGCAGCAGGTGCGGCTTGTAGGTGACCTCCGCGGCATCACCGGCAGGCGGAGCGAATTTTTCCACGATCCCGCTGCCGACCAGCGGGCGGGCGGAGGGCTTGGCCGAACTTTCGGCGGGAGCGACGCCGGGCATCGCCATCGGGTTCATGTCGACGGTCTTTGCTTGCGCTTTGCCGTTGCCGAAAGCCGCGCGCTTCGGGTCCATCAGCGCCTTGATGCTGGTACGGGTGAGGGGGCCGGTCAGGTAGCTCATGACCCAGCGCACGTGGAAGAGCACGGGATGGTCCTCGTGGACGTTGTTCATCAGGAAGACGCGATTGCCCAGGCCGGAGAGCAGCTTTTCCATCTCGCCGCGGTCGAACTTCGCGTTCTGCGAACCGGCGGCACCTTCCAGGCCATCGAGCACGCGCAACTTGTCGCGCTCCGTCTGCAGCCGGCCGAGGAACCAGGTGCCGATGTTCGAGAGCGCCTTGTAGTCGAGGTCCACCGGGTTCTGCGTGGCGAGCAGGCAGCCCAGGCCGAAGGCGCGGCCCTGCTTGAGCAGGGTCATCATCGGGCGCTTGCTCGGTGGATTCGCGGTCGGCGGCAGGTAGCCGTAGATCTCATCCATGTAGAGCAGGGCCCGCAGCGAGGTGGTGCCGCTCTGGGCGCGCATCCAGCCGAGGGTCTGATTGAGCAGGAGACTGACGAAGAACATCCGTTCCGCATCGCCGAGGTGGGCGATCGAGAAGATCGAAATCCGCGGCTTGCCATCCGGCGCGTGGAGCATCTTGGCGATGTCCAGCGGCGGGCCTTCCAGCCAGGTCGCGAAGCCGGGTGAGGCTAGCAGGTTGTTGAATTTGAGCGCGAGCGCCTGGCGGTCCTTCTGCGGCAGGAAGCTCTCCAGATCGATCACGCCGACCTTGTCGAAGCCGGGCTTCTGGATATGGCGGATCAGCGTTTCGAGCGTGATGTCGCGCTCGCCCTGCCACTCGTGCTGGAAGATATTGGAAAGCAGGATCGCCTGCGGGCTCTGGATCGGATCGGCATCCACGCCGACCAGCGAGAGCAGCGAGGAGACCGTGCTTTCGATGCGTTCGCCGAGCAGCTCGGCATCATCCATGACCTCGAAGGCCGGAGCCGCCAGCGAACTGAGGATCGAGACCGGGATGCCCGCCTTCGAGCCTGGGGTGAAGATGTTGATATCGACCTTCTCCTTGAGCTGGGCGATGCGCTCCGGGCCTTGACCCCAATCGGCGAGGCCCTTCTTCCACAGCTCCGCGGTGGAGGCGGCGAAGTCGTCGGGCGAGACACCCTTTTTCGTGGCATCATCCTCATTGATCCACGGGCGGAAGTCGGTCGCGCTCAGATTCGGGAAAGCGAGCAGGAGATTGGAGATGTCTCCCTTCGGGTCGATGACGATTGCCGGGATGTTATCCATCGCCGCCTCTTCCAGCAGGGCCAGGCAGAGGCCGGTCTTGCCGGAGCCGGTCATGCCGAGCACCACGCCGTGGGTGACGAGATCCTTCGAATCGTAGAGGATCAGGCCGCCGTCCGCGGACTTGGTCTCGGGGTCGTATTCGCGCCCGAGGTAGAAGGTGCCGAGCTTTTCGTAGTCCGAGACTGCCGGGGTCATTCCCGAGACTCTAACGAGTCCGCCGGAACTGGCGAGAGGGAAGCGCGGCCACTTCCGGCGGGCGGGGATGGATCGCACGAGCGATCTCCCCCGAGCTGCCTACTGCTCCGCGGCGAATTCAATGCGGCGGCGTCCCCGCGACGGATCGGCGGACGGTTCGGCCCGCCAGCGCTGCACCTCGGCCAAGGCCTCCTTTTGCAGCAACTGCGGCGCGTCGGTGTTGATCACCTTGGCGTTCGAGGTCTTGCCGTCCGTTCCGATCGTGTACTCCACATCGACGAAGTAGGACTTCTTGTTCGGATCGATGGGTTCGGTCGTTCCGGCCGGACCGCAACTTGCGGCGAGTAGCACGATGATCGAAAGGGCGAAGCGGCGGACGGATTTCACCCGGCCATCGCAGAGCGGCGAGGGCGGCACGTCAATCCGCTTGGGAAGGTATTTTCGATTGTTGTGGCGCATTCCCCGGACCTCCCTTACGGTGTTCTGTTGGTTCACGCCTTGGCAAGATCAAGACTTGGAGTATTGCCAGGCGAGTTTAAGAGATTCGGTGGTGATCTGAGACCCGATTCACGGGAACAGGTCGGGAGAGTGCCCGAAGCGCGGATCATCGGATGACGTTATGAAAATGTATGTAGGCAATCTGTCGTTTCAGACGACCAAACAGGACATCGAAGCCCTGTTTTCCCAACACGGTCAAGTGACCGATGTCCACCTCCCAGTGGACCGCGATAGCGGCCAACCCCGCGGTTTCGCCTTTGTGACCATGGATTCCGCGGCCTCGATGAAGAGCGCGATCACGGCCCTCAATGGCACGGACCTCGACGGGCGCAATCTGAAGGTCAACGAAGCCCAAGCCCGCGAAGAGCGTGGTGGCGGCGGCGGCGGTGGTGGTGGCGGTTACGGCGGTGGCAAGCCAGCCGGCGGCCGTCGTTACTGAGCATCCGCTCGGAGAAATTTTTCATGGCGGCACTCCTCGCGGGGTGTCGCCTTTTTTTATCGGGAACCGGCATCGGGCGATGGGAAGATTCTCCGTCCTGATGGGGACGGAGAATGTGAGGACGCCACGACGCGGAACTACTTCTTCTTCGGAGACGAAGCCGGCGAAGACTGGTTGCGGCTGTCGATCAGCTTCTGCTTCGCCTGCGAGCTGGCGTTGTCCTTGCTCGATTTTTGAGCCTGGCTTTTCTGTTTTGATTTCGGGGATTTGTCGCCCATGGTTTTAGTTGGTTTGGAGCTGAGGTTCTATTCTTGGAGGAGATTGAGCCGGACCCTATCGGAGGCGGTCACGGAGAGGAAAGAGGGGCCCGGTTGTAACGGCTTAGCTCGGTGCGCGAGAGGTGGAAGGCGAGGGTGGATTCGGCACCTTGGTTCTGGTTGATGTGATCCTGCAAGAGCGCGTCGCGGCAGCCGCCCGAGCTTTCATCGTAGAGCGGGATACCGAGATCGTTGCGGCCCAGAAACCATTCGAAGCAGCGGCGCGCGTGCGCGGCCCAGACTTCCTCGCCGGTGACCTCGTAGGCGGCCATGCAGGCGGAGATGGTGGCGTGGGCTTCCACCGGTTGCTGGTCGAAGCGGGCCTTCTCGCCATCGCGCGGCCAGAAGCCGTGGCAACCGATCGGGGAGAATTGGCCGCCATCGCCGGTCTGTTCGTCGAGCAGCCAGCGCAGGGCGATGAGGCCGGTCTCGATGGCCGGGTGCTGGCCGGAGAGGATCAAGGCGTGCGGCAGCTTCGCGTTGTCATAGGTCGCGATCCGCTCGAACCACAGCCAGCCCGGGGCGGAGTTGGCCTGGAAGAGGTCCATTAGCCGGGCCACGAGGATCTCTTGCATCTTGGCCACCGCGCGGTCGCCCTCGAAGGCGCGGAGATACTCGTGAATGGCCACCAGGGTGAAGGCCCAGGCGCGCGGAGAACTGAAGTGCTTCACCGGTGCCAGGCCGCGCTGGAAGAGCAGGGCGCAGAGGTTGCGATAGCCTTCGTTCGGTGAGCGGCCGAGAGCGGTGCCCGCCGCCCACAAAGCGCGCGCATGGCTATCCTCCGAGCCCTTGCTTTCGAGCCACTGGCGCTCGTGGCTCATGAAGTTCCGGAAGCGCCGGGTATTCGCATCGAAGGCATACCAGAGGAACGCGAGGTAGGAGCTTGCCAAGCGCTCGAGCGCCGCGTCCGGGCCGTACTCCTCCTGGTGGAGGATGGTGAAGATGAAGGCCCGCGCATTGTCATCCGTGCAGTAGGCCTCGTGGTAATTCGGCACGTTATAGATCGCGTGCTGGAAGATGCCGGTGTGGTCGGTCATCCGGAACAAGTGATCCAGCTTCGGGTACGGAATGGGGTAGTCACCGTTGTCCGTTTGCCTTTCTTCCATCACTGCCGCGGAGGGCACGCTCAAGCCCGCGCGGGCGCGGTTGAAGCTGTCCATGTAGCGGCGCGCCACCTCGGGCCAAGTCATCTCGCGGCCGGCCTTCCATGCCTTCTTGCGCATCGCGGTCATCCGCGTGGGATGGGCGAGCAGGTCGTTCACCGCCGCGGAGATCGCACCGGCATCGGCGAAGGGCACGAGCACCCCGCGATCCTCGGCGAGGAGTTCCTGGGCATGCCAGTAGGGAGTCGAGATGATCGCCTTCCCCGCTCCGAAGGTGTAAGCCAGCGTGCCGGAGGTGATCTGCTCCTCGTTGCGATAGGGAGTGATGTAGATGTCGGAACCGCCGATGAACTCCTTCAATTCGTCCATCGAGACGAAGCGGTTGTGGAAGACGACCTGATCCTGCACGCCGAGCTCGGCGGCCAGCGCTTGCAGTCCTTCCCGATAGCTCTCGCCTTGGGACGCGAGGAGGTGCGGATGGGTGGCTCCGACGACGAGATAAACCACGTCCGGATGATCGGCGAGAATGGCGGGCAGCGCCCGGATCGCGGTCTCGATCCCCTTGTTCGGCGAAAGCAGGCCGAAGGTGAGCAGCACCGTCTTGCCCTCGGCGTCGAAGACATCCTTGTAGAAATTCGAATCGACGAAAGGCATGTCGATCACCCCGTGGGGGATCAGGTCGATCTTCCCCGGATCGATGCCATAGACTTCGACCAGCAGGCGCTGGCCGCGCTCCGCCATCACGATGAAGCGCTCCGAAAGTTGATCGAGCCGCGTCATCACCTCGCGCTGCGCTTCATTGGGTGCCTTGAGCACCGTGTGCAGCGTGGTGACCACCGGCTTCTTCAGCTGGCTCAGGAAACCGAGCAGGTGCGAGCCGGCAGGGCCGCCGTAGATGCCGAACTCGTGCTGCACGGACACGACCTCGACATTGTTGATGTGGAGGAATTCCGCCGCCCGCGAGTAGGACTCGGGATCCTCCTGATCGATCTCGAAACGGACTCGCGGCGGGTAGTCGTAGCCCTCCGGGCGGTCGTTCATCGCCCCCGCGAAACAGCTCGCGGAAGGGAACTCCTCCGCGATCGCCTCGCAGATGTCGGTGGTGAAGGTGGCGATGCCGCAGCGACGCGGCGAGTAATTGCCGATGAAGGCAATGTGACGGGTGGATGGAAGGGCTTTCATGGCGCGGCGCGGCTAATCTCCCGCTCTCCATGGCGGCAGGGTCCAAGCAACCCCGACAAGCGGCCTTAAAGCCCCCTACGAAACAAGCGAGGCTAGCCCCGCTTCCAACCGCCGTCAAAATATATCAAAGCGATCAGCCGGTCCTTAGCGGTCGCCCGGCAGGCTCAGTTTTACGATCTTCATCCCGGCTGATCCAGAAGGTGCTGGAACGAGGCGAGGCATGCAGCGGCAGCGGCCCCGGGGCTCATCGCAGTGGTATCCAAGAGAAGGTCATGGTTCTGGAAGCTGTGCCCGGCTTTGAAAGTCCGCTCCGCCTCCTCCATGCTGCGGTCGGCACGCTGAAGAGTGCGGCGCTCGATCTCCGGCCAGTCGCAGCGCACTCCCACCGTGATGGGTGAGAGGTCACGGAGTTCGGCCTGAAACGTCTCGGCATATTTGCTACTCGGGATGCAGAGATCGAAGATGACCTTGTTCCCGCACTCGACCAGAGCCCTCAGGCAACGCAGGGCCGCCGCACCCATCGCCCTGCCATCCACTCCCGACCAGTCGTTGGCCGAATTGCACCGGTGGAGAACGCTCGGAGGAAGGGTGTAGATGAGCGTATCCATGGAAAAGCTCAGCCAGATCCCGGGAAGCAGGCACTCCTGCAAAGCGGCGGCGAGAGAAGACTTTCCCGAACCGGAAGAACCCTCCAAGATGATCAGCTTCGATGAACGTGTCATGGCGGTTTCTTCTCCGCCTAACAGTGATAGCTCCCCCGGCAGCGCGCTGGAAGCCCGGATTCCTACCCCTTTTTCTCCGTGAGATGGAGTTTGATCCGGTCTTCCAGGAAATTGGTCACCGAGGCGAGGGACCTTGATCCCGACTGCGGCGATTCGAAAATCGATCCGCTCTCCGGTTCGGTGGTATTGTTGGGCCCCGGCTCCACGAACATCACGTAGCGCGGGAAGCGGCTGGGCATCCACAGGATCTCGGGAGCCTTGATGAAGGACCTGACCAAGGTCTCGACCGCGGGGCGCTGGGCCTCGGGGATGGAATCGTTGAGAGTGATTTTCACGGGTAGCGGCATGATGCCGTTTCACATGAGGCACCAAGGGTCCCGCCGTAGCCCTTGCTGGAAAACATTGCGAGGCATTTCTCGGAAAAAACGTCCTAAGGCGGGTCTTTGCGGAGGGCTGGCGGCTCGAAAGGAGTCGCCCCCGGCTGGGATGATCGGTCGGTCAGGATCAGGAGCTGCGGGCGCTTGGCGGGGTCGGGATGCTGCACCGAGGCATATTCCACGGTCGCGGATTCCCTCGTGGAAGAGATCTCCAAGGAGAGCTTCCCATCGCGGGCCAAGGCGGCCAACACCTCGCTGGTGACGGTGATCTCGGCAGTGTGGTTGACCCGGGGCCACCAGCTGACGAAGGGTGCGCCGGCCGGCACCATTGCCGCGCAGTTCTCCAGATTTTCCGCGCCCACGCGGATCGGTGTCAGGCGGATCTTCGCGTGGACCACTTTGCCGGAGGCCGCGGAGACATCCCAGCGCAGCAGGGCGCGGCGGTCCTTGCCGGCATCGGTGTCTTTCTTCACGGCGAGAATTGCTCCGGTGCCGGCCTCGGCTTCCGGCGCAAGCGTCACGGGGGATGTCTCGGGAGAAGCCGGGGCGACGCGTAGCTCAAGGATCGACCAGTCCGCCGCCACCGTGCCCTGCATGGCGAGGTTGAGCTTGCCGTCGCCGAGGCGTGCGAGTTGGTCCGCGAGATCGATGCGCAGGACAGTCGCGCCGCCCTTGGGGATTGCCGCGGCATACTGTGAGAGCGATTTGGAGTTGGCGGGATCGTCAAAGTAGATCCGCCCTTTCTGCGAATCCGCCCCCAAGCCGCGGACGCTGACCCAGAGGGTGGCACCAAGGATCGTGTCGCCCGGCGAGAGCGCGAAATCATGCGTCCATGGCAGCCAGCGGCCGCCCTGCAGGGTATCGAATGCGGCCGTGGATCCCTGGCTGGCAATGAGGCGCTGCCACGCGCCGTCCACCGGCGTGATCTCGCCGGCATCGGCAGTGAAGCGATCGATGTCGCCTGCCGTGTATTCGCGGACTTGGAGATTCGGGCAGGCTTGCAGGTCCTGCCGTTGGTTGCCCCAGAGCGTGGCGGGAAAGACATTCGCACCGTTCGCATCGAAAGTCCCGGCATTGCCGGCGACCTTGCCGATGCTGCCGATCAGCCAGTTCCGCGCGGTGGGAGGATCCTGAACGATGAAGGCTTTCGCCGTCGAATTCCAGACCACGCAGTTCGCTCCTGCCCAGCCATGGCCGGATCCGGAATTGCCGCGGTTGCGGACGTTGATCTCGTCACCATTGCAGGTGATGCGGTCGTAGAGCATCCCGCTGCCCCAGCGGTGATGCGGGCCCGCATCGTCGAGCGCGCCATCGCTGGAACTGGAGACAAAGGCATTCGGCCCGGGAGTATCGGAGCCGGTGACGTACTGGTGGCGGTCGTCCTTGGTATGGCAATTAGCTACGAGGCACTGGGTCGCGCCATCGATATAGAAGGCATAGCGCCGGCCGCCGATGGCCTCCGAGACCGGGTCCAGGGACTGGGCATCGAGCACGCTGATCCGTCTGCCGCCAGCGGTGATCGAGACACAAGCGAAGCCGAAGTGCTGCGCCACTATGCGGCGCGCCCAGCAATCCTCCGCATTGCCGATGCGGATAAAAATCCAGCCGTGATTTTCGTCGTTCGGGACCGCGGTGTCGTAGTCCGAGATCCCCTTGATGCCCTCGATCCCGGAATTTCGGATCCGCCCGTCCTGGGTATAGCGATAGATCTTGCCGCCGCCATACTTCGCATCGATGGCGGTGGTCACCGGCGCATCGATGAAGACCCGCTTGCCCTCGATGCGGACAATCACCCGCTCCATTTCAATATCCCGCGAGCCGGGCGTCCACGGATGCTCGAGGCGGTCCATTCCCAAGGCCTTGATCCACGCCTGCGTGCAAGGCCGGTAAACCACGATACTCTGGCCGGCGGCGAAACCGGCGCTGTCGTCCACCAGGAAACTGCGTGAGCCGACCGGGACATACTTGTCAGTGATCCTCCGGGTGCTGTTGGCAATTGTCTTCGGGGAGCCGCTTCCGGAAATACTCACCAGCGTGTATTGCCGCGCCGCCGTGGCGCGCAGCCGGGTTCCCGTGTCCGAAGCACCCTCGCCGCGCAGCACCACGCCGCTGGCGTTGAGATTAAGGGTCGCGCCGAGCTGGTATTCGCCCGCCGTGAGTAACACCGCACCACGGATGCCATTCGCATCCATCGGCATCGCGGCGACCTGGCTGATGGCGGCTTGGATCGCGGCGCGGTCGTCACCATCCGCCGGTTTCAAGGTGACCTTGACGGGCGCTTCGGGAATCGGCGTGCGTCCCGCCATATAGCCGCAATCGCCGAAGTCCGGGACACGGTTGCCGAGGGCATCGCGGGTGTAGAGCAGGCGGCCATCCTCCGCGAGATTCACCCACGTCCCTTGCGGGGGCGCGGCGTGGCTTGCTGCGGTGCAGATTGCCAGAGCGGCGGCGACCCAGGTGAAGACGGGCATGAGGAGGAATGAGATCATTGATTTCAGGAGGCCGCCACGCCTCGAATGAGTGGGTTGGAGTGCTGGGTTGACTCATCGTGCAGCCACGGGTTTATATTGGATATGACAACGAGGGTCTTTTTCGATGGTCGCTCCCAAGCGGTGCTCATCCCGAAAGAACTGCGTTTCAAAGCGACGGAGGTGAGCATCCGTCGTTTGGGAGACGGCATTTTGCTGACACCCGTCAAGGCGGCGACGTGGCCAACCGACTACTTCGAGAGCATCCGTATCGACGACCCGGGCTTTGAACGGCTGCCTCAGTGAGGATCTCCCGCCGTTTCCCCATTTTGGCGAATGATCCTCCCCGCAGCAGCGTCTTCGATGCCACGAGTTGTCCGTGGATATCGCCAATCACTTAACGGGGCATGGAGATGTGTCGTCTTCGTTCTCGCCGGGCAAGGATGGATCGTAGTCGCCTTCGCCTAACAGTGTGATCATGCAGTCGCCCAAGGAAACTCCAAGGATCTCCAGCGCGGCGGATTGCCCGGCATCCTCGTAGCGCGCATTCTGGAAGAACTCTTCCATCGCCTGCCGCGGGACGCGGCCTCCGCCGTGGAGGCCATTCAGGATGAAGCGGGCCAAATGGTAGCTTAGCTCCTGCCCTTCATCGTGGGCGTAGAAGCTCTCCCCTCGCCAGAAAGCGGCGACCTTTTCCTCGGTCCAGTAGTTCTGGTGCCGCCGGATCATCTCGCGGTCCAGATGGTAGGGGTTGCTGCCCTCGACCGACTGTTCGACTCCGGCGGTTATGGCTTCATCCAGCCAAAGCGGCAGGCCGAGATGAGAAAGATAGGAATGGCAGAGTTCGTGGGTGAAGACCCCGGCATAGCGCGAGAGGTCCGGGCTGGGCATGGCGAAGTGCCCATAGCCACGATTCAGGAAGACTCCGCCCATGGCTCCGAAGGAGCCTTCCTCGTCCATATACATCGAGACATACTCGTAGAAGTCCTGCTGCCGGGCAAACACCAGCACCGGACACTTGCCGTAAAGGATCTGCGGCAGGAGCGCCGGAATGACGCTGCGGATCTTCGTGTTGACCTGTTCGAGATAGAGCAGCACCTCCGCGGCTTTCTCGCGGTCCGAACGGGCGAGCAGAATAAAGGTCGATGATTCGTGGATGCTGTAGCCCTCGGGAAGCGCGTCACGAATGCGCGCGATCCATTGGCGGGCGACGTCGCTCCACGCCTCGTCCCATGCTTCTTGGGGATGGCGGCCCTCCATTTCTGCGGCGAGCCTGTCCCAATCGGGCAAGGGATACCCGTGGGGCCCTTCGGGAAAGGCGTCTATCGGCCAAGACTCGCTCATCGCCTGCCATCTCGCGCCAAGCGCTATGGGCCCGCAAGGCTGGAGTGGGCGGGTGGAGCGTTCTAGCCGCGCTGCACGGCGGCAACGGGCACCTCGTGGATCAATTCTCTCAAGCAGGCATGTCGCGTGGCCAGCATCGGGTCGTCCTTGATCACCTGATCTGCCAGGGCCCGTGCTTCCCGCAGCAAAACCGTATCCGCGAGAAAGTCGGGAAACTTCAGGTCACCCAGCCCGCTTTGCATCGTGCCTAGGACATCACCGGGGCCGCGCAAGCGCAGGTCTTCCTCGGCGATGACGAAGCCATCGGAGGTCTTCTCCATCACCGCGAGCTTCTCCATCGCTTCGGCGCTTTTGCCGTCGGTGAGAAGGATGCAATAGCTCTTGTGCTCACCCCGGCCGATACGACCGCGAAGCTGGTGAAGCTGGGCTAGACCGAAGCGCTCGGCATGATGGATCAGCATCAGGTTCGCGTTCGGCACATCGACGCCGACCTCGATGACCGTGGTCGCGACGAGGACGTGAATGGAGCCATCGCGGAAGCGACGCATCACGGCTTCCTTCTCCTCTCCGTCGAGCTTGCCGTGGACCATCCCGACCTCGTAGCCGGCGAGACGCTTCTGCCATTTCTCGTAGGCCACGGTGGCGGACTCGGCTTTCAAGGTCTCGCTCTCCTCGACCAACGGATAGACGAGATAGGCTTGGCGACCGGCGGCGAGCTGGTCCTTCACGAATTTGGTAACCTCGGTCTGCTTCGCCGTCGTCCGCAGCGCGGTGATCATCTTGCCGCGGCCCGCCGGACGCTCGTCGAGGATCGAGACATCGAGATCACCGTAGATCGTCATGGTCAGCGTCCGCGGAATCGGAGTCGCCGTCATGACAAGTACGTCGGGCGTCGTACCTTGGGAAATGAGTCGCGAGCGCTGCGTCACGCCGAACTTGTGCTGCTCGTCGATCACCACCAGCCCGAGATCGGTGAAGGCGACCTTGTCAAAGAGCAGCGCGTGCGTGCCGATTAAAACCTGTGGCTCTCCCTCCAGCGGCATGTGCGTGCGCTCCTCCTTGGCCGCGGTACGCAGCGCCACCCGCACGCCCAGCGGCTCCAACCACTTGCGGAAGGTCAGGAAATGCTGCTCCGCGAGGATCTGCGTGGGTGCCATCAGCGCGGCCTGGCAGCCGGAATCGATCGCGAGCAGCATCGCCGCCATCGCCACGAAGGTCTTGCCGGACCCGACATCGCCTTGCAGCAGCCGGTTCATCGGCCGCGGCTCGCGCATGTCCACCACGATCTCCTTGATCGAACGCTTCTGGGCCCCGGTGAGATCGAAGGGTAGGCTCTCGTAGAATCGCTTCAGCAGCGTCGTTCTGGTGCCGAGTACCCGGCCCTTGTGATCACGATGCCGCGCGCGCCGCCACACGACGTTGAGCTGGAGGGCGAAAAATTCCTCCAGCGCGAAGCGTCGCCGCGCCGCATCGGCCTGCTCGAGCGCGTCCGGGAAATGGACCTCGCGATATGCTTCGGCACGCGGGTAGCTCGGATCGACATCGAAAACCGGCGCTAAGCTCGCGGTATCAAATCGCTCTAACAGATCATGCAAAATCTCGCGCAGCCGCCTTTGGGGAATACCCGAGACATTCCGGTAAACAGGCACGATCCGTTCGAGGTGGATCGAGGGCCCGCCGTCCTCGCGGATCACCTCGAACTCCGGATGATCGATCACTAGCTTGCCGCCAGATTCCTTCGGCTTGCCATAGAGGATCACCTCTTGGCCGGAGGCCACCATCTTGTGGATGAAGGGCATGTTGAACCAGCGGCAGGTGACCTTGGCCGAGCCGAAGACCCCGCCGGTGCCATCCATGACCACGGCCTCGTAAAACTGCTTCCTCGCGCCGAATCCGCGCTTCATCGAATCGACCACCGTGCCGCGCAGGCAGACCGCCGGCCCGCCGGCATGGACGGGAAAGGCATCGAAGCGGCGGCGGTCCTCGTAGCGCCGCGGCAGCCATTCCAGCAGGTTGCCCGCCGAGTGAAGTCCGGCCGCGGCAAGGGCGATGACCTCCTTCGGTGCAAGGAATGCCAGGGAAGCCAAGGGCGCGGGTGGGGCGATCAAAGCGATGCCGTCCACGTTACTTCTGTTCCACGATCTGGCTCGCTTTGGTCACATGCAAGACTTGGCCGCGGTGCGATTTCTCGTCGCGAATTTCGCCGGTCACGCGGATGGTCTTGCCCTTGAAGGCCTCGAGCTGCGGGAGGCCGAACCCTGCTTCGGCTTTCTTCAGCCACACTCCGACCCACTGCGGCTTGCCTTGGACATCGAGCTTCAAATACAGGGTCTCGCCCGACTTGCTGTCCTCGACCTCCACCACCTTGCCGACCAGCTCCTTGTCGGGTTTCGCAGCCGGAGGAGCTTTTGGCGGGGCCGGCTTTTTAGGGGCGGCCTTGGCGTCCGCTGGCTTCTGGACGGCCGGAAGTGCGGAAGGCTTGGTCTCGGCCAGCTTCGGCTCAGCTTTCTTGGGTTCGGGCTTGGGAAGGTCGCGCGAACCGAAATCAAGCGCGCTGGTGGCCTCCTTGGGGGTCGCTACCGCCGATTCCTGGGCCAGCCCCGGCATCTTCCCGCCGCGGGACTTGTAGTAGAAAAATCCGCCCGCCGCGCCGCCAACCACCACCAAGGCGGTCAGAACCGCGAGAAGCACCGGCAGCACGGATTTCTTCTTGGGTGCGTCCGGGGTTGCGGCCTTCTGCGCCGCCTTCATCGGAATGGTCGGCACGTTGCCAGCCTGGCCGGCAGGCGGGCCGGTCAAGGTCAGTGGCTCGTGAAGCGCCTGCAGCGCCTCATCCAGATTCCAGCGGTAGGGATTTTCCCGCACCGCCTTGACCCAACTGCCAATCCCTTCGCCCGTGCCTGCTACCGGCTTCCCGCGCCAATGCAGGGCCTTTTCGGCCAGCTTCGCCAGTGGCAGCAGGCCGCCGCGCTGCTCCGCGGTGGACAGCCACTTGATCGGACAGATCCAGAAAGTGAGGGTTTCGCCCTCCACCGGCAGGATCACCGAGTCGGGCGTGGTCTCCACCCAGACCGCTTCCTCGTCGAAAACCTGGGAAAGCTCCTTGGATGCCTCGAGCGCGTGGGTCAGCAGCGCCTTGGTCGATCCCGGGCTGAGGGCGCGGCTTTTGAGCAATTCGCCGAGCCGCTGGCCCTCCACCCACTCGCTCACCAGGAAGGGCATCCCGTCCACCGGGTCGCAGCCGCCGTCGATGATCGTGCGCAGCGTCGGGTGGCGGAGATCCCGGACCCGCTCCAGCGCGGCCATGTAGGCCGCGCGCTCCGCCTCCTGCAGGCCCCCGCCCTCCGGGCCGTACGGGAAAAACCGCCGCAGTACTACCGAACGCCCGGATTCCCGCTCTTCGGCATGAAAAACAATGCCGCTCTTGTCCTGCGCGAGGATGTCCAGGATCTCGTATCTTCCAGCCACTGGACCTGCACTACCAGAGTCCGGGCGGCTCCGCCAACCTCCACTTGAGTTCCCGGGCTTTCTTTTTCCGTGATTTCCCTGTATCAAGTGCTTTCCTGCGCCCGCCGCAGCCCCGTCCGCCGTCCCTTATGCCCACTTCGCTGACCCGCAATTTCTCGATCATCGCCCACATCGACCACGGGAAGACCACGCTGTCCGACCGCTTGATGGCTGCCACCGACACGGTCGCGGAGCGCGACCGGCAGGCCCAGCAGCTCGACGCCATGGACCTGGAGCGTGAGAAGGGGATCACGATCAAGAGCCACCCGGTGGCGATGACGTACAAGGCGAAGGACGGCAAAACGTACAAGCTCAACCTGCTGGACACGCCCGGGCACGTCGATTTCTCCTACGAAGTCGCCCGCTCGCTGGCTGCCTGCGAGGGCGCGATCCTGATGATCGATGCCGCCCAGGGCGTGGAAGCCCAGACCGTGGCCAACCTGCACCTCGCCCTGCAGCAGAATCTCACCATCATCCCGGTCCTCAACAAGATCGACCTGCCCGCCGCCGACGTCGACAAGTGCCGCAAGCAACTGGAGGACATCCTAGCCATCCCGGCGGAGGACGCGATCCCGGCCTCGGCCAAACAGGGCATCGGCATCGAGGAAATCCTCGAAGCAATCGTGAAGCGCGTCCCGGCTCCGACCGAGAATCCCGACAAACTGCTGCGCGCCACCGTTTTCGACTCGATCTACGATACCTACCGCGGCGTCGTCTCCTACGTCCGCATCTTCTCCGGCACCGTGAAGAAGGGCCAGCGGGTGAAACTCTTCGCCACCAACAAGACCTACGAGGTCAAGGAAGTCGGCGTCTTCACCCCGAAGATGAACGCCCGCGACAAGCTCGTGGCCGGCGACGTCGGCTACGTGATCGCGAACATGAAGTCCGCCGATGAAGCGAAAATCGGCGACACGCTCACGGACAGCACCCATCCCTGCCCGGAAGCCCTGCCCGGCTACAAGGAGATCCAGCCGATGGTCTTCTCCGGCATCTACCCGATCGACGCTTCCGACTATGAAGCGCTGAAGACGGCGATGGGCAAGCTGCAGATCAACGATGCGGCCTTCACCTACATGTCCGAAAGCTCGATCGCGCTCGGCTTCGGCTTCCGCTGCGGCTTCCTCGGCCTGCTCCACATGGAGATCATCCAGGAGCGCCTGCGCCGGGAGTTCAACATGGACGTGATCTCGACCTATCCCTCGGTCATTTACCAGGTCACCAAGACCAATGGTGACGAGCTCATCGTCGATAATCCCTCCTTCTTCCCCGAGCAGCAGACCATCGCCGAAGTCCGCGAGCCGCTGGTGAAAGTCTTCATCATGATCCCCGGCGAGTACATCGGCGATATCATGTCGCTGGTCATGGAGAAGCGTGGCGAGGTCACCAACACCGAGACCATCGACGACACCCGCGTGATGCTCTCTTGCCTGCTTCCGCTTGCCGAGATCCTCGTCGATTTCAACGACCGCCTGAAAAGCTGCACCCGCGGCTATGGCTCGATGGACTACGAGCACGCCGGCTACCGCGCCGCGAACATGGTGAAGATGGAAATGATGATCGCCGGCGATCCGATCGAGGCCTTCGCCACCATCGTCCACCGCGAGAAAGCGGAAGGCTACGGCCGCTCGCTCGCCGCGCGCCTGAAGGATGTCATTCCGAACCAACTCTTCGTCGTCGCCATCCAGGCCTGCGTCGGCGGCAAGATCATTGCCCGCGAAAGCATCTCCGCCATGCGCAAGGACGTGACCGCCAAGTGCTACGGCGGTGACATCAGCCGCAAGCGCAAGCTGCTCGAGAAGCAGAAGGAAGGTAAGAAGAAGATGAAGGCCATCGGCAAGGTAAACATCCCGCAGGATGCCTTCATCAAGGTCCTGAAGAGCGGGGATTGAAGTGGCACATGCCCTCGGCTTGAAAAGGAGGGTCGGCGTCCCCCTGCTGGGGAGAGCTTGCCTACAAGCTATCGTTGTCCACATCCTCGAAGCGCTTGCGTTTCACCGCCGGCCTTCCCGCCCTCAATTCCCGGGCGTCTTCCACCGCTTCCCGCAGCCAGGGCAAATGCTTCATGGCGGAAGGTGGCACCGGTCCGGTCAATGCGTCGATGATCGTTGGCACCCCGTCCGAATCGCGCATGATGTTGCGTTCGTGGAGGTCGCTCACGAGCCACGCGCGGTTATCGACCCAGATGACGGCCACCGTGCGGCGCATGCCTGTAAAAAGGGGTAGGATTCCGCGGATCGCCGTGGTCGCCGTCTTTCGGTCTGACTCGAAGTCGCCGCGTGGATATGCCAGCGGCTGTTTCACGATCAGGTAGCCTCCGGATTCGGAGAGGCCGAGGATCTCGGTCGGAAGAGCGCCCGCTTCGTTGAGTACGGCCAGCTTTTCCAGCGTGTCTGATAATACGGCATCACACAGGACGACCTCGAAGTTTCCTTCGGAATCCGGCAGCAGCTCGATCTTTTTGCCGAGGGCACCATTGGTCCGAAGGTCAAAGAGCTTGTAGACTGCTCCCCACTCCCGATCAAGGTAGGGGCTGGCCTCAGCTCCGGGAGCGAGTGGTACCAGCAGCTCGGATTCTAACAATCCGTCATCGTCATGACGGATTCCCAAGCGTTCCAGCGGGATCAGCGGGACGTCCCACTGGACGGACCTTCTGGCAAAAAGGGCATCCCAAACATCAACCGGAATCGATTCGCCCGGTGGAGCGAACTGAGCTGCTTCCAAGATCCCGCGCGCTCGCTCTCGGTTAAGGGAAGTGCAAGCTGCTCGCTGCTCGGCACAGGAATTTCCGGCATGGATCGCGGTCGGGCGTCCGGTGCGGAAGTCGATGCTGAGCTGTGCTGAGGTGTTTCCATCCAAGGTGATCGGGGCGGAGTGACAAAAAAGGGACGCTCGGTTGATACCCTGAACGACCCTCGGCCTGCAAGCTGGCATCCTCAACATCTTTTCCCCGCCGGCGCGAGTAGGTTGGAAACCGGGACGTGAACCGTGATTTTGCAGAAGTCGGCCCCTTTCCTTCATAGGTCTGCCTTCCATCCGTGTCTATCGGTGTTAATCCGTGGTTGAAAAATCTCACCAACACGAGTGCTCTTGGAAACTTCCGGTTGATCATACCAACCGGTCGGTCTAGTCCTCCCTGCGTGTCCGAAAGCGAATCCAAGGAACGCCTCCTCGCCGCCGCGAAAGCCCTGATCCTGGCCCAAGGCTTCGCCGGAACCACCGTCGATCAGATCTGCGGGAAGGCCAAGCTGACCAAGGGCAGCTTCTACCACTTCTTCAAATCGAAGGAGGAACTCGGCATCGCCGTGCTGGAATGGTCGATGAAAAAAGGCGGCGAGATCCTCGTGGATGGCCCGCATGCGAAGGTGGCCGATCCCGTGGAGCGTGCCTTCGCCTTCCTGAAACATGTCGAGTCCTGCGCACCCAAGCTCTGGTCCAGCGGCTGCATCCTTGCCAGCTTCTCCCTCGAACTCGCGGCCACCAACAAGAAGATGCAGAAGGTCGTCTCGCGGATGTTCCGGGAGACCGAGGAATTCTTCGCCTCCGAGCTCAAGCCACTCGCGGACGAAAGTTCCCCCGCTTCTTCAAGCGAACTGGGCCAGGAGTGCCTCGCCCTCTTGGAAGGCTCGATCATCCTGGCGCAGGCCCACCGCGAGCCCGAGCGGATCGGCCGTGCCATCCGCGGATTCCGCGAGCACCTGCAAAACCTGGCCGCAGCTGCAAAATGATACTTTCGTTCCATTTCACTATACCGACTGGTCGGGATAGTGGGCGGCGTCCCCTCCGGACACCAAAACCATGAACTCGACACTTCAATCCCCGGAAAGGCGCACCGAACTCCGCCCCGATCTCCTCGAAACCTTCGCCGGAAAGGTGATCTGCGAAATGGGTGCCGCCGCGACCGGAGCCCTGGTCGTCCTTGGCGACCGCTTGGGCATCTACTCCGCCTTGGCAAAGTCCGGCCCCGTCAGCCCCGCCCAACTCGCCGTTCTCACCGCCCTCGACGAACGCTATCTCCGTGAATGGCTGAGCGCGCAAGCGGCCGCAGGCTACGTCGACTACGATCCTGCCAATGAGCGATTCTCGATGAACCCGGAGCAGATCGCGGTCTTTGCCGATCCCCACAGTCCCGCCGCGATGTGCGGGGGCTTCTTCGGGATTTCCTCCATGTACAACGATGAGCCGATGATCGCGGAAGCGTTCAAGAGCGGCAAGGGCGTTGCCTGGGGAGATCACCACAACTGCCTCTTCTGTGGCGTCGATCGCTTCTTCCGCCCGGGGTACGAAGCCAACCTCGTCTCCTCGTGGCTCCCCGCTCTCGATGGAGTGGAAGCGAAACTGCGTGCCGGGGCCACGGTCGCGGACATCGGCTGCGGACACGGCGCATCGACCGTGCTGATGGCCAAGGCGTTTCCGAAGTCGAAGTTCATCGGCTTCGACCTTCACCCCGCATCCATCGAATGCGCGCGTCATCACGCGGCGGAAGAAGGCGTGATGAACGTGGAGTTCCAAGTCGCGACAGCGAAGAACTTCCCGGGCAAGGACTACGATCTGGTGACGATCTTCGATGCCCTGCACGACATGGGCGATCCGGTCGGAGCCGCGGTCCACATCCGCCAAACGCTCGCCGCCGATGGAACCTGGATGATCGTCGAGCCGATGGCGGGCGATTCCCTCGCGGAGAACCTCAATCCGGTGGGCCGTCTCTACTACAGCTTCTCCACCATGGTCTGCACGCCCGGTTCGCGGAGCCAGGAAGTGGGCCTCGCGCTGGGTGCGCAAGCCGGCGAAAAGCGCTTGCGCGCCGTGGTCGAGGAAGGCGGCTTCACCCGCTTCCGCCGCGCCACCGAAACTCCGGTGAATCTCGTACTTGAGGCTCGCCCCTGAAATGAAGAAGGCCCCGCCGGCACACCGGCGGGGCCTTTGCTTCTAAGGTTCAGGAGCCTCGAAGGGGCGGCAGGGCGATAGCCCCGGGTGAAACCAGGGGTTTCGGCTGGCAGTGATCCGCCTGCAGCGCCCTCTCGTTCAGGAACCATCCCGGATCCACGATCCCATCCGCCTCCGCGATCAACGACTCCTCCCCACATCAAAAGTCGTGGCCGCAAGCTGGCTACTCATCATCTGGCGCTCGTGGAGGCCGCCAAGCAACAGCGCCTGCCCGCGGAGGAGATCGGTGGATCGGACTTGGATCCGAGGTCTCCGGAGCCATGGCGGGGTCAGGAGAGCCGCCCCAACTCTTCCACGTCGATAAGGTCTTTCGCACGCCCCGAAGCAGCCTTGTTCCGGATCAAATCATCTTTGGCGATGTATTTGAGAACGAGCCCATCTGCCTCAACCTCCACCCGCCTTCCGTAGCACTCCGTGAAGGTGACTCCGTCGATCCCGGTGAGGACCTGGATCTTCCGGGGCTCACGACCGATCTCTACAACGAACGACTCCCTCAAAAAGTCATCCAATTCCAAGCCGATGTCGCCAAAGCCGAACTGGTCGAAAACCTTGAGCAGGCGCTGAGCGTTGTCGCGGTTGATGGCGATGAAGAAATCAATATCGCCGGTGTAACGGGGAAACCCGTGAAGTGCCACCGCGTATCCCCCGACCACAAGATACTCGACGCCTTCATTTTCTAACAATTCGATAAACGTGAGGAAATCCTTGTTCAGCTTCTCCATCGGATGCGTGGGTTTGGCAGATGACCAGCATCGCCCTCAGGCGTTCGGCGGGGGTGGCTTCTTTCCACGGATTCTCTCTTTCGCGGAACTCGCGGACAGGGCGCTTGTTCACCACCTTCTCCATGCTTGGATGCTAGCGATCGTAGCGGCCTTTTGACAGGGCCTTTTTCGTGAGATTTCCTCCGGATTCCAGAAGGAGGACCGGTAGCCTTCCATCCCTATCGGTGACCCCAGGCACCTTAAAGCTCTGGAACGAATCCGGAGAGTGGCTAGAACCTCGGTCCGTTGATCCGATCCCATCTCTTCCCGCGTCTCGTGCTCATGATGCTGTGCTTGCTTGCGGCGTGCATCGCGCCCTTGGCCGCGCACGCGGTCCCGCAGCTCTACGGCGAGCTCCAGGGCGGCGAGTCCACATGGAAGGTGGAGATCCTCTTCGATGCCGGCTACGCCGAGCCCGCCGCACGAAACGATCTCGCCGCGCCCCAGCCGACCCGCGATTGGCTGGTGAACCTGCCCGAGGCCGAACACCGCCGCCTCTGCAAGGAAGCGGAAACCTACCTGCGGGCCTCGCTCGCCTTCCGCTCGGATCGCGGACCTGTCGCATGGAGGCTGTCCTTCCCGGATTTCCAGAAGACACCTCCGGACCTCCCCTCGCTCCTCAATGACGGCGCCTACTTCCACGTCCTCATCGAGCCACTGTCGCCGGAAAAGGGCAGCGTGATCGTGGCCATGGCCGGCGGCGATCATCCCAATCTCGTGATCAAGCTGCCCGGCGATACCGCAGAAAGCCGCTACCTCACCATCTCTCCCGGCAGCGAGGCCCAACTCGTCAGCGGTAGTGCGGCGGAGCCTGTGTCCGAGAGCCGTCATCCCGCGGCAATCGCCTTCACCCAAGGGCTGCTGCACGTGCGCGGCTTGGATCACATCCTCTTCGTGCTCGGGATCTTCCTCCTGCAGCGCCGCTGGCGTCCCTTGCTGATGCAATCGCTCGCCTTCACCGCTGCCCACACAATCACCCTCGGCCTCGCCTCCGCCGGCTGGGTAAGAGTGCCGGCGGAATTCGTCGAGCCGGTCATTGCGCTCAGCATCACCGCGCTCGCCGTGGAGAACCTTTTCATGACCGAAGCCCGGCCCTGGCGCTTGGTGATCGTCTTCGTCTTCGGTCTCGTCCACGGCATCGGCTTCGCGGGCGCGATGTCCACCTGGATCCGCCCGGGGGAAGGCTTCCTCACCGCCCTCCTCGCCGCGAATCTCGGGGTCGAAGCAGGCCAGGTCATCATCCTCCTGGCCGCCTGGCTACTCACCAACGGCTGGCACGACAGCAAGGAATGGCCGCATTTCCGGCGCTGGAGCTGTATAGCCCTCGCCTTGACCGGACTCTTCTGGTGCGTCGGGCGGACCCTTGGCTAGTCCTCCTCCTCCTCGTCATCGGCGACGCTCGGGCCATCGCCCGCCTTGCCGAATTCGATGTCCACGCGCTTTTTCTTCCACGCCTTGGAGATGTCTTCCTCCATTTGCTCGTAGCTGCGGCCGTCGAGCAACACTGCCAAAGCCTCTTCCCCGGACTTCCCGGCACGCACCGCGATGAGGAATTTCTTCATCCGCGCCGCATCCCCTTCGCCGTCCAGATGCAGGAAGTAGGTGGTGAGGAGCAAGCCGAAGCCGTAGTTGAAGTTCCCCTGGCCACCGGCGAATTGCGCGTAGGACATCAGGAAGAAGTCCTTCAGCGCGGGAGCTTGGATCTTCTCGCCCAGCGCCCGGCCGTGGGTGTTGTCCTTCCCGTAGGCAGTGGCATAGGCGACGATGTCATCGAAGTTCGACTTCACCTTGAAGATCCCGGACCGGTAGGGCGTCGCGGTCGCGTATTCCGCGATCCCCTCGCTGAACCAGCCCAATGGGCCCTTCTTATAATAGGATCCGGGCGTGAGCTGGTGGGTCAGCTCGTGCACCAGCGTGCCGTTGGCCTTGTCGCGGTCCAAGATATAGCCGCTGCCCATCGGACGCACGCCCAGGCTGGTCAGCGGCACCATCACGACGTTCTTGCCGCTCATGAATACCCCGGCGCTCGAAGGCGGCCCGCCCGCCTTGACGTAGCCGTCCTTCGACTCGAAGAGCAGGATCTGGTACTTCCCGTCAGTCTTCCCGCCACCTGAAAGCGCCAGCGGCAAGGCGCGGCAATACAGGTAAGTGGACTCGAACATCACTGCGAAGCCCTTCACCACCGACTGCGCCAGCCGCACGTCGCAGACGAAGCGGTAGTTCGCGCTCTCATAGACGAAGCGCTTCTTCTCCTTGTCCTCCTCCACCGTCAGGATCTGCGGGTCCTCGTCGAAGCGGATCGTCGTCGGCCATGGCGCGTCGAAATTCGGCGCGTCCCCCGCGGTTGCCGCCGGGGCCTTGTCCTTTCCCGTAACCGCGGGGACGGGCGTCTTGGGGGCGGTCTTCAGGAATTCGAGATCTTCCTTGGATAGCCGGCTCAGCGGCAGTGTCACCACCTTCTGGTTCGAGTCCAATTGGATCGTGACCTCGCTATCGCTGGCTTTCACCAGCGACGCTTCGACGGTTTTCCCCTGGGTATCGGTCCAAGTCCGCGCCCGCGTTGGGAGGGAGCAGAGACAGGCGATGGAGATGAGTAGGAGAAAGCGGTGAATCTTGGGGTTCACTTGATAGAAGAGGAGGAGGGTAGCTAACTAA
This sequence comes from Luteolibacter sp. Populi, assembly GCF_040801775.1. Classification (GTDB taxonomy): domain Bacteria; phylum Verrucomicrobiota; class Verrucomicrobiia; order Verrucomicrobiales; family Akkermansiaceae; genus Haloferula. The sequence goes on from NZ_CP161812.1 coordinate 4,172,505, forward strand.
TGAGAAGGGCGGGACACAAGAACGTCAGCGAAGGCTCGATTTATATAAAAATTTGATGAAAACTGTATGAATTGGGCATGCAATTCGCAATCAACAGCGAAAGCCCGGCAATCCCGCCACCTTTAGTGGCCACATCCATCATTCGGAAGCGGTTGGAGAAAGCGGACAAGAAAACGCGGGTTTTTGCTCACATCGGCTTGGGAGCGCCCGCGCCATTGGGATTGATACCACGCGGGCACTTTGATTGCCTCCCCGCAGATGACCCCGGCCCCGCCACGATCCTTGCACGACCTCTCCCTCACGGAGATGGCGGCGGCGCTTGTGGCGACGGAGACTAGTTCGCACCACGCCAAGGCCCTCTGGCGGGCCCTCCTGCGCGAGGGCGAACTCGACCTCGCCGCGCGCGATTTCCTGCCGCCCCTCCGTCGCTGGGTCCTCGATCACGTCGGTGAGGGCAAGGCCTTCTTCCTCGACGCCCCCGAGGTCGTCAGCGAGATCCACAGCAGCGACGGCCTCACCCGCAAGTTCCTCCTCAAACAGCGCGACGGCCAGGCCACCGAGACCGTCCTCATGGGCTACGATGGCCGCCACACCGCCTGCGTCAGCACCCAGGCCGGCTGCGCCATGGGCTGCGTCTTCTGCGCTACCGGCCAGATGGGCTTCGTCCGCCACCTCCGCCCCGGCGAGATCGTCGCCCAGGTCCTGCATGCCAAGCGCGTCCTCGCCGCCACCCAGCCCGGCCGCCGCCTGCGGAATCTCGTGCTCATGGGCATGGGCGAGCCGCTGCACAATTACGACTCCGTCATCCAGGCCCTCGACATCATCTCGAATGTCCGCGGCATCGGCATCGGCCCCTCGCACATCGCCATTAGTACGGTAGGCGTCGTACCCGGCATCCTGCGCCTGGCGAAAGAAGGCCAGCCCTACCGCCTCGCCGTCAGCCTCCACGGCTCGAATGAGGAAGAACGCTCCGCCCTTGTCCCCGCCAGCAAGAAATGGTCGCTCGCCGAGCTGATCGCCGCCTGCCGCGAATACGGCGCCATCACCGGCAAGCGCATCTTCTTCGAGTGGACCCTCATCGCCGGGAAGAACGATTCGCCCGAAACCGCGCAGCGCCTCGCCGCCCTGCTCTCCGGCATCGACTCCCACGTCAACCTCATCCCGCTCAATCCCACCCAAGGCTTCTCCGGCACCGCCGCCGCGGAATCCTCCGGTCGCGAATTCCAGCGCATCCTCCTCGCCGCCGGCTTCCCCTGCACCGTCCGCCAGCGCCGCGGCATCGATGTCGCTGCCGGTTGCGGCCAGTTGAAAGCGGAGAAGGTCAGAGCCGCATCCCGCACGTGACGGCCATGCAGATCCGTGAAGCAGCGGAGCGCCTCCTCTTTGCAGAGACCTTGGAAGAGAAGCTCCTCCTCGGCCCGTTAGACGCGCGCGACGACTCTCCCGGACCCGCCATCCTCACCCCGGACCACCCCGGCCGCCCGCAGGAACTCCGCATCCAGGCCAAGGGCGCGCGCGTCGATTTCCCCGGCATCCACCGCCTTGATGACGACCGCGAGCGCGGCGTCATGCTGCACTTCCTCGCCAATCACGAACTCCTCGCCGCCGAACTCATGGCGCTGGTCCTGCTCAAGTTCCCGGACGCCCCCGCCGAATACCGTGCCGGTGTCTACGCCGCCATGCGGGAGGAACAGATGCACACTCTCATGTACGTCCGCCGCATGCGCGAGTGCGGGATCAGCTTCGGCGAGCTGCCGGTGAATGACTACTTCTGGCGGCTCATCGCGCCGATGGAAACGCCCGTCGATTTCATCACCCGCCTCAATCTCACCTTCGAGCAAGCCAACCTCGATTTCTCCAAACACTACGCCACCCTCTTCCGCCAGGCCGGAGATACCTCCACCGCCGCGGTCCTCGAGAAAATCTATCAGGACGAGATCGGCCACGTCGGCCACGGCCTCAAGTGGTTCCGCCATTGGAAGGAAAAGGGCACCAGCGATTGGCAGGCATACAGCCGGGCTCTCGCCTTCCCGCTCACCCCCGCCCGCGCCAAGGGCGTCGCCCCCTTCAATGCCGAAGGCCGCCGCCTCGCCGGGCTCGATGAGGACTTCATCCGCCACCTCGAAGTCAGCGAACAATCCCGCGGCCGCACCCCCGTCGTCCACCTCTTCAATCCCTCCGCCGAGTCGCACGCCATGTCGCCGCGCTTCCAGCCGGACAAGACCGCGCTGGCACTCGAAGAAGACCTCGAAATGCTCATCACCGCCTGGTGCCGGAAGGACGATGTCGCCCTGCTCCGCAAGCCGCCCGGCCGCGAACACCTCCTCGCCCTCAAGCGTGCCGGCTTCGACCTCCCCGAGATCGCCACCCTCGCCGAACTGCGTGACCGCAAGCTCGGCGGCCTCCGCCCCTGGGCATGGTCGCCCGATGCCAGCCGCCTCCTGCAGCCGCTCGCTCCGGAAGTCTCGCCCGGCGTCCCCTGGCAATGGCAATCCCCGCCGTGTGAATGGTTCTCCAAGGAGATCGGCATCCGTCTCGAAGAACTACTAGGCCTCTCGGAGAAAGCCGCCATCTGTCGCTCCATCGAGGAAGCCCAAACTGCCATCGAGCCCCTCCTAACCACCGGCCAAGCCCTCGCCAAGGCTCCCTTCTCCCACGCCGGCCGCGGCCACAAGCGCATCAACCGCGACAGCCCGCCCGACGCTACCCGCAATTGGCTTTCCAACGTCATCTCTACCCACGGCTCCGTCATCATCGAACCTTGGCTCGAGCGCGTCGCCGACTTCTCCGCGCTTTACGAAATGGACCCCGCGGGCCGCGCCGGATTGATCGGCCTCACCCTCATGGAAAACGATGCAGCCGGCCGCTTCCTCGGCACCCGCGTCTCGCCGAAGTGGGCCAGCATGTTCGACCCCGAAGTCGCCGCCTTCTTCTACCGCGATGCCGATGTCATGCGCTGGTATCAGGAAAAAATCCCCGCCGTCTTCGCCACCCTTCTTCCCGGCTACGTCGGCCCCCTCGGCGTCGATGCCATGGTCCACCGCCGGCCCGATGGTAGCCTTGCGCTCAAGCACGTCATCGAGCTCAACGTCCGCATGACCATGGGCCGCATCGCCCTCGAGCTCCTCCAAAAATCCGCCCCCAATCGCCAGGGTCGCTTCCGTATCCTCCGCAAGGCCAGGGGAGACAGCGCCGCCTTCACCGGCACCCTCCTAGGTGGCGGCCCCATCCTCCTCAACGACCCCACCCAAGCCCGCGAATTCCTCGCTACCTGGGAGGTCCTCTAGGCAGGGACCCTTCTCCGAAATGTCCGGCGGGGGACGGCCCGAACCCGCGCCACCGCGTCGATTAACCCGCGGCCTCAAGGAGGGGTGCGTCTCGCGCCCCAGCAACCCATCTCGGGCCAGAAAGCGGCGGAGCAGCGGGGTTTGCCGACAAGCTCCCGCCTGTGGTCTGGGTGACCGGCTCAAGGTTCGATTGCCGACTGGAACTACTCAATAGCCAATCTCCAATCACCCAATTTCCTTTCCCCACATCACCTCCCCCCAGCCAACCCGATCTCCTCCTCCGTCGCAACCCTCCACTCCCCCTCCTCCAGATCCTCCGGCATCTCCAGCTTCCCGATAGAAATCCGCTTCAGCGCCACCACGTGATTCCCCGCTGCCGCGAACATTCGCCGCACCTGGTGATACCGTCCCTCCTCCAGCGTGATCCGCGCCTCCTTCTCCGAAACCACCTCCATCACCGCTGGCAAGAGCGCCTTCTCCTCCCCCCGCAACACCAGAGTCCCGCTCGCGAAAAGCTCCGCCTCGTGCCCCTCTAACACCCGGTCCAGCGTCACCTGATAAGTCTTCGGCACATGATGCTTCGGGCTGATCAGCCGATGCAGCAAATGCCCGTCGTCCGTCATCAACAGTAGTCCCGTCGTGTCCTTGTCCAGCCGCCCCACCGGACTCATCACCGGGTTCCGCAGCGCGAATCTCGCCGGCAGCAGATCGTAGATCGTATCGCCCGGATCATCCGTGCTGCACGTGTAGCCGTCCGGCTTGTGGAAGATCAGCGTCAGCGGCCCCGGCTGATCCAGCGGCTCCCCCTTGAAAAGGATCTCCGAGTGCGGTGGGAAATCTTTCGTCCCCAGCACCCGGCCGTGGATATCCGTCACCACGCCTTTCCGCATCTCGCGCTCCACCACGCTTCGCGAGCCATAGCCCAGGTTTGCCAGCAGCTTTACCAATTTCATCGCAGCATTCTCCTCTCCGCAAAAATCACCTTGTAGACGGAATCCTCCGCCACCTTCCGCCACACCAGCCCCAGCCGTTCCAGCTCCGGCTCATACGGCAGCTGCCGGTTCGCCACGAAGAACAAACGCCCGCCCGTCCGCAGCGCATCCGATGCCGCCCTGAGAAAGGCCCGCCCCAGCGAAATATCCGTCACCTGCCCGCTGTGGAAAGGCGGATTCATCACGATGTTCTCGTACTTCCCCGGGATCCCCGCCGTCACATCGTGCCAGTGATATTCCAGCGGCACCGCATGCCCTGTTAGATTCTGCCGCGCGCAGTCCAGCGCACGCGCATCCGCCTCGTAGAGATGCATCGCCTTCAGGCCCGGATTCAGCGCCAGCGCCGCATGCGCCAGGAAGCCCCAGCCCGCGCCCAGATCCGCCGCACTCCCGCGCAGGTTTGTCGGCAGATGCTCCGCCAGCATCGCCGATCCCGGATCCACGTGGTCGATACTGAAAATCCCCGCTTCCACGATGAATCCCGTACTTTCCTCCCGACGCGGCTCGGCGTACTTCCGCCACGCCGCCAGCGTCTCGCCATTCCACCCCGCCGTCTTGATCGCGCGGAAGCAGCGGCCCTTGTGCTTCTGCACCGATGTGATGCCACCCGCCGCCTCCTCCAGATCCTTCTCGAAGCGGGAGGCTCCCGCCGTATTCGTCATCGCCGCCACCAGCGCCCCGCCCTCTTCCAGCAAATCATAAGCCCGCGCGAATCCCCCCAGCGCCTCCTCCCGGGATTTCCCCGGCAGCACCATCACCAGCGGCCACTTGCCCTCGGGCTTGTCCACCCGCTGGAATCCCGCCTGCTCCCAGGCTTCCGCCTGCTGCTTCAGCGGCTGCCACCCCGTCACCTCCGGCCACTCCTTCAGCGCCGGATGCGGCTCCGCCCCTAGGAACAGGGCTCGTCCGGGCACCGCGAATTCTCCTTTCGAGAAAGGCAGCAGCAGGGTTTCCAAGGCGGGGTGCACGCCGCGGACCATGTACGCCCGCGCCGCCTTCTGCGAAGCATGAAAAGAAAAACGCTTGCGGTGTTACACAGGTGCTGTAACACATAGCACACCTACCCGATGCTCCCTTTCTCCTTCCAGCTCCGCGATGGCGAACCGGTCTCCGACCAGATCGTCCGCGCCGCCCACCGCGCCTTGGCGAGCGGTGAGCTGCGGGAGGGCGACCTCTTCCCCTCCGTCCGCGCCGTCGCGCAGGAGCTGAAAATCTCCCCTACCACCGCCTTCAAGGTCATCCAGCAGCTCAAGGAGCTCGGCTTCCTCGTCAGCCGCCCCGGCATCGGCATGGTCGTCCAGGCCCCCCGGCTCCCCTCGCTCGAGCAGCGCCTCGCCCTCATCGAGCCCTCCGCCCGCCGCTTCCTCGCCGAAGCCCGCGCCCTCCACCTCGGCCCCCAGGAACTCCAGGCCCTGCTCCTCCGCCTCCAGAATCCCGACGACTCTCCCGCAGGGTAAGACCTTCTCAAAATTCAAGGACCGACCCCACCGACGCCGGGATACCGAAGTCATCCCGAAGTCATGTGGGCGATTTTCTCGTAAGTTCATGCCATTCAGAATTGACCTTCATTTGCTATTTCCCCTTCACCTCTATGGCAGAAGAAATTGCCCTTTTTAGGGACGGAGACATCTTCCAATGGCCTGAATTTTTTCCGTCCTGACAATAAAACAGGCAATAAGTAATCGTGTCATCAACGTATATCCTAAGAAAAAGGTCACCGTTCGTAGTTTCCAGAGCGTGTGAAAACTTGGGTGGAACCGGAAGGTTTTTCACTTCTTGCTGCCCTTCTCCATAGTTTAGAGGATTCTTTATTTCCGTCATTAGCTTCTCTGCTTGAGCTTGTGGAAGCATCCTAGCTTCAGAAACATAGAAACCATGGATTTTAATCGACAGCCCAGCTTGGAGGTCCTTGCGTTCGTTTGAAAGCCGCAGTACAGCTAGAACCAAACTCTGATCTAAGATTTTTTTGACTGCGTGGCCACCTACTACAGCTTCCAAAGCAGGTTCAGAAAAACCCCGCTCCTCAAAATTTATCGGAGAGAATTCTTCTGCTGCCAACATTCCTACAACCGAGGTCGCTAAGAGTATTTTAAAATAATTAGTCATCAGTGATGTTTTTGTTGTGTAAATCGCATTCCGATAGTGCCCAAGGCTCCACAATTTTCTCGCGAATTAAACTCCAGTCGCTGATGGCATCATCCATTCCCGGGCCATCGACCTTAACATTTCCTTGATTAGAGAGAAACTTGTCGTAACAAGTATAAATATCCAAGTCGACCTTATTAGGGAAATCTTTAAATATCGATTCCAATGTGTAGGTTCCACCCCAAGCGGTTGGAGAGCGTGTCCCAGGATTGTTGGCCACCCCCACGCCTAGGAACAAATTCTTAAAGGATGAGTGAGCGGCAAGTAATTTTTTATGCGCTTTCCCCATGTGCTTATCCGTTAATATATTCCATATTTTTCGAGGAGTCATTGGGCTACTATTATCTCCCTTTTGGTAGCCGCTTTTGAATCTAATGCAGCATCGTTTGCCGGGGTGATTTTTTTCCCATTTTCTCTTGGCCTGCAAAAGCCACCCATCCACTAAATACTCCGAATCGTCACTGGGATTGTGATCCCCGATTCTCAAAAGGTGATTATTCTGAGATAGCGGATCCCCCCAAATATATCTAAAGCCATCAAAATTAGGATGCGTTACCGCGGCCATCATGGCATCGGTCATCGGATCCATGGATTCCGGTCCCATGATATAGAGAAAATTTCTTCTTACATCATCACTTTTCCGTCCTTCCATTCCCAGAAGATCAAACTTGTTGATAGAGTCATTTGTCACAAATCCAACATAATTAATCCCTCCTCGTTCTTCAATGGGATCTCTTGATATCCATCTCCCGGAAGACGGGCTATAATAACGGTAATTGAAATAATACAATCCCGACTCCGCGTCCTCATACTTTGTCGAGAATCCATATGGAATATTAAGGGTATTCTCGTGAATTATTGTATTGCCAGAAGGATCATACTCTCGTCGCGAAGCGAGATCTCCCAGCACATCTACCCAGCCGACAATATTCCCATTGCCATCGTAGCTGGCAGCATATGACGTTCCTCCATCGCGAACCGAGAGAATCCCGCCAACACCACCAGCTCCTTGCTTCGTGCCAGAAAGGTCAATTCCCCCAGTGTAGGACCTCTGCAGAGTCAATGCGCTGCCTCCAGTATATTCAGCAATCATATCCCAGTCGTCATAGGCAAAGCGCAGGTCCTTCGCTGGGGTGTTATTAGTAATGCTGTCAAAGACTTGTTTGCGAATCCTGCGGCCCATCCAATCATAGCCGAACCGAAGTTTATAGAACGGTTCTCCGCTTGCGCGGTGGTTTGAGGCCGCAGTTTGGTTGGCCATCTCCACCAATCGATTTTCGGTATCCCAGACATATTCCCATCGCCCATCGAAAAGGAGGTTGCCGTCGTCGTCATATTCAAGCTCAACTTCAGTGGCTGGAACATGCCGGTGTCCTTCAACATCCGGAGGGTGGCCGTCGGAAACCGCAATACCTTGCCATACTGGTCCCGAATTGTTGCTCACGATGAGTTCGGCCTGAAAGCGCTCTCCTTGGCGCAGGGTTGGGCCCGAGTTCACCGTCACAGTGTCGACCGCGGGGGCGCGGCCCAGAACATCGAAGCTGCCCGGCGTTTTGATCGTTCGGTATTGGTTCACTTCATCCGGCGCATAGTCGGTCTGCCGCAGGTTTAGCCCATCCTCATCTCCACCCGATCGGGACCATTCGCGATTGCCAAGTCCGTCGTAGTGATATTCAAATTGATGTCCTGCCAATGGATCTCCGTCGTTCGCCCTGAGTATGGTGTCAGGCAAATGCTTCTTTCCGGAAACCACTTCGCCCCGGTCACTGTATCCGTAAGCCCAGTAGGTGCCGTCCTCGCGAGTCGCGCGGATTCGCCGGTCGACCTTGTCATGAAGGTAGCGATGAAGTTGTAGGACTTCCCCAGTGCCGCTACGAGTTTCGATGGCATAGAGTCGGCTCGCAAGGTCGGTTTGACGGATCTCTTCCGCAAACATGGTCCCCCCGGAGTTTGAATGGGCGATTCCGGTGATGAGCGCCGTTCCCGGAGTGTAGGAGTAGCTGTGGACAATGCCACCGACGGCGTCAGTGACTTTCCAGAGCAGTCCGGTCGCCGGGTCGGCGAGAAATTCCGTCTTTTGGTCAAAAGTGGTGCCACGTTTGGCTCCCGAGTGGAGGCGCTCACCGGTGGTGGCATCCCATGAGCGGTCCACGATCACACCGGGCAGCCAGGAATGGTCGGGGTCGTACACATCCGTGGTCTCCTGCGGAACGTCGAGATCATAGGACCGGGTAATTGTACCACCGCCGTCGGTGACTTCCTTCGGACGACCGAGGCGGTCCGTCTCAATCGTAACATTTGGGGTTGAAGGCGTTTCACCGCTGTAGGCGATGCCGATCAAATCCCTTGCGGTATTGTAGCTCCAAGTCGTGACCGCCCCGCGCTCCCAAGTCCGGGTGCGGGGCTTGCCATCGGCATAGTAGGTGTAATTGGGACCTTTCCCGTTCGGATGGATCTTTTCCCCTACGAAGCCGGTTCCCGGATCCCGGACCCAAGTGGTGGTACCGCCCGCCCCGCCGGATGCATAGGTGGTCATGGTGACGAGATCTCCATAGTTGTCGTAGCCGTAAGACAGGCGGTATGTTCCGTTGCCAAAGACCTCTTTTACGTGGCCTAGGCTGTCGTAAACGTATTCCACGGACTCCAATTCGGCATTGCTAATGCGGCGCACCAAGCCGGCGGACCGATCGCCAGGCGGATAGTAGTCGGTGGAAGTCACGTTGCGGACATGGTTGATCTGTCGCACCACCTGGCCAAATGCGTCATAGATTGTCCGATTGGTGCCGCCAAGGGGATTCGTTGTTTTGATGGTTCGGCCAAATGCATCGTATTCGAACTTGCTGGCCTGCAAAGCACCATATTGTGCAATCGAAATCAGACGGCCTGCGGTCGAGGAGGCGGTGGTGTCTGACGAGGCGCTTGTTGCGCTGGAGTCCGTGGTCTGCACCGCGGCGGAAGCGCTGGTCCCAGGATCGAAGGACTCTGTGCGCTCGCTAGTGAAGGTGAGGCCTCCGGGTTGGACAGTGACAGAACTCCAGCGGGCGGCCCCTCCCTCGTTAAGGGGAGCGACCGAGTTGCGCGCGATTGAGACGTAAGTGGCGGTGCCGTTGTCGTCGGTGTGATAGACCGAAGTGGTGGACTGATCCCACCAGCGACCGCCGATCTCAAGGTATTCCTGGGCGGTCCGCGTAATTCGGTCTTTCGAGGCCGGGACGAGCGCATCGTCGTTTCCTTCCAGATCCAGCCCGAAGTCCATGAGCCTGCCGAGGGAGTCGTAGATATAGAGTCGATCGGCAACCCCGGTGGAGGAGACCTTGGTCAAGCGGCCCGTAGCTGGATCATACTCCGAGGACTCGGTTACTTCCCCGCTGAGCGTCGGACTGGGACGAGAGGTTTGAACGACACGACCGCCCCAATCGGAAAGGTTGGCGAGCCAGCGGGGGCCTGTATTGTCGGTGGACCCTCTATAGCTAGTCTCCAGAATCATGCCTCTTTCGCTGACGCTGTAACTCCTAAAGCCGGCAATTGAGCCTGTGCCAGACGTGATCTTTTGCCGACCATCAATGTACTTCACCGAGATTTCCGTAACAGGATTCTCACCGGGACCAATCCGGGTTTTAATTCTATTGGCCTCGTCATAAGTCGTATTGTGGGTAATGCCGCGAGTGTCGGTTGAGGAGATCACCCGCCCTGCAACGTCAAACTCGGTCACCGAGGTTTCGCTTAGCGCTCCCGCAGCGCGGGTGACGATGCTCTTTTGTCCATCCCGGGCGTGGGTGGTGACGATGTCTGCAAAAGGCTCCGGATAGTCCTCGGTCACGGAAGTCACTTCCCCATCGGCATCCAAGAGCGTGATTCTTGCAGGACCACCGGCCGACTGTTGAATCGAACCGGTATTATTTCCCAAGCTGCGGTCCATGAGAACACCGTTCTTGTAGTGGCGGCTCTCCTTGCCCTCCGCGTGCCCGTCGTTGTAGGTCCAAGTGTCGGCGCACATGATCGCCCAACTGGTCCCGCCGGTGAAAACTTTCAGGCATTCTTCGACGACACGGCCATCCTTCGCTTCGACCCGGCTGGTGCCGGTGGAGCCGCCGACGACTCCCGTTGTATCCCACTCGCTGACACAAAGGAAGGCACCGCTTGGTGAAGGCGTGAAACCGCTGCCCGCGGGATTGGCGGGTGGAACGAAATCCCCCTTTTCGTAGGCGAGGCGCTTCACCAGCCCATCTTCCGCGACAGTCTTGTAGGTGCGGTTTCCCCAATCACCCTCCCGGTAGATCCAAACTTCGCGGGTCAGAGTGTTATCCTCGTCGTCGGAATACCAAGTGCGTGTCCGCTGCACGAGAAACTCCGGGCCTTCCACGACCTCCGTTTCGATGGTTTTCCAAGTGTCCACACGCCGAGTGAGATGTCCTTCGATCCGGGTCTCGCGCCGGATGGTCCCGAGCAGATCCCCCATGTCGATCTCAAGCTCGGCTACGCAATCTTCCGCGGACGGGACCTTGCTGATGGGAAGTTCGGAGTCCAGCCACGGGCGATAGCTTACCGAGCGGATCGTCCCCGTGACATCCCCCCAATCGTTCAAGTCTACCTCGCCATCAACTCCGACCAAGTACGATCCATGCTTCAAGCTGCGCGAGGTCCAAGAACCGTCCGAACTCAGCGTCGCGGTGGCTCCGCTCAGGAGATCGCGATAGTACCAGGTGGCAAGATCCGCGCCGCCGGGGTCCACGACGGTTTCCATGAGTTCTCCGCTCCCCTCCTCGTAGGTATCCCGCACGCGGGAGGTGAGGACGAACTGTGACTGGGAAGGGGAATACCGATACTCCTCCCGCGTCTCGATCTTCTCGCCCGCCGTGCCGGTGGCGATGGTCATTGCCTCGCGAATGCCGGTAAGATGGTCGGTTTTCGTGCGCTTGCCCGTGGTACCGTCGTAGTCCAATTCATACCAACTGACGGTTTGCGAGTCTTGGACCACCGATACTTGGAGGTGGCTGGAGAGGACTTCCGCGGTCATCGGGTCGGTCTGCTCGGCACCCTCAAAGGTGGCGACCTCGAAGGGTTCCTTGCCAGCCTGATCGTGGAAGCCATTCAGTTGCAGCGCTCCGATCTGGCCGGGGGCAAACTTCCGGACGGTGAGGACATCTCCATCGCGCACCATGTCGGTCAGCATCGTCGCCGACTTGATTTGACGGGTGTCTCCCACCGTCACATCCGAAACGCCGGTCAAGCCCATCGTCTGGCCGGAGAAGTTCCAAGATTCGGGATCGACGGCGGACGACGGGATATTGCCCTGCCATTGAATGCTGCCGGAAGAATTCCCGCCGCTATCGGCTCCGGAGGGTATGCTGGATTCGAACCCTTGATTTGCCAAGCTGCCGGGCGGCGGCGTGGTGCACGAGTTGTTCCCCGGAATTCTAATGGTCCATCTGAAGCCCTCTTCCCAAAGATGGACTGGTTTCATTCTCCTCTTCCAGATAACGTGAATAGTGGAACGTTAGATTCAAACCGCAGCCTGTCGAGCTGAAGGAAACGACCGAGCCGTTGCCATAGTCGTGGGTTTTGGTGTAGCCAACGTCGGGATGAGAGTTCTCCGGAGCTACCTTGAACACGACACCATCAACCTCGACCTCTGAAACCCCGCAGCCAATTTTGATAAAGATATAGTTGTCGCCAAGGGCTTCGACCCAATCGTCTGCCGGACGAACGTCGAGATAGAATGGCTTCCCTCTGGGAATTGCCATGTGGGGATCGGCCTCCCAGTCTGTTCTCAAGTAGCCGGGATCCGACTCCATGTCCGCCACTTCTTTTCCGTCAATCGTCACCTTCGGCCCCGTCTCCGGTTCCGTTCCTTGTTCGGAGTATGTTTGGAGAATGACATTGGTGATCTCGACATTCCCGCAGTCATCACCGCTACAGGCGGCGCTTGCTGTAGTCGCCGAGCATGCGGAGCAGGCCAGCGCGGTTAATAGTTTTCCTATAAATCTCATGGTCGTGCTTTCATCCAAATGAACTCAATCCTCCAAAGGGGTCCAAACGATCAGGGAACTCGTGATTGGTGACTGGAAGGCAGGTATTAAGGGAAAGGTATCGTCGCCATCCGGGATGCCATCGCCGTCCGTATCCGGATCGAAAGGATCCGTGCCGGCGAGGTACTCTTCCAGATTTGTGAGACCGTCCCCATCTGCGTCTGCATCGGGATCCACGCCCAATGTTCCGAAATGCTGGATCTCCCAGCCGTCGTCGATGCCGTTGCTGTCGCTGTCGGCTTCTTCGGGATTGCTGCCGAGAAGGCTCTCCTCGTAGTCGGTGAGAGCGTCGCCATCTTGATCGATATCGCTGACCTCGACGCGGAAGAAGAGGCGCGCGGCATCGGCGGCGAACTGGTGGCTGACCGGCCCGCCTGTCCCCATCGCGCTGTCCACTTCCAACCAAGTATCGAGATCCGGGGAACCGAACACGGTGTAGACCTTCCCCTCCACCCCGTGGTAGTCCACGATGAACAACTGCGGGATAGTGGAACTCAACCGGACGAGGGCTCCGAAGAAGTCCGCTGCCTTGCCGCTCCAAGGGTTCGTCCCGGCGAGGGATTCATCGAGATTGCTGCGGCCGTCGCCATCGGCATCCGCGGCGGGGGCCTGCTCGGGGAAGAGCGTCCCGTCATCGTAGCTGGCGAAGCCGTAGGTTTCCTCCCAGATGTCGCTCATGCCGTCGTTGTCCCCGCCGGGGATGACGAGGGCCTGTAGCGGCTGCGAGACCAGCGCGGAGGCGACGAGCAAGGTTAGCGATTTGCCAGTGGATCGGGGTTTCAGCTTCATTGTCCGTTTCCGGTTGAGGTTGGGACCGGCTTGCCACCCGTCCGCCAGACCTGGATGGTAACGTCGCGGGGCTTTGGCGGATTGGCCAAAAGTTCAGCCTTGCGCGCGGCACGGGCGATTTCCCTGGCTTGGCAGGCGGCGGCCATGCGGACGCCTTCCTTCCGGTAGAGGTCATGGAGCTGCTCAAGGATCTCCATGGCCGCGGTATTGGCTTGGCCTTCGACGACGGTGAAGGCGGGGCCGCCGGCGGCGAGGTCCGGGACGGATGGAATTTGTGGCGGCTCATAGGCCACGCCATGCCGCGCGGCCAGTTGGGTCATCGCCGCGGTGTTGATGTTGCCGATCCCCATCAGCAGCGAAACGCGGTGCTCCTGGCCATCGGCGCCGTGGACGCGGTAATCGGAGAAACCGCTGAAATGATTGAAATCGAGATTGCTCCATGCGGTGACGGCCTCGTTCGGTCCGCCGTTGGGATAGATGCGAAGAAGCGTGCGGCTGCCGTCATGGACAGTCGCCGCCAGGAACGCGATGGTGGAAGCGCGGTAGCTTGCGCGCATTTGCTCCAATCGCGCAAGGACGGCAGGGTCATCCGGCGGCAGGGCCGGGAGCGGCGGCGGGGGAGCGGGCAGATTCGGGTCGGCGACCTTTTGCACCGTGATATTGATGGTGCCCTCGACCGGCGGGAGACCGGGCATTTCCGGAGCCTCGGTCACCTCCACCCGCGTGGTCCGGGAACTGAGAACAGTGAAGTCGATCGGCTCCGGTTCCGGTGCGGGCTGCGATGGGGTGCCGTCGGCGATGGGGACGGGAATTTCCACGTCCCACTTTGGCGCGGCTTCCTGAGCGTCAGCGAGCAAACCGAGGACGCAGAAAGCTGCAGGAATTGATAAGCGTTTCATGGTGCAGGCCAGTCAGAGGTATCGCGAAAGCGAGAGGCGGGAATCACGGCGATGAAGAGGATTACGGGTTAACTGGCTCCGGGCAGGAGTTCGTAGATCCGCAGTTCATCGCTTTGTCTCTGTCTTGCCTGTCGGACAGGGAATGTCAATTTCCCTTCATTGAAATAGTAGTGAAACTCTACCGGTCCTTCGGCCTGCAATGGAACTCTCAATATTTTGTCTGGAATTCCAGACAATGCGACAAACGAAAACCTATAAATGGAAGGGCCCATGGAGGCCCCGCGCAACATTGTAGGTCCCCGAGTGATCGCGCTCCGGTATCGCCGGGGGCTGTCGCAGGAGCAGCTTGCCGTCGCCTGCCAGCTCAAGGGCTGGGACGTTTCGCGCGGGGTGATTGCACGGATCGAGGGCGGAGTGCGTTGGATGGCCGACTTCGAACTGCTGAAGCTCGCGGCGGCGCTTGGGGTTTCAGGTACAGGAGTTGTATCCGCGGAATGCCCAGCGGTATTTCAAGAAGCGCTGATCCGGGTGTAGGAGCGATCATGAGCGCCTGCCGCCGCCCGTCCGCTGAACCCGATTCCAACCAAACCGTGATTTTGCAGCGGACGCGCGGGCGGAAATCTTCCTAAGGTGCCAGACGTATCCGGAGAAACCTCCGGTTATCCGTCCGCCATGAAACCCATCGTCCTCCTCCCTCCGGCCTTGGCCATTGCCGCCGCCGCCATCTGGCTCGGCACCCAGCACCGCTCGCTGTCCGCCGTCGAAGACAGCAATACCACCCTGCGCCAGCGCATCCAGGAAGCACGCCACGCGGAAGCCTCCGGCGAATCCTCGAAGACCGCCGCCGCCAACAAGGGCAAGAACGGCAAGACAACGGCCAAGAAGATCGATTGGAAGGACCTCGCCTCGAAACAGAAGGCCATGCAGGGCGGCAACAACATGCCGGACATGCGCGCGATGATCGAGCTGCAGAAGACCCTCATGGACTTGTCCGCGGAGGACCTCGCCACCCATCTCGATGAGATCGCCGCCCTCGATATCCCCGATGATGCCAAGAGGGGCCTCGAGGGCATGATCATCGGCCTGCTCGCGCAGAAGAACCCCGAGCTGGTCATGGAACGCTTCGGAGACCGCCTGAATGACGAGCGCGGCGGATTTTCCTGGCAGATATCCCAAGCCTTCCAGCAGTGGGCCAGCAAGGACTCCACCGCCGCGACCGCATGGCTGGATGCACAGGTCGCCTCCGGCAAGCTGGACAGCAAATCGCTCGATGGCAAAAGCGATGCCCGCCTGCGCCTGGAAGGCGGCGTGATCGCATCGCTACTGGAAAGCGATCCCGCCGCAGCCGCGAAACGGCTCGCCGGGATTCCGGAAAACCAACGCTCCCAAATCTTCCAAGGCGGCATGTTCTTCAACACCAAGCCGGGCTCGGAGAAAGCCGTGGCCGATCTCATCCGCAGCTCCGTGCCGGAGAACCAGCGGAACTCGACCCTCGCCAACTCCGCCTCGATGCTGATCCACCAGGGCGGCTACGACAAGGTGGGCGAATATCTGACCAAGATCGAGGCCAGCCCCGCGGAGCGCGAGGCGATCGTCGCCCAATCCCTGCAGAGCAAAGTCCAGAACTCCCGTGACTCGGCGAAGATGGAAGCGGCGGTCGAAGAAGGCCGGGCCTGGGCGCTCAAGCAGTCTCCCGAAGCTGCCGACCGCATCACCGGCAAGGCGCTCGGCGATATCCCGGACTTCAAGAAGGGCGCCGAACTCGCTCTCAAGTATCAGGAGCAAACCGGCAACGACGACGTGCTCATCGCCTTCATCGAGAGCGGCCGCAACCGGCATCCGAATGAAGCCAATGACCTCGTGGCGAAGATCTCCGATCCGCAGAAGCGGGAGGAACTGAACAAGCGGCTCACCCCGCAGCCCGTCCCTACCGCAGAATAATTTCCCCCTTCCGCCACCATGAAACTCTCCCTCATCCTCGCGGCCCTGATCCTGATCGCCGCTTCCTTCTTCGGCTGGAAGGAACACGGCCGCCTGTCTTCCGCCCACACGGAAAATTCCCGCCTCGTCGGCGAGGCGCAGGAGCTCGGCCTCGATACCGCCGACCTCGCCGCCGGCGGTGACAAGTCCACCCAGACCAAGATCCGCCGCGACCCGCAGGTCGGCAAGGCGGCCCAGGCCAAGGACTTCGCCACCAGGCTCATCGCCTTCGCCCGCGAGATGGAAGAGACCCAGAAAAAGGGCGGCCAGCCGGACGATGCCATGCAGAAGCGCATCGTCGGGATCATGGAGGAAATGCTCTCGCTCGATCCCGCCCAGCTCAAGCTGCTGGTCGCCGAGTTCCGCGCCGCACCCGATCTCACCGATGACATGCGCAGCGGCATGATCGGCTTCGCGGTCATGATGCTCGCGAACGATCACCCCGCCACCGCGCTCAACCTGCTCGCCGAGTCTTCCGACCTGATGAAGAACGACGGCATGGCCATGCATGTCGTCACCTCCGCGCTCACGAAGTGGGCGCAGGACGACCCGAAGGCGGCCATCGAGTGGATCCGCAAAAATGGCAAGGATCATCCCGAAATGGTCAACGCCGAGACCAAGCAGGGAATCCTCACCGGGGCCGCCCGCCTGGACCCGGTGCTCGCCTTCTCGCTCGCCGCCGATCTCGACCTGAAAGACCTCAATTCGCTGGGCCAGGCGATCGGCCAGGCCGGCAATACTTCGGAGGAGCGCATCGCCATCGTCGGGGCACTCCGCAATCACTTGAAGGGCCTCGAAGGCGAACAGCGCAAGCAGATGCTGAACTCCACCATGGGTGCCCTCGTCAACAAGGTCGTCGCGGAAGGTTACGCCTCCAGCGCCGCTTGGCTGGACTCGGCCAAGCTCGATGAAGCGGAGACCACCGCCTTCGCCGACGGCATCAACTCCTGGTATGTCAAGGGCGACACCGGCAAGTGGCTCGAATGGATGGACGGCAAGCTGCCCCCCGAGCGCCTCGATGCCAAGGTGCAGAGCCTGATGGGCGAGTGGGCCCAGAAGGACTACAAGGCCGCCGGCCAGTGGATCGACGACGCCAAGGACGGCCCGGTCAAGAATGCCGCCGTCCGCTCCTACGCAGGCACCGTCGCCCCCTACGATCCCGGCAGCGCCGCCGAGTGGGCGCTCACCCTCCCCGAGGGCAAGGAGCGCACGGAGCTGATGGGCAACATCCACACCCAGTGGAAGCAGAAGGACGCCGAAGCCGCCGCCAAGTTCGCCCGCGACAACGGCCTGCCCGAGTAGCCCCACCCGTCCCCCGAAACGGTACGCCACCCGTCCCCCGGAAAGGGACGGGGGGTGGTGCCCCGAACGGCACGCCACCCGTAGCCCCGAACGGCACGCAAAGGTTATCCCAGTAAAGGGTACCCCCTTAAGGTGGCGACAGTTTCTCCCAATCCTCCGATTCAGAGGACGCTGCCATAGAGCGTGAAGCCCGTGCTGGCTTCCACCCGGATGTCGAGGAACTGGCCGGTCAGCTTGTGGGCGTCACCGTCGAAGATCAGGATCTTGTTGGTGCCGGTGCGGCCGGTCAGGCGCTGCTTGTTGGTCTTGCTCGGGCCTTCGCAGAGGACCTGCTGGACGGTGCCGACCAGGGAGGCGTGCTTGGCGATGGCGAGCTCGTTCACGATGTCGAGCAGGCGCTGGTTGCGCTCCTCCTTCACCGTCTCGGGAAGCTGCCCGTCCATCTCGGCGGCGGGGGTGTCCTTGCGCTTCGAGTAGCGGAAGACGAAGGCATTGTCGAACTGCAGGCGGCGCACGGTGTCCATCGTGGCCTGGAAGTCTTCCTCTTCCTCACCGGGGAAGCCGACGATGATGTCGGTGGTGATGGCGATGCCGGGGCGGGCGGCCTTCATCTTCTCGCAGATCTCCACGAACTTCTCGTTCTTGTAAGGCCGGCGCATCGCCTTGAGGATGCGGTCCGAGCCGCTCTGCATCGGGAAGTGGATGTGCGGGCAGAGCTTCGGCAGGTAGGTGAAGGCGGCCACCAGGTCATCGCGATAACCGATCGGGTGCGGCGAGGTGAAGCGGATGCGCTCGATGCCATCGACCGCGTGCACCTGCTCGAGGAGCTGCACGAAGGGCGACTTGCCGTCCACCTTCTCGAACTCGGTGCGGCCGTAGAGGTTCACGATCTGGCCGAGCAGGGTGATCTCCTTCACGCCGTGATCGCGCAGGCGTTTCACCTCCTCCACGATCTCGGCGATCGGCCGGCCCCGCTCCTTGCCGCGGGTGTCCGGCACGATGCAGAAGGAGCAACGCATGTTGCAGCCCTGCATGATCGAGACGAAGGCGGAGGCGTTCAGCTCCTTCGGGATGTGGTCGCGGATCGTGTTCTGCGAACCGGCTTCCTCTTCCACGTCGCAGACGCTCTCGCCGGTCAGCGAGAGCTGGAGCTCGTCCATCCGGCGCTCCAGACGGCGCTGGAGGATGGTGTCCACGTATTCGAAAACCTTGTGGTACTTCTGGGTGCCCACGACCACGTCGAGGTGCGGGATGCGCGCGAAGAGCTCCGGGCCGCGGCTCTGGGCCATGCAGCCCATGAAGCCGAAGACGACGTGCGGCTTCTGGCGGCGGTAGCTGCCCATGCTGCCCATCTTGCCGAGCGCCTTTTGCTCCGCCTGGTCGCGCACCGAGCAGGTGTTGACCAGGATCGCGTCGGCGTCCGTCTCATCGCCGGTGACGGTGTAGCCGCCTTCGGTGAACATCTGCGCGACCTGTTCGGAGTCGCGCTCGTTCATCTGGCAGCCGTATGTGCGTATGAAAACTTTAGGCATAGCGGGCCGGGGCCGCGGACGCTAGCGGCGCTCGGGGCGGGTATCAAGCCGGGAGGAAAGGCAAATGACGAATTCAGAATTCCCGAATGACGAATGAAGTGTCTTTAAGAAAGAGGGACTTGCGCGAAGCGTTTCTCCCATTCTTCCCACAGGTCATTCGGCATTCGGGAAATCGACATTCGTCATTTTGGCCCCTCACCGCCCCAAGCGGGCCAGCGCCATCCGGATTGCTTCCGGGTAAGTGCGGTGCTCGGCTTCGAGGATGCGGGCGTGGAGCGTGTCCGGGTCGTCGCCGGGCAGGACCGGGACGGTTTCCTGGAGAATGACCGGGCCGGTGTCCATGCCGCCATCGACGTAGTGGACGGTGCAGCCGGTCTCGGTGACGCCGGCCTCGATCGCCTGCCGCCAGGCCTGGAGGCCGGGGAAGGCGGGGAGGAGGGCGGGGTGGATGTTCAGGATTCGGTCCGGGAAGGCTTCCAGGAGCGGGGCTTTCACGAGGCGCATGAAGCCGGCCAGGCAGACGAGGTTGACGCCTGCGGCCTTCAGGGCGGCGGCGGTTTCCTGCTGGGACTCCTCCGGGAACTTCGACTTGAAGCCGCGGCAATCGATCACGGCGGTCGGGATGCCGGCCTTCTGGGCGCGTTCGAGGATGTAGCCCTGCGGATTGTCCGAGAGCACGAGGGCGATCTCCGCCTTCAGCGAGCCGTCCGCGACGCCGTCGAGGATCGCTTGCATGTTCGAGCCGGAACCGGAGCCGAGGATGCCGAGACGCATGGCGGGAGGAGAGACGGTGGGGGGAAGGGAGGCAAGAGCTGCTTGCCCGAATGGCTTGAAAACCGGGGAGGATCCGATAAAGTTTCCGGCATCAGCCCTTTGGAAAACAAGCCAGGATTCGAACCGCCGCAGGATGTTTCCGCTGCGCGCCCTCGATTGGCTGCAAGGCGGCAAAGGGCTTTCAATGGAGGAGGGCGAGAGGATGAAGAAAGAAATAAAGGCCGAGCGAATGGCCCGGCATCGCAAGCTTTGGGGATGAAGTCCCGGTGGATTCGCGCGGAGCGATCTAAAATCCTCTTGCTTCACTTTTCGGGTTTGGCCTTTTGAAAAGCCCGGCTAATCAGGCGCATGCACGATCCCCGCATCGACCAACTCGCCCGCCAGCTTGTCCGCTATTCGACGTCCCTGAAGAAGGGTGAGAAGGTCCTGCTGGATCTCTATGATGTGCCGGAGTCGATCGGGCTGGCGCTGGTGCGCGAGGCGAGGGCGAAGGGTGCCTTTCCGGTGCTGCGCCTGCACAATTCCCGGCTGACGCGGGAGATGCTGAAGGGCGCGGAGGAGGAGCAGTACAAGGTGATGGCCAAGCACCTGCTGGCCGAGATGAAGGACATGGACGCCTACATCGCGGTGCGCGGCAGCAATAACATCGCGGAGAGCAGCGATGTGCCGGCGGAGAACATGAAGCTGGCGATGAAGCACATGCGTGCGGTGATCGACTGGCGGGTGAAGAAGACCAAGTGGTGTGTGCTGCGCTGGCCTTCTCCTTCCATGGCGCAGCAGGCGGGGTTGAGCACGGAGGCCTTCGAGGACTTTTACTTCAAGGTCTGCCTGGTGGACTACAAGAGCCTGGTGCCGGCGGCGACGGCGCTGAAGAAGCTGATGGACCAGACCGACGAGGTCCACATCACGGGCCCGGGCACGGATCTGAAATTCTCGATCAAGGACATCCCGGCGATCGTCTGTGCGGGCACCTGCAATATTCCCGACGGCGAGGTCTTCACCGCGCCGGTGAAGGATTCGGTGGAGGGCGTGATTTCCTACAACGCGCCGACGATCTATCAGGGCATTCCCTTCGACTCGATCAAGCTGACCTTCGAGAAGGGCAAGATCGTGAAGGCCGAGTCCCCCGGGAAGAACAAGGAGATCAACAAGATCCTGGATAGCGATGCAGGGGCGCGCTACATCGGCGAGTTCGCGCTGGGCTACAATGCGGCGATCAAGCATCCGATGCGGGACATTCTTTTCGATGAGAAGATCGGCGGGTCGTTCCACTTCACGCCGGGTCAGGCGTATGAGGAGGCGGACAATACGAACCGCTCGCAGGTGCACTGGGACATGGTGTGCATCCAGCGAAAGGACTACGGCGGCGGCGAGATCCGCTTCGACGGCAAGTTGATCCGGAAGGACGGGGTGTTCCTGCCGAAGGCGCTGGCGAAGTTGAACGGATGAGGCGAAAGGCAGAATTACTAATTACTAAATTCTAATTTTTAAACGGGTCAGTCGCTGCGCGAGGAAGTCGTTTGAGGGAGTGAGAAGATTCGCTATCGGCTAGGTTCCGACGCAGCTCCGGCGTTAAGAAGTAGGTTGGGACATGGCGGAGCGGTGTTGGCAGTAGAAGGGCGGGCGGGGGATTCGGTAGGGTGGCTTGAGCGCCCTTGTTGGGCTCTGCTCCGCCGCTTGCCATGATTTCACTTTCCCGCCACGCTGCCAGGATGATAGCCCGGTGGATCGTCTTCACGTTGCTGCTTCTCGCCGGGGCGGTGCAGGCGTCCGTGACTGCAGGATGGAGGATGCCGATCGAGGCGGTGGTGCAAGGGGCGAAGGCGGACGAGGTGCTTCCGAGGTTGGAGAAGCCGCCGGGCAAGTCGGCGTTTTTCGAGGAGGGGGATGTGCTGCGGGATCTTTCCAAGCTGGTCAGCGCGCGAGCGGGAAATATCCAGCTTTCGGGAGGGAAAGGTCATGGGGATGATGCGAACCCTTTCGAGGAAGCCAAGGATGAGGTCCCGGTTAAACCGGGAGATCCAGCGGCCGGACCTTGGACTGGAGATTGGGTGGTATGGAACGAGCGGTCCGGGATGGTGGTGGCGCGGGGTTCCTACAACGATGTGTTTGTGGTCGAGGAATCGCTGGGCTTCCCGGGCTTGCCCAGGACGATCCTGACCAAGTTTGAACTCGTCTGCGGGGACCCGGCCCGGTCGTGGTCGTTGATCGTGTCTGCCGACAGCGGGGGGAGAATCGAATCGGAGGCGGAGGGAGTCGAAGTGGATACGGATGCCGTTAGCTCCGAAACGGGGGAATGGGTGGATCAACGGTTCATGGTGTCTTGGGCGGTGGCTGACGAAACCTTCCGGGATGTGACGACAGCGTTCCTATTCAAGAGCGGTGAGCGCACGCTCATCGCGCGTCAGGGGTCCGGTGCCAGCCGGTGGGAACTCTTTGTCACCCCGACCGTGGAACTCGCAGGCGGGTTGCCGGTGAACGAGGCGCGACGGATCGAGCGAGACGGTCGGGTCGAATTCTGGCCCCGCAAAGCCGGGGATCACGGGCGTATCGTTGGTCGTTTGGACGACGGTCAGGAGAGTTGTCTTTTTCCGGTTCCCTTCCGGAGGGCGGTCTGGATGAGTGAAGGCGGAAGTTCGAGTGGTCCCTTTTCCCGAGTGACCTGTCCCGATGCGGTGGGGAACTGGATGCGAGGCGAGGTGGCGGACCTTCGCGAGAAGCTTTTGCCTGGCAATCCGGGCAAACTCAGCTTTGCGGGATATGATTCGCGCAGCGGGCGGGCAATGCTGGTGGGGGACGGAGAGGGCTTCGAGTGGGCGGAAGCCTTGCTAGATCCGGGGCTTTATTGTCCCGCACCTCCCGGGTTGCAGATCGAGAGCAATGGCGAGGCCGGGAGCTGGCTGCTCGCCTGCCGGACGGGGGAGAAGGCTTGCATCTCTTTGCGGCGAGGCGACGAGATTCAGGAGTCGTTTGCGGTTGAACCTTCGATCAAGGACGAAGCGGTGGAACTCAGGTTTACCATGGACATCATGCCGGAATCCGCGGTTACGGGTCGTATTGAATCGATGACGGTCCTGATGTCAGGAGTTCCTCGGGTTGTGGGCGCCGGGGTGCCTACAGGCGGGGGCGAGGAGGTGAAGTTCACGCTGATGGTTAGGACGTCACCGCCCTGAACTGTGGGTGTGATTCCGGCTTGAGATGATGGCTTTGCCCGAGAGGCTGCTCCTCCCATTCCTCATGGTAGCGGTTGTCTGGCCCAATGCTGCGGCAGCCCGCCGTGACCGTTACCCACATCGCGCGCTTCAGGGCCAGGGCCCGCCACGACGTCGCTTTCCACGACCATCGCGCGATGGATAGCGCCACCACGGTGGCTTCTGCGGGGCAGTGCCTCCGCGCTCCCGGGCGCTGACGCGTCGGATCGGCACAATGTGGTGTTGCCTACCGGTGAGTCCGCCTGAAGGCGGGACTACGTACCCTTGGGGGCGGGCTTTGTGGGGACCGCTTATGCGGTTGGGCTGAGGGCACAAAAAGGGGACGCAGCTTGCGTCCCCTTCGTTGTGGCGAGGCTGGTGCCTCGCGGTTCCGGTGTGCCGTCCGGCCCGCGGGTGCGGGCCGGACGGCGTGACGGTCTGATTAGTTCGGCTCCAAGCGGAAGAACACCTTGGCCGTGCCCGGGATCAGGGTCAGGTCCGAGACGTTTCCGGTGTAGGTGCTGGTTGGTCCCGCTTGGCCGGGATAGGCAGGGTTGAGGTCGTGCCAGACGGCCAGATTGTCCGAATACTGGATCTTGTAGTTGGTGCCCTCCTGCGAGTTCCAGCTGAAGCTGAAGGCTCCGGTCTGGGCATTGATGGAGATGCTGCCGATCGATGGCGGGGTCAGGACCGGTTGCGCGACGAGTGGCAGGCCGCCGGAGGTGGTGTGGCCGACGATGCGCCAAGCGGTGGAATCCGCGTCGTTCGTGATGTCTCCGGCGACGGCGTAGAGCTCGAAGTGAGCATTGCCGGTGCCTTCGTAGTACGCGAACTCGAGGTCATACTGGCCGACCGGCAGGTTGATGACTGCGCGGGCGTTGTTGCTGCCGTCGAGCCGGTAAACGGTGTTGGGCTGGGCCGAGTCGATGGTAGCGGTGCCGCTGACCCTGATGAAGGGGGTCGGAGCATTGACGATCCGGAACGCGAAGCCATCGTCCGAGGAGATCCCGAAGGTGTAGTTCCCGGCGGTGGTAATGTTCACCCGTGCGGTCGCGAGGGCGGCCACATGGTCCACAAGACCGGTGGCACCGAGGAACTGGCGTTCTGCGGGGTCCCGGTAAACGGCGGTCGCGTGGGTGGCGTGGAAGAGGCCGCTGGTCCAGGGAACCGGGTCAGTCTGACCCTCCGGCACGGAGTTCCGGAAGTTCAGGAATGAATAGACGCCCGTGAACTTGGGTGTCGCGGGGTTGTTGATCGCCGCGATGGCTGTCGGGATGTTCGTGAGGTTCGTGGCCGAATGGTAGAAGCGGGTGGACCACTGGGTCGCCGGTGCCTTCGGCAGTGTGGCGAACAGATCCACGGGAAGGATCGGAGCTGCCACCGGGACCGAAGGGTCGTTGGGGTTTCCGAGAAGCATCCAAGTGGAAGTCGCATTGCGGCTGGTGATGTTTCCAGGTGCCCAAGCCACTTCCAGCGAGGATCCGCCGGATTGCTCCACCTGCACCACCTCGATGGTGTAGGTGCCGGCGGCGGCGACGCGGTAGACGCCGAAGCTGGCAGCATCATTCGCTCCCGAATTCAGGAAGGTGGTGCTATCGAGGGGATCGACGCCGCTGCTGTTATTCGTCGGGCCTGCGTTGTTGATGATGTAAGGCCCGCCGAGAACGCGGAGGGCGAAGCCATCGTCGGAGGTGACGGCGAAGGTGTAGTCGCCCGGATTCGCAACCACCCACTCATAGCGGGCGATGGTGACGAAATGGTTGTCGTCCACCGGTGGTGTTACCACGGCTTCCAAGGGGAATCCGGTATTGTTCCGGAAGATGCCGTCGGCACCGCCGCCACCCGGCAGGAACGGGTCGCGGAAGTTGATCACCGGAACCGTGGCATTCACCACCGTAGATGCGCCGGGAGTCGCGATCCGGGTGAAGGCGTCGCGCAGGCCTGCGAGGTTGCCGCCAGCGTAGTAATTCCGGACGGCCCAAGAGCCGGGGACAGTGACCGGCTCAGCCAAGGGAGCAGCGGGGAAGAAGGGAGTGTCTCCGGCACCGCCGACGAGCGACCACTTGCCAGTGGTGGTATCGTCCGCGTGGTCACCGGGGGCCCAGGCGACTTCCGCATAGGAATCGCTGGTGCCCTCGAACCAGAGGTGGTCGATCTCATACTCACCGGCGGCGAGGGTTACCACGCCACGGGTATTGGCGTTTCCGGTGCCGAAGAAGTAGGCGATGGTGGAGGCATCCGAGGGATCGATGAGCCCGAGGCCGACGACCTTGTGGAAGGCTGCGCCTTTGATGCGGAGTGCGAAGCCGTCGTCGCTCTGGACCCAGAAGGTGTAGTCGCCGGGTTCGGTGATCGAGATCTTGGTTTTGCCGAGGGTGACGATGTTGTCTTCGTTGCCCGTGACACCGTTGGCAATGCCCGCGTCCCGCTTGAAGAAGCCGCGTGCCCCGAAGCTCGCGTCATCGGAGATATTGAAGTAGGGAGCGGTGGAATTCGCGATGGTGAGCGCCGGATTCGCCGCGATTGCCAGGGCGGTGTTGATCTGGGTAGGGCCAGCGATGGTGCCTCCGCGGATCGTGCGGATATTCCACTGATTGAGGGTGGGAGCGTCCGCGATAAAGGAGGCCAGGGGAAAGACCGGGGTAACCAGGGTTCCTGACAGAGTCACGGGCGTCCCGAGCTGATCTTGCGCATTGATCTCGAAGAAGATGTTGGCATGGGCCGGAAGCGGGACCTCCGGCACGTAGGTGACGGTGGTGACACTGCCGGTTTTGCTCACCGAGGTCGGAGTGACTATGTCGGTGTCGATCAGGAGAGACGTGACGCCGCCGGGGACGACCACCGAGCTCGTTTCGTAGTCGCTGATCTGGAAGACGTAGCCTTCCTGGTGGCTGACCTTGGCGCTGGTGACGGTGGCCAACTCGACCGGGTAGGTCGTAAGCTCCATGTTGTCGAAATGGTGGACCTGGTTGTTGCCACCGGTGCGAACGCCGAATACCAAGCGCCCCGGGCCGGGGACGAAGTTGGTTGGAAGCTCATCGATGACTTTCACCCCCTTCCACCAGACGTTGAGGATCTGAGTGTCGCGGTCCAGCTTCGCCTCGAAAGTGCCCCAGCCGAGGGCGTCGATACGCTGTTGGGCAGTTGCCGGGTCCGCTAGACGTGGTCCGGTCTGGAGCGAGTTGGGATTATTCGGGTCCACCGGGTTGATGACTGGAGCGGCGTAATGCGCGATCACCTGATTGTCCACGCGGACGCTGATGCCGACAACATCGTCGCTCACCCCCACGGTACCGCTGAAGTAGGCATCGAAGGCGATGGAGAGGCCGGTGGCGGTGCCTTCTTCGTGGCGGTCCGCTTCATTGTGGCCGTTGGTGCCCAGGGCGCCGGCGTAGGGAGTGCCGGTGGTGATGACGGTATCTCCGGCCCGGGCGAAATTGAGGCTGAAGCCGTCAGCGGGGGCGGTCCCGCCGCCTCCGACGCGGCAATCGATGGCGAAATCAAATCCGGCGACATGGAATCCGGGTTCGAAGTCCGGGAAAACAATGGTCTGGCGGAGGGTGCTGACCGCGTTGGTCAGCTTCAGGTAGCCCGAGTTATCGACTCCCCCGGTGGGGAGCCAGCTGGGACGGTTGACGTTTCCGAACGCTTGGTTCGAGAAGACGGTCAGCTTCGTGGTCGGGGACGACTCAAGGAAGGGGTCGCTGGCGTTGAAGTCGTTGTTATAAGTGCCGGCAATGGCCGGCAGGGCTAGGGCGGCGAATGCGGCCACGGCAATGCGCGGCAGCGGCACCATCCGGAATCGGAAGTGGCTCATGGTTATTCGGGTTTTTGATGTGGGGTTCGGACCGTACAGGGAGGTGCCGGGGGTCGGCATGAACCCTCTTGGGTTGGTCCATCCGATCAGCCGGGAGCGGGTATAACTCGGCAGCTAATCAGACAACACACTTCCAAACTTGCGCAGGGGAAGCAAGTACTCTCTTGAATGCTGACATACAGATCCCTGATTTCGGGGAAAGTGCGTGGAAGCCACCGACAGGCTTGTAGTGGATAGTAAGGATGGGTCTTGCGGAAGCGGGGCATCGCGGCTTGCAAGCGCCGGAATATCAGGGCATCTAAAGGGCCATGTTTGCCCGGGTCGCCGCCCTCACTTGTCTGCTCGCTTCGTTCTGCACTGCACAAAGCTATCGCCCGTCGGGTGAGAAGCCGCCGATGCCGGCGCGGGAGTTCCGGGCGGCATGGGCGGCGGTGGTGCACAATATCGATTGGCCGAGCAAATCGGGGATGTCGGCAAGTGCACAGCAGGGGGAAATGCGGGCGATTCTGGATAAGATGGCCTCCCTGAACATGAATGCGCTGCTGCTGCAGGTGCGCCCGCATTGCGATGCGGTCTATCAATCGTCCAAGGAGCCGTGGAGCCCGTGGCTGACGGGGACGATGGGGAAGTCCCCGGGCTACGATCCGCTGAGCTACTGCGTGAACCAGGCGCATGCCCGGGGGATCGAAGTTCACGCGTGGTTCAATCCCTTCCGCGCGCTTTCGAATGTGGGCCAGGCGTGTTGTGCGAGCCACGTCTCGAAGGCCTCGCCGAACATCACGAAGCGCTTCGGGAATCTGCTGTGGTGCGATCCTGCGGAGACCGAGACGCGGGCGCGGGCCTTCGGGGCGATCCTGGATGTGGTGCAGCGCTACGACATCGACGGGGTGCACCTGGACGACTACTTTTACCCGTATCCGGAAGCCGGGCGGGTCTTCGGCGATGGCCGCAGCCCGGCGATCCGGCGGAAGATCGTGGATGACTTCGTGCAGAAGCTGTATTCGGACGTGAAGCGGGCGAAGCCGTGGGTGCGGGTGGGGATTTCGCCCTTCGGGATCTGGCGGCCGGGCACGCCAGCGGGGATCGAGGCGGGGATCGATGCCTACGAGCAGATCGGCTGCGATGCGCGGAAGTGGCTGGCGAGCGGCTGGGTGGACTACCTCGCGCCGCAGCTGTATTGGCGGGACCAGCCGCGGAAGCAGAGCTTCTCCGCGCTGCTGGGCTGGTGGCGGCAGCAGGGGAGCCGTCCGGTGTGGCCGGGGATCGCGACGAGCCGGGTCGGCAGCTCGGAAGATCCGGGGCGGCCGGCGAGCGAGATCACGAAGCAGGTCGATTTATCCCGGAATATTGGGAAGAACTGGGCGGGGCACATCCACTGGAGCGTGAAGGGGCTGATGCAGAACCGCGGCGGGGTCTCGAACCTGCTGGCCAAGGGGGCGTATGCGCAGCCGGCGCTGGTGCCGCCGATGCCGTGGCTGAGCCAGCAGACCCCCGGCCGGCCGAATGCGAGTGCCACGGGCAATGGCAGCTCGGTGCGGGTGGCGATCCAGAGCGGGGACCGCTCGACCGCGCGCTATGCGATCCAGGCGCGCTACGGCAAGCAGTGGCGGATGGCGAAGGTCGTTTCCGCGGGTTCGAAGGATGTGGAGATTTCTTCCGTTCCGGATGCGGTAGCGGTCAGCGCGGTGGACCGGTTCGGCAATGTGAGCGCGCCCTTCGTGCTGACGCGTTGAATGGGACTTTGGTCCTACTGCGGAAAAAAGCCCTTGTTTCCCGGCACGAGACCTGTTGGAACGCGCCCCTCCCGTGCGGAAGCGCGAGGGGAACAAGACATTGAAAATACTTTACTTTTGCGAGGTATCCGGGGCATATGGCGCCCGTCCCGCAACTTCCGCCGGCCATGTGCCGCACCCTTGCTCCCTGATGAAAGTGCGATTGTTTGTAACGGGTTCTGCCACGCTGCTGGCGGCCTGGTTGGTAGCTACATTTTTGAACGAAGTCCCGGCTGACACCTACAGCCAGTCCGGCCCGGGATCGGTGCCGCTCTCGGCGAAGGCCGGGAGGTCTGCGGCCAAGGAGAAGCCGGTGGTGATCGTGGCGGACGAGGGGGTCGTGCCGGTGTCGAATCTGGAGTGAGCGGGGTTTTCCTGCCAAGCTATGGCATGGCTGAGGAAGCGCGGGAGCCGATCCAGGTGGAGATTGAAGCAGGCGTGCACTGGTGGTGTGCTTGCGGGCGATCCGGGCATTTGCCGTTTTGTGACGGGAGTCACAAGGGGACGGGGATTCAGCCGGTGAGGTTCGAGGCGGCGGAGCGGATGAGGGTGCGGTGGTGCCGGTGTAAGGAGACGGGGGTGTTGAAGATTTGGAGCGCGGAGGGATGAACGGTTCCGCGCGTGACGGGCGGCAAGATCGCGTGTAGCATCCGGACATGCCGAAAGCTTTGGAGATTCTTGAGGAAGCGATGACCCTGCCGAGGGCCGAGCGTTCGTTCGTCGCAGATCGCCTTTTGGAAAGTTTGGACGGCGAAGCCGGGCTTTCTCCGGCATGGAGCGCGGAAATTGCCCGGCGGATCGCTCGCCGCGAGTCTGGGGAAAGCAGCGCCTACAGTCGCGAGGACATCCGGAAGGACGTGCAAGCGCTTCTATCGAAATGAGGCTAGTGTATTTGGAAGAAGCTCGCACCGAGCTTCTGTTGGCCGTGGCTTGGTACGAAGAGTGTCAGGAAGGCTTGGGTAGTCGCTTCTACCATGAAATCGAAGCCGCGGAAGACGGCGTTCTCCAGCACCCGGAACACTTCCCCTACGGACTAATCTAGCACCAACCCGAGGCCGGATGCATCGAAGTGGTTGCAGTCATGCACCTGCATCGGGAGCCGGGCTACTGGACGAAAAGAGCCTAGATTACGCTCACGCGTAGATCTTCTCGTAGTATTCCGTGACCATGCGGTCGGAGTCGAAGAAGGGGACGACTTCGTTCATCGAGTTGAGGACCAGCTTCCACCAGCCTTCGGGGTCATCGTAGTAGAGCGGGAGTGCCTTTTCCATGGCCTCGTAGAAGCCGAGCAGGTCGTGGCGGTCGCGGGCGTCGGGGGCCAGGCTGAGATCAGCGGGCGGGATGATGAAGCTGTTGTGGTCGTCCTTCGAGAACTCGCAGACCCAGCCGTCATAGGTCGAGAGATTGATCGCGGCATTCATCGCGGCGGTCATGCCGGAGGTGCCGGAGGCCTCGCGGGTGACGATCGGGTTGTTCAGCCAGATGTCCGCGCCGTATTTCAACTGGCGGGAGAGTTCGAGTTCGTAGCCGACCAGCACGGCCACGTTCGGGTAGTCCTTGGTGATCTGGACGAGGTGATTGAAGGTCTCGATCGCGCCGAAGTCGAAGGGGAAGGGCTTGCCGGCCCAGATGATCTGCACGGGGCGCTCGTTGTTGTTGACCAGCGCGCGGAACATCCGGATATCGCGGGTAATCAGGTCGGGGCGCTTGTAGCCGGCGAAGCGGCGGGCCCAGACGATGGTCAGGGCGTCGGGATTGAAGAGCTTGCCGGTCTGGTTGGCGACGGTCTGGAAGAGGCGGGACTTCAGCTCGCGCTTGCGGCTGGCCAGCGAGGCGGTGTCGCCTTCCAGCCTGGCCATCTCGAGGCCGCGGTCCTTCCAGAACTTGCCGTTCTGGGCATTGGTCACGTGGGTGATCGGGCAGATGTCCGGGTAGCTTTCCCACATCTTGCGGGAGACGTCGCCGTGCAGCTTCGAGACGGCATTGGAAAGGTGGCTGAGGCGCAGGGCGGCGAGCGAGTGGTTGAAGACATCGTCCGCGATGCCGGTGACCTTGCGGACTTCGGCCATCGGCACGGAGCCGAAGAAGGAGAAGTCGTGGAGCAGCTTGAAGTCGTGTTTTTCGTTGCCGGCTTCCTCCGGGGTGTGGGTGGTGAAGACGAAGCGTTTCTTCACTTCCTCCAAGCTACGATGTTTCTCGTAGACGCGGAAGGCGGCGGCGAGGCCGTGGGCCTCGTTGAGGTGCCAGACTTCGGGATCGACGCCGAGTTCCTCCAGCAGGCGCGCGCCGCCGGCGCCGAGCACGATGTACTGGGCGATCCGGCGCAGCGGGTCGTTGTCGTAGAGGCGGTGGGTGATGGCGCGGGAGAGTCCGTCGTTTTCGTCGATGTCCGTGGTCAGGAAGAACATCGGGACGGTGCCGAAGACATCGGCGGGCAGGAACATCGCCTTGACCCAGACCGCGTGGCCGTGGACGGGGACTTGGAACTTGATGCCGGTGTCCTGGAGGAAGGCGTATTGCTTCTTGCGGAACTGGACGGCCATCTCGCGCTCTTCGCCGCGGGCCTGATCGTAGTATCCGTAAGTCCAGAGCATGCCGATCCCGCAGACGTTCTGGCGCATGGCCGCGGCGGAGCGCATGTGGGAGCCGGCGAGGAAGCCGAGGCCGCCCGAGTAGATTTTGAAGATCTGATCGATTGCGAATTCGCAGGAGAAATAGACCGCACTTTTCGAGAACTTGGGGTCGATCTCGTAGGGGTGAGCGAAGGGTTTCGGCAGGAAGGATCCAGGCATGACTACGGTCGCGGGGTTCAGCGGGAAAACAGGATGTCTTTGACTGCGGGACGCTTTGGCGTGGCCGAAGCCGCTCAGGCGTGCCGGAATCCGGGCGCTTTGTCGAGTCCCGGCCCGGGGGCATGCTGTTTCCGTACCAGCTTGTTCCCATTCCTGATGGCTTGGGAAGATGCGTGACAGATCGCGGGAGCCACGTGGCACGCCGGGTGCTTCTGCGTAAATTCACCATGCTGCACGCTTCGCCAGGCAAGTGGAGAGGATTGGACCGGAAGGTCTGGTGGGTTGTGGCGTTGATGCATCTCTGGTTCGCGCCGCTTCAGGCGCAGGATCAGGCGGCGCGGTCGGCCCGCGAGGTCGTCGCGGAGGCATCGGCACTGATCGATGTGGATCAGCAGAAGGCTTTGGTCGAGACGCTCGCTGCTGCCAGTCCCGAGGAAGTGGCGATTTGGTTCGCGAAGTGGAAGGAGGGCGAGATCTATCTCCTTGAGGATGATGCGGGCAATGTCTCTGCGGTCACCTTGGAAGGCGAGCCGGATGCGGAGGACAAGTATTCCCTCGCCTCGGTCGTCACCGGCAAGACCGTCGCCGGTGCCGATGGCGCGGTGATCCGCAAGACCAAGGACGAGATCACGATGGCGGATACGGATAGTTCCCTGCGCAAGGCCATGAAGGGCGTGACCGACCGGATGGCGCTTTCTTCAGCCGATCCGGTCAGGCGTTTGCGGGCGGTGAAGGATACCGGGCTGGAGCAGGATCCTAACAAGCTGGTGCTGCTGGAGCAACGCGCGGCGGTCGAGAAGAGCGGGAAGGTCAAGGCGGCTTTGGTCGAGGCGATGGCGCTGATCAAGCTGCGCTCGGAGGATCTTGCGGTGCGGGAGGCAGCGGTGATGGAGCTTGGTAAGATGGGCTCGATCGCATCGCAGGAGGCGATCAAGACGGTGCGCACTGAGGCTGAGACGGCGGGCCAGACGAAGTTGGCGGCGGTCTGTAGCAAGGCACTAAGCGACATCGCGGGCCATATCTCGCGGGTCAATACGGCGAGCACGGCATTCCACGGACTTTCGTACGGCAGCGTGCTGCTGATCGCGGCGATCGGCCTGGCGATTACCTTCGGGCTGATGGGCGTGATCAACATGGCGCACGGCGAGTTGATCGTTGTCGGCGCGTACACGACCTACGTAATCCAGAAGATCTTCGCGGCCGGACTCGTGTTGTCGCCTTTCGGGATGAAGATCAGCATTCCGGGATTCAATCTCACGGGCACGAGTTGGGGGATGTATTTCATCGTGGCGATTCCCGCGAGCTTCCTGGTGGCGGCCGGCGTGGGTTTGCTGCTGGAGCGTTCGATCATCCGCTTTCTCTACAAACGCCCGCTGGAATCCCTGCTTGCGACCTGGGGTGTTTCGATGGTCTTGCAGCAGCTCTTCAAGCTCGTCTTCGGATCGAACAACGTCCAGGTCGAGAGCCCGGCGTACCTCTCCGGGAACTGGACGGTCAATGATGTGGCCTTCAATTGGAACCGGGTCTTCGTCATCGCCTTCGCGGCCTTCATCATCTTCCTGACCTGGGTGATCCTGACCAAGACGCGGCTCGGCTTGCTGATCCGTGCGGTGATGCAGAACCGCAGCATGGCCGCCTGCATGGGCGTCCGCACGGAGCGCGTGAACATGATGACCTTTGCCTTCGGGAGCGGGCTAGCGGGCCTGGCCGGAGCCTTCCTCTCGCAGATCACGAACACCGGCCCGAACCTGGGGCAGGCCTACATCGTGGACTCCTTCATGACCGTCGTGGTCGGCGGCGTGGGCAATATCATGGGCACCGTGATCAGCGCGCTGGGCATCGGCATGGCCGACCAATCGCTGCAGCAAGCGTTGGGCAATCCGGTGCTCGGCAAGATCCTCGTGCTCGGTGCCATCATCCTCTTCCTCCAGTGGAAGCCTTCGGGCCTCTTCGCCACCCGTTCCCGTAGCCTCGATTGATGAATACCAAGCTCGCAGGGAAGACCCCCACGTTACTGCTCGCCGCCGCCGCCCTCTTTCTGGTGGTGGTGATGCCGGCCTTGAACGCCTCCGGTGCCGTCTCGGACTTCACGCTCAATACCTGGGGCAAGTACCTCTGCTATGCGATCCTGGCGATCGCGGTGGATTTGCTGTGGGGTTACACGGGATTGCTCTGCTTGGGGCAGGCGCTTTTCTTCAGTCTCGGCGGCTACATGTTCGGCATGCACCTGATGCTGATGATCGGCAAGCTGGGGCAGTACAAGAGCGATCTTCCGGACTTCATGGTCTTCCTCGGCCTGAAGGAATTGCCCTATTATTGGAAGCCCTTCCAGTCCTTCCCCTTCGCCACGCTGATGGTGTTCGTGGTGCCCGGTTTGTTGGCTGGAATCTTCGGTTTCCTGGCCTTCCGCTCGCGGATCAAAGGGGTGTATTTTTCGATCCTTACCCAGGCGCTGACCTATGGTGCCGCGCTGATCTTCTTGAGCAACGATCTGATCAAGATGGGCGGCAACAATGGCTTCACCGACTTCCGCAGCATCCTCGGCGAGGACCTCCGGACCCCGGAGGCCAAGCGGATGCTCTACATTGCCTCCGCCATCACGCTCGTGCTCGTCTTCCTGTTCTGCACTTGGCTGACGAAGAGCCGCTTCGGCCTGATCCAGCGGGCGATCCGCGATAGCGAAAACCGGGTGCTTTTCTCCGGCTACGCTGCGGCAAACTACAAGCTCTTCGTCTTCGTCGTCTCCGCGATGATCGCGGGTATCGGCGGTGCGCTTTACGTGCCGCAGGTGGGAATCATCAATCCTGGCGAGATGCTGACCGAGAAGTCCTTGGAAGCCGTCGTGTGGGTCGCCCTCGGAGGGCGCGGCACGCTTTACGGCCCGATCATCGGCGCGATCGCGGTGAATGCTTTCAAGAGCTGGGCCAGTAACAAATTTCCCGACCTGTGGCCGCTGATTCTCGGCGGGTCCTTCGTGCTGGTGGTGCTGTTCCTGCCGAAGGGCATCGTCGGCATCCCCGGCCAGATCCGCGCCATGCTGGCCCGCCGCGAAGGCCTCAAGCTGGCGGCCGAGGAAGACGAACTCATCGCAAGCACCGCCGCCAAAAGCAAATGAGCATGCAACCCTATCTCCTGGCCGCGGAGGGACTGAACAAGTCCTTCTCCGGATTCCAGGCCATCCGCGATCTCAACTTCGCCCTGGAGAAGGGGGAGCTGCGGACCGTCATCGGACCGAACGGCGCGGGCAAGACGACCTTCCTTGATCTGATCACGGGGCGCACCAAGCCGGATAGCGGGACCCTGCACTTCGAGCAGACCCACGATCTGATGAAGATGAACGAGTATCAGATCTACCGCCTCGGCATCGGTCGCAAATTCCAGACACCGACGGTCTATACCGACCACACCGTGCGGGAGAACCTGCTGCTGTCGCTGGCTGGATCGCGCAGCATCTGGCACTCGCTCTTCGGCCGCATCCGCAAGGAGCAGGAGGAGCGGATGGATGAGATCCTGACCACGATCAAGCTCACCGAGCGGGCCCATGTGAAAGCCGGCTCACTTGCCCACGGTCAGAAGCAGTGGCTGGAGATCGGCATGCTGCTGGCGCAGGACGCGAAGCTGTTGCTGGTCGATGAGCCGGCCGCGGGTATGACCGACGAGGAGACGCATCGCACCGGCGAGTTGCTGCTCTCGCTCGCGGGCAAGCACACGATCGTCGTGATCGAGCATGACATGGCTTTCGTCCGCCAGATTTCCCAGGGCCGGATCGTGACCGTGCTCCATCAGGGAAATGTCCTGTGCGAAGGCGCGGTCGATAAGGTCCAGAACGACGAACGCGTCATCGAGGTCTATCTCGGTCGCAAGAAAAAAGCCGCATGAGTGCCGTAGCCACCGAAGCCGCCACCCTCGAAGTCCGTGATCTCTCCGTCTCGATCGGCGGCAGCCGCATCCTGCGCGGCGTGAATCTGGACATCCGCCCGAAGACGGTTTTCTGCCTGATGGGCCGCAATGGCGTCGGCAAGACGACCACCCTCAAGGCGGTGACCGGGCTAATGGATACCAATGCCGGCAGCGTGAAATTTTTAGGCGAGGAGATTTCCCGCTTCAGTCCGGACAAGCGTGCTCTCAGGGGCATCGGCTTCGTCCCGCAGGGCCGGGAGATCTTCCCGCAGCTGACGGTGGAGGAGAACCTTTACGTCGGTACCATCGCGCGCGGTCGTAAACCGAAGCAGGAGGAACTCGACCGTGTCTTCACCCTCTTTCCGATCATCAAGGAGTTCCTGCCGCGCAAGGGCGGGATGCTTTCCGGCGGCCAGCAGCAGCAATTGGCGATTGGCCGCGCGTTGCTGACCCGGCCGAAGATCCTGATCCTCGACGAGCCGACCGAAGGCATCCAACCGAACATCATCGACCAGATCGGGGATGCCATCAAGATGCTCCGTGACGAGGGCGAGATGGCGATCCTACTGGTCGAGCAGTACTTGGATTTCTGCAAGGAACTCGGCGACGACTTCGCGATCCTCGAGCGTGGCCGTGTCGCTGCATCCGGCCCGATGACTGATTTGAGCGACGAGCTCATCAAGGAGTTTCTCACCGTTTGACCATGATCCGCCGAACCCTTGATCGCCTGCTGTTCGGGCTGCTCGTCTTCCTGCCAGCCATCGCCGTTGCCCATCCGGGCCACTACCACCCGGGGGAGGAGGACGAGTTCGACCAACTGCGCGCGGATCACTTCCACTTGCACGGTTACCTGGAGATCGGTTTGGCCACGCTGGCGCTGGCGGCCTATGCGGTGTTCCGCTTCCACTCGAACCGGAAAGTCCGGATCGGTGCCGCGCTCGCCCTCGGCGGTTCGCTGGCCCTGATCGCAGCCTTCTGACTCCGCGGCCATGCACCTTTCCCCGCGTGAACAGGAGAAGCTTCTCGTCGTCGTCGCCGCCGACCTCGCCCGCCGCCGCCGCGACCGCGGCCTGAAGTTGAATCATCCGGAGACCGTGGCGCTGATTACCGCCGAGATCTTTGAAGGCGCACGTGATGGCAGGTCGGTGGCGGAGCTCATGAGCTACGGCACCACGCTCGTCACCCGTGACCAAGTCATGGAAGGCGTCGCGGAAATGATCCACGACATCCAGGTGGAGGCGACCTTTCCGGATGGGACGAAGCTCGTCACCGTTCACCATCCCGTAAGATGATCGCGATGCATTTAAAATCCAAGATTCGGAATTTGAGATCTGAGATTTCAGATTTCAGACAGGCACTGCCATGATCCCCGGCGAAGTCATCACTGCTGCCGGCGCGCCGGACATCGAGATCAACGCGGGCTTGGCCAAGCTGAGCCTCGCGGTCTCTAACAAGGGCGACCGGCCGGTGCAGGTGGGGAGTCACTTCCACTTCGCGGAGGTGAACAGCGAACTCGATTTCGACCGTGGCGCGGCGCGTGGTTTCCGCTTGGATATTCCGGCGGGGACGGCAGTTCGCTTCGAGCCTGGAGATACCCGTGAGGTGCCGCTGGTTGCCTTTGCGGGCAAGCGGGAGATTTACGGGCTGAATAACTTGGTGGATGGGAGACTGGACTCGTAGTTCAGGCTGAAGATTTAACCGCGAAAAACGCGAGATGCCGCGAAATCTAAAGACAAGAGAGGAGAGAGCAGAAGCTTCCAAGCATTTGGGTTTTCTGCCTTTTAAATTTCGCGGTATTTCGCGTTGTTTCGCGGTTAAAATTGCCTTCGCAGCACGCAGATGGCTCGGGTCGCTGGTCGGATTTGAACCGACGACCTGCTCATTACGAATGAGCAGCCCTGCCTATGCTTTCATTCCGCTGCGGCATCCCACGAAACGCGCAGCACGCACTTTCCGATGAATCAAACCCGCGCCAACTATGCCGGCACCTTCGGCCCTACGGTCGGGGACCAGGTCCGCCTTGCCGATACGGAACTCTTCATCGAGGTGGAGCGCGACTTGATCGCGGAGAACGGCGGCTACGGGAACGAAGTGAAATTCGGTGGCGGCAAGGTGATCCGCGATGGCATGGCCCAATCGCCGCTCGCCTGCGATGCCGATTGCCTCGATCTCGTCATCACGAATGCGCTAATCCTCGATGCGGCGCAGGGCGTGATCAAAGCGGACATCGGGATCAAGCATGGCCGCATCGTCGGCATCGGCCATGCGGGGAATCCTCTCCTGCAGGACGGCATCAGCATGGTGATCGGCGCGGCGACCGAGGTCATCGCGGGTGAAGGATGCATCATCACGGCCGGGGGCATCGATACCCACATCCACTTCATCTGCCCGCAGCAGATCGAGCATGCGATTGCCAGCGGCACGACCACTTTGATCGGCGGTGGCACCGGCCCGGCGCATGGCACCTATGCCACCACTTGCACGCCGGGGAAGTGGAACATCCGCCGCATGCTTGAGGCTGCGGAAGCGTTTCCGGTCAATCTCGGCTTTCTCGGCAAAGGCAACTGCTCCTCGCCCGAGCCATTGCGCGAACAGGTGCTCGCCGGGGCCATCGGTCTGAAGCTTCACGAGGACTGGGGAACGACTCCTGCCGCGATCGATACCTGCCTCTCCGTCGCCGACGAACTGGACGTCCAGGTCGCGATCCATACGGATACGCTGAACGAGGCCGGCTTCGTCGAAAGCACGCTGGCCGCGTTCAAGGGCCGCACGATCCATACTTATCATTCAGAAGGCGCGGGCGGCGGTCACGCTCCCGACATCATCCGCGTCTGCGGCGAGGCCAACGTCCTGCCGTCTTCCACCAATCCGACGCGGCCTTTCACGGTGAACACGATCGACGAGCATCTCGACATGCTCATGGTCTGCCACCACCTCGACTCGCGGATCCCGGAGGACGTTGCCTTTGCCGAAAGCCGCATTCGCCCCGAGACCATCGCGGCGGAGGACTTGCTCCACGATCTCGGCGCGATCTCGATGATGTCCTCCGACTCGCAGGCCATGGGCCGCATCGGCGAGGTCATCACCCGCACCTGGCAGACGGCGCACAAGATGAAGGTGCAGTTCGGCAAGCTGGAGGATGAGGCTCATCCCGCCGCGGATAACTTCCGCGCGCTGCGCTACGTGGCGAAGTACACGATCTGCCCTGCGATCACCCACGGCATCGCGCATGAGGTTGGTAGCATCGCGGTTGGCAAGCTCGCGGATCTGGTGATCTGGAAGCCTGCTTTCTTCGGCGTGAAACCCGAGACGGTGTTGAAAGGCGGGCTCATCGCTTGGGCGAACATGGGCGATCCGAATGCCTCGATTCCGACGCCGCAGCCGATGATGTATCGGCCGCAGTTCGGGGCTTTTGGGAAGGCAATCCACTCGACATCCGTGACCTTCGTCAGCGCCGCTTCACTCGAAGCTGGATCGCTTGCGGACCTCGGTTTGCAGAAGCGCCTTGTTGCGGTGAAGGGCTGCCGGACGGTCACCAAGCGCGATCTGCCTTTTAACGACGCTCTGCCGAAGATCACCGTCGATCCCGAGACTTACACGGTGACGGCGGATGGGAAGGAACTGCGTTGTGAGCCCTTGGCGGTGTTGCCGATGGCGCAGCGGTATTTTCTGTTTTAGCCCTCCGCCCATGTCACGGCTTGCACCTTGGCTTCGTCCGCCTAAAGGCGGGACTACATACCACGTCCCGCGTATCCTCAGGGGACCACTCCTTTGCTTCATCCCGCATTCGTAGCGGCTTGGAAGCCCGCCTGCCCGAATCCCATGCATTTGATCCAGCGCTCACTCGCTCCGTCTTCGGACCTTCCGCCCGAAGACCGGCTCACGCTCAGTGCCGAGCGCCGCCAGTTCCTCAAGCGTCGCTGGCGTGGCGCTGCGGAGGACGGCATTGAGTTCGGATTCGACTTGGAGGACCGCCTTACGGATGGCTGCGTGATCTTCCAGCAGGGCGGCAAGGACTACATCGTTCGCCAGCTTCCGGAAGCCGTCTATGAGGTCTGCTACGCCGGGCCTGCCCATGCCGCCTTGGTCGCGTGGAAAGTCGGGAATCTCCATCTCCCGGCCCAGATCCTCGATGACCGCATCCTCGTGCTTCATGACGAGGCGATGGCCAATCTCCTCGAACGCGAGGGCTGGGCTTTCAACGAGCCCGAGGTTCTTTTTCAACCTCTGAAAGCCATGGCCCATGCCGTCTGATCCCTGGCTTTGGCTGATGCAGGCGAACGACTCCCAGTATCCCTCGGGAGCTTACGCGCATTCCTTCGGGCTTGAAGAGTTGGTCGAGTCGGGGGTCGTGAAGGATGCCGCGGACCTCGAGCGCTTCCTAGAGACCCAGATCCTCCCGGCCTTGCTGACCTTCGATCTCCCGTACTTCGTCCAGGCCCACGCGGCGGCGAATCAAGCGGACACCACCCGTCTGTTAGAACTCGATACGGAACTCGATGCCTGGCGTCTTCCCGCCGAGATCCGCGATGCCTCACGCCGCATCGGCTCGCGTCGTCTTGAACTGCTTCGCCAGCTCGCGCCCTCGCCGCTGGTCGAGGCCCACGCCGCGGGCTGCCCTTTCAGCCACCATCTCGTGGTTACCGCGATCGAGCTGGCATTCATCCCGATCGCCCAAGCCGCGCG
This sequence comes from Luteolibacter sp. Populi, assembly GCF_040801775.1. Taxonomy (GTDB): domain Bacteria; phylum Verrucomicrobiota; class Verrucomicrobiia; order Verrucomicrobiales; family Akkermansiaceae; genus Haloferula. Next base: position 4,212,392 of record NZ_CP161812.1, read on the forward strand.
GGCCTTCGGCTTCCAGACCGTCACCGGCTTCGCCACCGCCTCGATGAAGCTGATGCGGCTCGGCCAGAGCGCTTGCCAAGCCGTGGTCCGCCGCACGCTCGACCGGCTCGGCGCGGAGATCGATTCCGCCCTTTCCCGGCCGCCCGACGGCTGGTTTAATCCCTTGTTAGAAATCGCCTCACTCCGCCATGCCCGCGCCGATGCCCGACTCTTCATCTCCTGAAAAAATCTCCGCCAAGCGTCCCTTCCGCCTCGGCGTCGGCGGCCCCGTCGGCTCCGGCAAGACGATGTGCGTGCTGCGGCTCTCGCAGTGGTTGAAGGACGAGCTCTCGCTGGCGGTCATCACCAACGACATCTACACCCGCGAGGATGCCGAGTTCCTCCTGCGCGAGGGCGTGCTACCTGCCGACCGCGTCCGCGGCGTCGAGACCGGCGGCTGCCCGCACACCGCGATCCGCGACGACATCAGCATGAACATGGCGGCCGTCATCGATCTCGAGCGCGCGCATCCCGATCTCAAGCTGATCCTGATTGAGAGCGGCGGCGACAACCTCTCCGCCACCTTCTCGCCCGAACTCGTCGATGCCTACATCTACGTCATCGACGTCGCGGAGGGTGACAAGATTCCGCGCAAGGGCGGTCCCGCGATCCGCACCAGCGACCTGCTCCTGATCAACAAGACCGAACTCGCTCCCTACGTCGGTGCCGATCTCGAGCTGATGGCGCGGGATTCCGCGAAGATGCGCGGCAGCCGTCCCTTCCTCTTCGCCGACCTCAAATCGGAGAAGGGCAAGGATGACCTGCTGGCATGGCTGAAGCACGAATACCTATTCCTCTAGTACTAGGATTGGCGTTTTCCTTGACAATTAAGGAATGCTTTACAAAATCGCGCCACATTCAAGGAAAGGAGGCATGGTGGATAGCGACCTTTTGCATACGGAAAAGATCTTGGCGGACCGGAAGACGTTTTTCCTCGATCTCAAAGAAAACTCACGCGGCATGGTGGTGAAGATCACCGAGGACGTCAGCGGCAATCGTGACACGATCATGGTGCCGGCGGAGATCCTCGGAGATTTCATCGCCGCCCTGACCGATATCAAAGCGACAGCGGACAGCCGCTAGCGGGGACTCTTTGCGGGTGACGGAATGCGGGCTAACAGCCGCAGAACGGACGCGCCTTGTAAGGCGGACCCCGCAAAATCGCGTAGGTGGGCCTTCTTGGGTTGATCGATCCCGGGAGTGCAGGCATAGTGGCGGGCACTGGAATCCCTTTTCAGTCGAAATACCGGCACCCAACAGTATTTCCGTTTTGAACCGAGACATACCCCTTCACACGAACGCCGTCCCCCCGGCGCGACAAGGAGAGACCGCTGCGGACCGCTTTTCCGGTCGCTTCTCTTCATCGGGGCATTCTCGCTCGGACCTGCGGTCTTGGCCGCGGAGACCGAGGTCACGTGGCAACCTGTCACCGACTACTCGATCTCCTTTCCCGGCGACCGGCCGGACGCGGCTCCGCCGATCAATCCTTTCGAGAATTTCACCCACTTCGGCACGGACTTCGGCTGGATGGGTCCCGGGCAGTCGCGGATCGATGCGCACTCCGGCACCATCCGCACCAAGCCGGATGGCGAGTGGACTGGCACCTGGCACTCGCTCGCCGGCCTGGCGACGGAAGGCGAGCGCCTCTTCGACCCCGGTGATGTCACCGGTTTCGGCGGCCCGGAGGCCGACCGCGCACGGGTGATCGCCGTGACCGTGGATGCCCGCGGCCAAGGGACGCTGCGGGTCGAACTCTCGGATTCCGCGAAGAAAGTATGCTGGGCCCGGCCGATCAACCTGGTGCCCGGGGAGCGGACCCGCCAGCGCTTCGAGGTTCCCACCGGGGGACTGGGGCTGCTGAAATATGTCAATTGGGTCGCCGAGCCGGGCTGCGCGGTCGAGGTCTCCTCGATCGGCTTCGAGGTCGAGCACCGCAAGATGGCGCCGGAGGAATGGCTGTTCCGGATCTCCCTCGGCAAATTGCGCCGCTGCCACGATCCCGCCAGCGGCCTGACCCGCGACCGCGCTCACATTCCCGCCGGAGTCTTCGACTCGATTTCCTCCTCCGGCCTCCATGCGCTGGCCACCGCGACCGCCGCCCAGGAGGGCATTCTCGACAAGGAAACGGCGGCGGCGGAGATCCGGCGCACCGCGCAGACCATGTTCGGGATGCAGAAGGCGGCAGGCTTCCTGCCCCACTTCAGCCGCCGCGGGCCGGATGGCCGGGCGGAGATCCACCCGGGCACGGAATACAGCACGATCGACACCTCGATCGCCCTCCACTCACTGCGTCTCGCCGCCGGGATACTCGATCTGGAGGACGTCTCTTCCTCCGTCGCGCAGGCTGTGGCGGATCTCAATTTCGACCAGATGACCGACTCGGAAGGCTGGATCGGCCACGGCTTCACCCAGGACGGGACCACGCCCTTGGCCAGCAAGTGGCAGGATTGGGGCGGCGAAACGGCCTTGGTTCTCGCCTTGGAAGGGATGGTGCCCGGCCGGGAACCGCGCGGGCGGATGGAGCAGGGCGGGCGGGTTTTCCGCGGTGCCGCCTTCATTGCCGAGATCCAGAGCCTCTTCTACCCGGACTTCGATAGCAAGGTGCCGGACCTGGTCTCCGGGACCGTCTGGCCGGTGGCGCGCCGGGATCTTTACGAGCGGCAGGCCCGCTACGTGGTGGAAAACTGGCCGGACTCCGCCGCCGCGCGGCTCGGTCTCTTCGGGCTTTCCGGGGGCGAGGCTGGCATGCCCGGCGCCGGCTACACCGCCAGCGGCGCGGATATCCCCGGCTTCCGCTGGCTCCACCCGCACGCCATGATCATGGAACTGGCCCTGACCGGCCGTGCGGATCTGGCCACCGGCATCCGCAATCTCGGCCGTGCCGGACTCCTCTTTCCCCAAGGTCTTCCCGAAAACATGGAGGTCGGGCTGGTCCTCCACAATCCGATGCAAGGCTCCCTCAATGCCGGCTTCGAGACCCTGGCCGCCTACCACGGTTGGCGCCGGGGAGTTAATGACGTGATCGACGAAGCAAGCCGCCGCGACCCGATGATGCGCGCCGGAATCCACCGATTCTGGACCGACTGAGCCGCCTAACGGCTCCGTTTTTTATTCATTGCCGCATCGCAAACCCCGGCTTCACATTAACGGAAGATCACTTCATGGAGGAACGCTACGAGATCCGCGGAAAACTTGGCCAAGGCGGCCTCGGCGCGGTCTATCGTGCATACGATCGCGCCCTGAAGCGCGAGGTGGCGGTCAAACGGATCATTTCGGGCGATGACGAGGAGCATCGCGAGGAGGCCACCAAGCAGATGGAGAAGGAGACCGGCGCGCTCGCCGCCCTCCAGCATCCGAACATCGTCACCATCTATGACGTCGGCTCCGATGAGGACGGGCCCTTTGTCGTCATGGAGTTGCTCACCGGCCAGACCCTTGATGCGATTGTCGAGAAGGCGCCGCTGACCTGGCCGGATTTCCGCGAACTGGTCCTTCAGATTCAGGAAGCCCTGATCGCCGCGCAGGATCTGGCACTGATCCACCGCGATCTGAAGCCCTCGAACATCATGGTCAACTGGCTGCCTTCGGGCCGCTTCCAGGCCAAGGTGGTGGACTTCGGCCTCGCGAAATTCAGCCCGAAGGCCTCGCTCCAGACCGTCGATCACCACGACTCGATCTTCGGCTCGATCTATTTCATGGCCCCGGAGCAGTTCGAGCGCGGCGAGGTGGACTCGCGCTTGGACATGTATTCCATCGGCTGCGTCTATTACTTCACCCTGACCGGCCGCTCGCCTTTCGAGGGCGATACCGCCCTTCAGGTGATGGCGTCGCACCTGGAGCACCGGGTCATCCCGCTCAACCAAGTCCGCCCCGATCTGCCGAAGTGGGCCTGTGACTGGGTGATGTGGCACATCAACCGCTATCCGGTCGAGCGGCCGGAGAACGCGCGGGAGACCCTCAAGAGCTTCATCCAGCTCGATGTCCCACCCTCGCAGACGATCACCCAGCCGATCGTGCCAGCCGGACCACGCCCTGCCCGCCCGCGGATGGCCGGAGCTCCCCCGCCGCGTCCCGCCCCGGTGCCGACGGCGGTGACGCTCGAGCAACCGGTGAAGGCCCACACCGCTCCCCAGCCGCTGGCTCCGCCGGACGGTGCCCCGCCCAGTCTCCACACCACCACCCAGCCGGTGTCGGTGGTCGCGGACACCGGACCCCCGCCGCCGGATATTCCGCCGGTGCAGAATCCGAATGTGCCGCAGGCCCCGCTGCATGTTCCCGGCCGCGTCTTCGCCCCGCAGTCCACCTATCAGGTGCCCGTGCGGAAGAAGAAGACCAGCGAGGCGAAACGCAACTTCCTCGCCGTGCTCGGCGGGCTCTTCTTCTTGGTGGTCCTCTATTTCGTGGTCACATACTTCTCGAAGTAGGCTCGGGGCGGGCAATTGGCGGAGGACGAGAGGGCTGATTTGTCCTTTTCAAGAATTGCGGCACTTTAGTTCACGTTGTGGCATTTTTTATGCGTTATGGACCGTATAACGTGGACACAACGATGAGAAAAATTCTACTTTTGACAGCTTCCGTCGCGTCTCTTGCGGGCGTTACGGGTGCCGGGGCCCAGTCCTTCGGCATCAATTTTCGCAACGGCACCGGCGGCTTCGCGGTGAATCCCGCGAGCGGTCTCACCTACTCCGGGGTTCCCGCCAGCCAGTGGCACAACTCTGCCGGAACCCCCAGCGCCACCAATGAGGCGGTCGCCGCACCGGGGGCCACCGGCGTCACCGTTTCCTACTCTTCCGCCAATACTTGGGGGACGAATATGCCCAATGACATCGGCGACGGTTACTTGGACGATACCGCGCCCGGCCTGAGCGTCACCTTGAGCGGATTGTCCTCATTCCTTCCGCCGGGCAAGACCTACCGGGTCCGCGCCCTCCAGAGTTCGGACAACGCCACGGCATTCACTGCTGTCACGATCTATCAAGGCACGACCGCTACGGGAACGGTCCTGGCCACGCTTGCCAACCCGGTCACCGGTAGCGGTGGCCCGCTCTTCGGCGAGTCCGCTTATTCCGTCGGGCTGACCAACGATGTCATCACTCTGAAAAGCGCTCCCCGGGCCACGACCGTGCGCGGGACCCTCGCCGGGCTCGTGATCGAGGTCGTGCCGCCGCCGGCCGATCACTTCTTCAACGAGCAGGACACTACTTACGAAACGGCCCCGCTGGGCAATGGCCTGACCTCCACCTTCCGCATCGGGAGCGCCGGTGCGGACACCGTCTCGGTGAGTTCATCCGGCGGGTTGTCCGTCGGCACTGCCCCTGGCCACACCCACCTCATCGAGATTGTCTCGAACGACCGGATCGTCCCCGGCACCTACACCCTGATCGATTATGAGGGCACCATCGGTGGTGCCGGATTTGCGGGCTTTTCGCTAGGGACCCCGCATCTGGATGCCGAGCTGGTCGACAACGTCGCCGAAACGAAAATCGATCTGGTGATCACGGAGGTCGATGCCCTCCTCTGGACCGGCTCTCCGAACGCCACTTGGGATAACGCGGTGACATCCAACTGGAGCCTCTACAGTGATTCCTCCACCTCTGCCGTCTTCAAGCCGGGGGATGAGGTGATCTTCGATGACACCGCGGCCCCGGGTGAAATCACCATCTCCGGCGAGGTGAAGCCGGCCTTGGTTACCTTCGTGAACGACTCCCTCGAATACGTCTTCTCCGGAGGCTCGATCGGCGGCGCGACGGCGCTCGATTTATACGGACATACCAGCGTCACCTTCGGCAGTGCGAATACCTTTACCGGCAAGCTGACCGTGTCCGGCGGGACCTTGGTCGCCGCTGCGGAAGGTTCCTTGGGCGCGACCGGCGGCCTCGAACTCACGGATGCCACGCTGAAAGCCACGACGGACCAGACGGTCGTCCGACCGCTGAATGTGGCGGGAGGCGGTTCCACCATTGAAGTCGCTTCGGGAATGACCTTGGACCATCAAGGGAAGCTGGATTTCGATTCCACCCTCACCAAAACTGGGGAGGGGACCCTGACCTTCACGGGCTATTCGGGATCCGCAGCCACATCTGCTGCCGATTTGGTCATCGATGGCGGCAGCGTGGAATTCCGCAGCAGTTCCTTCAATGGCGCTCCTCTCGGCGGCGAGGCCTTCCAGGCCACCGTCAATACCGGCGGGATCTTGCGTTTCACCGGCTTGGACTCCATCGGCGGCGACTACTGGGACTACGCCTCCTCCCTCGGCCAGATCACGGTGGCCGGCGGCACCTTCGAAATCAATGGACGGCAGTATCTCGGCAAAAACCTCAACCCGGAAACCAGCCGCCTCGTCCTGGATGGCGGGGTCGTCACCGGCTCGGCCGCCATCGCCAGCGTGGGTTACAATGACCCTGCCAACCACGATGGCCGCTATAGCACGATCAGCGTGCTCGCCAATGCCAACGCCAGCGAGATCCGCAATGCGGGCGGCATCGACACCGGCTACCGCAGCCTGGTGCTCGCGGTCGAGGACGGTGCCGCGGTTGCCGACCTGCTGTTTGACGCCCCGGTCACTGGTGCCAATGGCTTCATCAAGACCGGCCTCGGCACGCTGACCTACACCGGCAGCGCGACTAACACGGGAACCAATGAAGTGCGGGAAGGCAGCTTCGTCCTGGCTGGCACCGGGTCCTTGGGAACGAAATCCACGCTCGATCTCGCGGCCACCGCTTCCCTCCGCCTCGACTACACCGGCACCAAGACGCTGGCGGTCTTCGAGATCGGCGGCGTCCCGCAAGCCACCGGCACCTGGGGTCGCATCGGATCCGGCGCGGAACACCCGAGCGCCTTGATCACGGGCGATGGCCTGCTGCTGGTCAGTGGTGCGGATCCGTTTGCAGACTGGATCTCGACCAATTACCCCGCCCTCACCGGTGCCGATGCGGAGGCAGGCGCCGATCCTGATGGCGACGGCTTGAGCAACCTCGTGGAATTCGCCTTCGACGGCAATCCGGCGAGTGGCGTGGATTCCGGGAAAAGCCGCAGCCGCCTGGAAACCGTCGGCACCGAGCAGGCCCTGGTGCTCACCATCCCGGTGCGGGATGATGCCGACTTCGGAGGTTCCCCATCCCTGACCGCGACGATCGATGGAGTCACTTGGACCGTGGCCGCGTCGAACGATTTGGCGACCTTTGACCAAGACGTCTCGGAGCTTACGGCCAGCGCCGAGGGACTGCCCGAACTGAGCGATGGCTGGTCCTATCGGAGCTTCCGCCTTGAGGGAGCCATTCCCGCCAGAGGGTCCAGGGGCTTCCTGCGGGTCACCGTGGAGTGAGCTTGCCAGCCCACCGGCTGTAGTGACCGACCCCGGCTGGATTTCCGGCCGGGGTCTTTTTTTCCGGGATCCAGGTGTCGATCCGCATTGGACGTTCGCCCGGGGATGCTCTAAGGCTCGCCCCGCCATGCTCGATATCCGCGAGATCCGCGATAATCCCGCCGACTTCCGCGCCCGCCTCAAGGCGCGCGGCGGTGCCCACTGGAATTTGATCGATGACGTCCTTGCCTGCGACGAGTCCCGCCGCCGTGCCGAGACCGGGAAGCAGACCCTCCAGTCCGAGCGCAAGCAGACTTCCAAGCAAATCGGGCTCCTGAAGAGCAAGGGTGAGGACACTTCGGCCATCGAGGCCGAGGTCCGCGGCATCAACGACAAGATCGCCGCGCTCGACGCCGAGGCGGACGCCGCCACCCAGCGCCAGCACGAGTTGCTGATGAGCATCCCGAATCTTCCTCATCCGGACTGCCCGCCGGGGGAGAACGAAAGCGCCAACCCGGTCGTCCGGACTTGGGGGAGAAGCCGGAGATCGTCGAGCCGAAGGACCACCTGATCCTCGCGGAGGCGCTCGGCCTGATTTCGCTGGAAGACGCCACCCGCATCGCCGGGTCGGGCTTCGCCGTGTTCCGTGGCAAGGGCGCCCGCCTCGAGCGTGCCCTGATCTCCTTCCTGCTCGACCTCCAGAGCGGCACCAACGGCTACGAGGAAGTGAACGTCCCGTATGTCGTGAAGCGCGAGTGCATGGAAGGCACCGGCCAGCTCCCGAAATTCGAGGACGACATGTACGGCACCGATCCCGGCGAGGACGGCCGCAATCAGCTCTTCCTCGCACCCACCGCGGAAGTGCCGGTCACCAATCTCTACCGCGACATGATTCTGGCGGAGAGCGAACTGCCGAAAAAGCTGGTCGCCTGCACGCCCTGCTTCCGCCGCGAGGCGGGCAGTGCCGGGCGCGACAACCGCGGGATCATCCGCATTCACCAGTTTGACAAGGTCGAGTTGGTCCAACTGGTCCACCCGGACCACGGCCTGCGGACTCTTGAAGAGCTGACCGTCCATGCCCAATCGGCGCTCGAGAAGCTCGGCCTCCACTACCGGACCATCGAACTCTGCACCGGCGATCTCGGCGCGAATGCCGCCAAGACCTACGACATCGAAGTCTGGGCACCGGGGCAGGGGAAGTACCTCGAAGTGTCGAGCTGCTCGTGGTTCGGCGATTACCAGGCCCGCCGCATGAAGCTGCGCTTCAAGGACGGGGAAGGGAAAAACCGCTTCTGCCACACGCTCAACGGCTCCGGCACGGCCCTGCCGCGGCTCTACGTCGCGCTGCTGGAGCAGTGCCAGCAGCCGGACGGTTCGATCCGCATTCCCGAGGCGCTGGTGCCTTACTTCGGCTTCCACGAGATCCGATAAAAGTAGTCCGCTCAGTCCTCTGAGCGGATGAACGAGGCTCGGGGGACAATCTGTTCGAACGGATCGCAGCACCTTGGAAGCTGCGATCCGTCGGGGCTACGCTATCGCCTGATCCAATTCCACAGTGCCAGAATCACCATCGCTCCGACCGTGGCGGTCAGGAGCGAGTGCAGCGGCGGGAAACCGCTCCCGGGGTCGGGCGGGTGCAGGAAGCCGACGTGGCGGCCGATCCAGCCTCCCACGAAGGCCCCGATGACCCCGAGGCCGATCGTGACGAAGCAGCCGCCCTTTTCCTCGCCGGGCATGACCCGCCGGGCGATCAGGCCCGAGATGAGTCCCAGCAGGACCCATCCGAGGATCTCCTTCGGTTCGCTAAAATTGACCATTAAGCTGTACCAATCGAAATTTCAGAGCCGCATTTCCATTTGGTCTTCCGATGGTTTTCCCTAAGTTCCGCGGATGCCACTTCCCGTCCCGTGGTTCTTGGAAGCTCCAAAGCGCCGCCGCTACCTGGCAGGCATCTCTGGCGGTGCGGATTCGGTGGCGCTGCTCCACTTGCTCCATCGTCACGGCTTCCGGGAAATCGTGGTTTGTCATCTCGATCACGGCCTGCGCGGCCGCGCTTCGACGGGTGATGCCCGCTTCGTGCAAAAGCTCGCCGGCGATCTGGGCTATCCCTGCGAGTCCGGGAAGACGGCGGTGAAATCCCTGGCGAAGGACACGGGCCATTCGATCGAGACCTCCGCCCGTGAAGCCCGCCACGCGTTCTTCGCCATCTGCTCGCGGAAGCATCGCTGCCCGCGCCTCTTGCTCGCCCACCACTCCGACGACCAGGCGGAGACCATCCTCTGGAATCTCCTGCGCGGCAGCCGCGGTGTCTCCGGCATGCAGGAAGTCCAGACGCTGCCGATGGGAGGCAGACCGATGGAGTGCATCCGCCCGCTGCTCGCCCGCCGCCGTCCCGAGCTGCGCGCCTGGCTGGAAGCGAAGGGCCTGCCGTGGCGCGAGGACGCCAGCAATGCCGAACCCTTCGCAGTCCGCAACCGCCTGCGCCACGAGGTCCTCCCGCTGCTGGCCGAGATCGCCAAGCGCGACCCCGCCGAGTCCCTGATCCGCGCCGCCGATGCCAGCTCCGAGCGCCGCGCAATCGAGGCCTGGGCCGTCAAGCAGGCCGCCGCCGTTGATCCCCAGGGCCGGCTCCACCTCCCCACGCTCAAGACCTTGCCTCCCGCCATGCAGTCCGCCTGCATCTACGATTTTCTCCGTAGTTCCGGCGTTCCCGGCCTCTCCCGCGATGCCCTGCAACGCTGCCTGACCCTCCTCGACCCCGCCGCCGCGCCTGCCGTCAATCTCCCCGCCGACCACATCCTCCGCCGCCGCGCCGGTCGTCTCGTTCTAACAAAATAGCGTCCCCGCGAAGCGCATCCCGATTTAGAAATTAGTGCTTGGTAATTGGTAATTCTCTTGGCCCTTAGCCAGTATTCCCCCGCTCATGAAACCCGCCTTCATCCTTCTCGCCCTCGCCATGACCGCCGCCGCCGATTGGCTCCCCCTCTGGCCCAACGAAGCCCCTGGTGCCAAGCCCCCGCCAGCCGGAACTGAAAAGATCGCGGACGGCTGGCGCTACGGCGATATCGAGGTTCCCCAGTATTTCGCCTACCCGGCCCCGAAGGACAAGAACACCGGCCAAGCCGTGGTCATCTTTCCCGGCGGCGGCTACGGCATGCTGGCCATGAACCATGAAGGCCACGACTACGCGAAGTGGCTGAACGAGCGCGGCATCACCGGCGTGGTCGTGAAGTACCGCGTCAGCGGCAATCCCGCCCTCGGCTACCAGTTCCCGGTGCCTTTCCTCGATGCCCGCCGCGCGATCCGTACCGTCCGCGCACACGCCGCGGAGTGGGGCGTGGATCCCAAGAAAGTCGGCGTGATGGGTTCTTCCGCAGGCGGCCACCTCGCCAGCCTCTGCACCACCCGCTTCGCCGATACCTTCCCGGAGGAGGGCAAGGACGACATCGACAAGCTCGACTGCCGCCCTGACTTCTCGATCCTGATCTACCCGGTCATCTCCATGGGCGAGGTCGCCCACGGTGGCTCCCGCACCAATCTGCTCGGCAAGACGCCATCCCCCGAGCTGCTGGAGAAATGCTCCACCGAGAAGCAGGTGACGGCGGCCTGCCCGCCGGTCTTCCTGCTCACCACCGCGGATGACGGGGTCGACTGCCGCAACAGCCTGAGCTTCGCCGCCGCCTGCAAGGAGCACAAGGTTCCCGCCAGCCTGCACATGTTCGAGAAGGGCGGCCACGGTTACGGCATGAATGGCAAGGGCGAACTCGCCGTCTGGCCTACCCTGCTGGATGCCTGGCTGAAGCGCTGAACGCATTCCCGGTGCGTTTCACTTTCCCGCGCGCCATCACTCGCCTAAACCTCGCGCGTGAGCTGGACCTTCGGATCAATCGCCGTCGTCGGTGCGGGCGCGGTAGGACTCTACTACGGCGCGCGCCTCGCCGCCGCCGGCGGGGACGTCCGCTTCCTGCTCCGCTCCGACTACGATGCGATCAAGGCCGATGGCATCCGCCTCGAAAGCGTCGCCGGAGATCTCCATCTCCAAGAGGTCCAGGCCTTCCGCACTCCACAGGAGATCGGCCCGGTGGACCTCGTGATCATCGCTTGGAAAGCCACCTCGAACCACCTGCTCGCCGAGGTCCTGCCGCCTCTACTCCATCCCGGCACCCAGGTGCTCACGCTTCAGAACGGCCTCGGCAATTGCGAGCGCATCGCGGAGATCACCGGACCGGAGCGCGTCCTCGGCGCGCTCTGCTTCGTCTGCCTGAACCGCCTCGGCCACGGCTTCGTCAGCCATACCGCCGGTGGCCGCCTCAGCATTGGAGAGTTCGCCAACGACAAGCGTCAGCGCGCCGCGGAGATCGCCCGCCGCTTCGCCGCCGCCGGGGTTCCTGCCGATGCCGCCGATAGCCTCGCCGCGGCGCAGTGGAAGAAGCTCGTCTGGAACATTCCCTTCAACGGCCTCGCCATCGCCGAGGGCGGCGTCACCACCGAGGACCTTCTCAAGAACCCCGCCATCGAAGCGGAGATCCGCGCACTCATGGCGGAAGTCATCGCCGCCGCCCGCGCCCAAGGCCTCGGGCTGGAGGACTCCCTGATCGAATTCAATGTCGAGCGCACCCGCCCGATGGGCCCCTACCGGCCTTCCAGCATGATCGACTACGTTGAAGGCCGCGAGGTCGAGTATGAGTCGATCTGGGCCGACCCGCTGCGCCGCGCGCAGGCCGCCGGAGCCCCGATGCCGCATCTGGCAGCCCTTGCAGAGAGGATCCGGGAGCGCCTCGCCGGATCTTGAGGATCTGACGCGATCGCGTAGGGA